>DATADW010000077.1:0-11899 GCA_036258335.1 Acidimicrobiia bacterium
GACCCCCGGTTCGAGTTCCGCTCCATTGGTGAGACGGTCGGCTGGAAGGAGCTACGCGAGCTCTATCACTGGGCCGATGTCTTCCTGGCCTGTCCCAACCAGGAGGAGGGGTTCTACCTCCCGGGGCTCGAAGCGCTGGCCGCCGGGGCCCTGCTGGTCACGCCCGACGTAGGTGGGAACCGTGCCTACTGCCGGTTTGGCGAGAACAGTGTGCTCGTCGAGTACGAGTCGGAAACCGACTACGTCGCTGCCTTGATGCGTCTCGTCGAGAGCCCTCCCGAAACTGTGGTTGCGATGCGCCAAGCCGGATACGAGGTTCTCTCCGAGCACACCCTCGACGAGGAGAAACGCCGCTTCGGCGAGTCTCTTGACAAGCTGCACAATCTCCCTCACTAACAGCGCGCCGCGGCGGGGCCGCTCGCCCTAGTCACCCCCTCCGCTCGCTGGCGCTGAAGGCTCTCCCTCACCGGGGGAGGCGGCTTCCGGAGGGGGAGCCGAGGGCTCCGCCGCATCGGGGGAGGTGACGGGAGGGGGTTTCTTTCGCCGGTGATCGGCAGGGCGCATCGAATCGCGGTAGGCCCGGATGACCCGACGAGATGGTCCCAGCCGGCGCACCCTGCCCTGGTGGATCCAGAGCACCCGGTCGCAGAACGAGGCCATCTGGCCCATGTTGTGCGAGACGAACACGATCGTCCCCGACCGCCCGACCAGCTCTTCCATGGTCTGACGGCTCTTCCGGCGGAAGGCCTCGTCACCAACGGCAAGCACCTCGTCGAGCAGGAGGATGTCGGGGTCGAGGTTCATGCCGATGGCGAAGGCGAGCCGCGACGTCATCCCCGACGAGTACGTCTTGAGCGGGCGGTCGATGGCATCGCCCAGTTCCGAGTAGTCGACGATGGCGTCGAAACGGTCGTCGACGACGGACTTGCGCAGCCCCGAGGCGAGGGCGCCCAGGTACACATTCCGCCGTCCCGAGAGCTCGGGGTTGAACCCGACGCCGAGTTGGAGAAGCGTGGAGGTCCGTCCGTTGACCACCACCCTCCCTTCGTCGGGCACCAGGGTCTTGGCAAGCACCCGCATCAGGGTGCTCTTCCCGGCGCCGTTGCGGCCCACCACACCCAGCACCTCGCCGCGCTTCACGTCGAACGACACGTTGTCCAGCGCCACCACCTCGCCTGCCTGGCGGCCGCGCAACCTCGCCATGGAACGGCGGAACGTGGGGCTGCGGTCGAGGTAGGGACGGAACCTGACACTGATGTTCTCGGCAATAATCGCCACCTCTTCCGGATCCGCGGCCGGGGCCTCTTGCTGAAGCGCTGCGGGCTCCCGCTCGACGGGGACCGCAGGCTCGTCCGAAGGCTCGGGCACCTGGGGAACCTCGGGCTCATCAGGCTGCTCGGCAGCTACCACGGGCCGCTCGACGGAGGCCTTTGCTGGGGTGCTCACAGGTAACGCACCATTTGCCCCTCACGGCGCACAAAGGCGGTGACCCCGACCACCAGGACGACGATGGCCCACGACGAGGCCAGCCACCAGGCGGTCGGGGTTATCACGCGACCGAGCAACGCCCCCCGATAGATCTCGAGCAGCCAGTAGAGGGGGTTGGCCAGCATCATCCGCTGCGCCCACGCCGGGGCGTTGTCGATGGTGGAGATCGGCCAGATGATCGGCGAGAGGTAGAGCCAGAGCCGCAAGAGATACGGGAGCAGGTTGTCGATGTCGCGGAAGGGCACCGCCAACCGAGCGGTGATCGCGGCCAGCCCGACATTGAACGAGGTTTGCAGCAGGAACGCCGGTATCAGCAGGAGGAGGCCCCAGCTTGGAGCGGATCCGCTGAGCGGAATTATCAGGGCGAAGAAAACCACGATCGACACCAGGAAGCCGACCCCGGCCTCGATGATCGCCGAGATCGGCAGTATCAGTCGCGGGAAGTTGAGGTTCACCAGCAGCTTGGACCCGCTGAGGATGCTGTTGGCGCCGGCTGTCATCGACGAGCTCGTGTAATGGAAGACGAACAACCCGGATACCAGGTAGGCGAGGTAGTTGGGGTCACCGCGCCTCGTGTTGAGGATCACCCCGAACACGAAGAAGTAGATCCCGGCCAGCAGCAGCGGGTTGATCACCCACCAGAGCAGGCCGAGAGCGGTCGAGGCATTGCGGGCGCGGAGCTTGCCCATCGCCAGGTACCAGGCGAACTCGCGCCGCTGCCACAGCTGACGCAGATAGCGGAGCCAGGCGGGCGAGCGGACGCTCTCGTCGAGGGTGGTGGATGCCACGGTCGGAGTCTACGAAGGGATGGGCTTCAACCCGGTATAACGAGGGTAATGGCCAGAGCGGGCATCGCCGGAATCAGGCGCGCCTCCCCCATACCATGTGGCAGTGGCATCCCCTGGCTCGGTTCGCGCCTCGACGGCGCTGGTCCTTGGGACGGTGGTCAACGGCGTAGCGATCTACGCCGTAGCCGCGTTGGGGACCAGAGTCTACGGAGCAGCCGGATTCGCCCCGGTGTCGGTGCTGTGGACCTTCTGGGCGGTCGCGGCCGCGGTCCTCACCTTCCCCTTACAGCATTGGGTGATCCACCGCGTGGCCACCGACGGTCACGAGGGAGGCGTGAGGGCAGCGCTGCCCCGGGTGGCTGTGGTGGCGATCGCCCTGGCCGCAGTGCTGGGATCGGTTGCCTGGATGGGCCGGGAACGGCTCTTCGGCGACGAGAGGCTCGTCTGGCCGGCACTCGTGGCAGCACTCACCGTGGGTGCGGCGGCCAACGGCTACCTGCGCGGGGTGCTCGCCGGGCGGCGCCGCTTCGTGGCGGCCGCCTCGGCGATCGCCATGGAGAACCTGGTACGACTTCTTGGCGGCGCGATCGTGGTCGTGGCCGGAGGGCCGGTGATCGCCTACGGGGCGGTGCTCGCCATGGGGGCCCTGGTGGGCCTCCTGTGGCCGGACGCATTCAGGTTGCGGGGCCCCCCGCTCACCCGGCCCGGTGTGGCCGGCTTCATCGGAGGTTTGGCGGGCGGAACCGTGCTTGCACAGGTGGCGCTGACCGCGGGACCTGCGGTCCTCTCGGCGATGGGGGGCGGCCCGGCTGAGGTCACGGCGCTCTTCGCCACCATGGCCCTGTTCCGGGCGCCCTACCTGGTCGGCTTGGGCCAGACCGCCCAGCTGACCGCCCCTCTGACCAGCATTGTGGACCAAGAGGGCCCGCGGGGAGTGCGCTCGGTGGCGCGATGGACCGCCATAGCCTCGTTGATAGGAGCGATGGTGGTCGGGGGTGCCGCCTTCTTTGCAGGCGGCACCCTCATCGACCTGGTTTTTGGCCCGGGCACGGCGCCCGAAGCACTGATCGTGGCCCTCGTGGCGGCGGGCAGCACTCTGGCACTGGGAACACTGGTGCTCACCATCATCTCCGTAGCCCGTGGCACCACCGGCACCGTGGCCTGGTGCTGGTTGGGGGCGCTGGCTGCCGCCGTGATCACGGTGGCCCTGGCGGGAGGGACTGAGGTCTGGCGGGTTGCGCTCGGCTTCCTGGTCGCTCAGGTTGTGGCGTCAGCCGCCATGACCGCATCCCATGCCGTCACTTGGCGTGGGCAGCGAGAAGCACCGACGAGCCGAACGGCAGATCGAAGCGGCCGAGAAGCGACTCGTCTACCCGGCTCAGACCGATGAGGAGCCGCTCTTGCCATCGGGGCATGGTTCCGACGCCGCCGCCGCCAAGGACCCGGGCGACGGCAAAGAGGGGGAGGGTTGCCGCGAAGGCGTAAGTCGCCCGGTCGACGACGAACCCGGCGGCGGTGACCGCCCTCACCAACCGGTCTCGGGTGTACCGCCGGTGGTGCCCCGCCCTCACGTCGAAACCCGACCACGCCCATTGGTACGCCGGTACCGAGATCAGGAGACGGCCACCTGGCATCAGGACCCGCCGGAACTCACCGAGCAGAGCGGAGTCGTCGGGGAAGTGCTCCACGACGTCGAATGCCGATATCCCGTCGACGGTGCCATCGGCGAACGGAAGCCGGAGGGCGTCGGCGCATATCCCGCGCCGCAGCGCCTGCTCGTTGCGGTCGAGGGGGATGGCTGGGAGCCAATCGACCGAGGGGCTGTCCGCCGAGCCGACATCGATGACCACGCCGGGCGGCACGAAGCCGCCCAACGCCCGCTGGAGGAGGCGGGATCGAACCCGGTACCACCAGTAATCGGGGAAATGCAGCGACGCCGAGTCGGCCACCTGCTCCGGAACACGAACGGCGCCCTCTTCAGGGGTCGAAGTCACTCCACCTGCTCGCGCACCACCCACCGGGGGGGGTCGGTGACCTCGGTGACGATCCGGGCGGCGTACTCGCCGAGGACACCGATCGCCAGCAGGTTGGTCCCGCCGAAGAACAACACCAGCAACGCCAGCGTTGCGAACCCCGGGACCAACTCCCCGGTCAGGGCGCGGATCAGGTAGTAGATCGCCAGCCCTAGGGCGATGACCCAGGTGAGCAGTCCCAGCATGCTCACCAGCCGAAGCGGCGCCGTCGAGGCGTTGACCACATTGTCGACCACAGTGCCGACCAGCCGGCCGGGGCGCCACCCGCTCCGTCCCCTCTGCCGGGGATGGTGCTCGACCGGGATGTTGACCACGCGTTTCGTCGACTGGAGGATCAGGGCACCCATCACCGGGCGAACCGTCCCGTTAGCGAGGATGGCATCGACCAACGGCCGGCGCATCGCACGAAAACTGGTCGTCTGGAGCCCCGCCGGTTTGCCGTAGGAGCGCGCATAGATCGACGACACCACCCGGGTGCCCACGTTGCGCACCGAGGAGTGCTCCTTCGAGGCGTAGGAGCCGATCACCGCGTCGAGCGAGGGGTCGGCTTCGAGGCTGCTCACCAGCCGGGGCACCTCCTCAGGCGGGTGCTGGAGGTCGTCGTCCATGGTCACCACGATCTCGCCCCGGGCGAGCTCGAGGCCGCACATCAGGGCGCGGAACTGACCGACGTTGCCCAACAGGTCGACGGCGCGCACCCAGGCCACCCCCTCCGCCTGCTTCCGGATCGCCGGCCAGGTTTCGGCATCGGGCGTGGCGTCGTTTACCAGGATCAGCTCGAATCCGCCATCGGTGTCGGCCATCGCCTCGCCCACCCGGCGCACCAGCTCATCGATCCAGTCCCCGCTGCCGTAGCAGGGAACCACGATCGAAACCCTGACCGCAGAAGCGTCCCGGATGGTGTGCACGGAGAGTGAGATTACGGCAACGCGCTCCAAGGCGGCGGAAGGGCCGCCGATCACCTGCGATCTGTCGGCCTCCTCTAGCCAGCCGTGGCGGCAGCCGCGGCTCTCCCGGCGAGCCGTCCGTGGACAAGCGAGTCGGTTATCCCGTTCCCCATCAGCCGGTTGCGTCCATGGAGCCCACCAACCATCTCCCCGGCCAACCAGAGACCAGGGACCGTGGTCTCGCCGTCGGGGCCGACGGCGAAACCCCCGAGGTAATAGTGGAGGAAGGGACGAACCAACACATCCTTCCCCACCCACCCCTGACGCTCCACCGTGTGGCGCAACTTGGGGAACATGGTCGCCAGTTCGTCGGGGTCGACAGCGCTCAGTGTGAGCCATACCCCGGGACCTCTATCCGTGACCACGCCGCCACCTGCTGCGATCACCTCGAAGATCCGCTTGGTCAGGGCGAAACGGTCCTGTCGGATCGGGCCGATCGAGTCGCCGTGACGGTCGAGCAGTTCCACCGGGAAGTTGACCACGCTCTCGGGAACGCAGCGCCCGAAAGGGCCCTCCACCGCCACCAGCCCAAAGGGCTGGTACTGGTAGGCCTCGCCGTCGACCAACTCGAGCCCCTTTTCGCCCAGTAGGTCGAACAAGCGATGGTTCTGGTTTGGCTGGTTGGTGGAGCGCTCGCCACTCTGCTCGGCGGTGCGGAACGTGGGGCCCCCCGTGGCCACCACCACCGCCCCAGCTTCAATCTCACTCCGCTGCGAGTCTCGGTCCTCCACGGCCAACACCGGACCTGCGGAGCCGGGGGCGACATCGACTACCCGATGGTGGGCGAGAACCTCGACCCCGTTTGCCTGCACCACCCGCTTGAGCACCGACATCACCGCAGGGCCGATCTGGTCGCTCGCCGAAACGATGCGGGGCTCGCTGAGTCCCCCGGCGAGCCGGCGGACCCAGTCCCCGTCGGAGTCCCGGTCGACCTCCAGCCCCCACTCCTCGAGTCGGTGGACCGTTGGCAGGATCTCGGCGACGAACCGCTCCACCCGGTCGAGATCGATCGGGATCCGCGCCGAGGCGACCATGTCGTTGATCAACGACTGATGCGACTCCGGGTTGTCGAAAGGCACCTGGAGCCCGCCCTGAGCCATCGCGGTGTTGGACCTTCCCAGGGCGCCGTCGCTCACCAAGAGTGTCGGGACCTGCTCGGAGGCGTGGATCGCCGCCATCAGCCCGCCAGCCCCGCTCCCCACCACCACCACCGCCGGTGTTCTCATCGAACGAGCCTGACGCAACGCACCGTTGTGGGTGACCCAGCCCCCCTACCCGCCGCTTCGCAACTGGTCCCCTCCCCCGCTCGGGTGGACGGAGAACCAGCCATGCGGAAGGACCGGGACCGGCTGCCGTCTGCCGTCTGCCGTCTGCCGTCTCCCTCACCCATTGACCAGCTCCGGGTCGGGCCAGAAGAGCATCTCATCCCCCCGGTCGGAGAGGAGCGAGAGACCGAGGTAGGCGTCCCGGCTCCGCTCCAACAAGGCGGAGCGCGTCGTGTCCCGGGCGATGAAGTAGCCGACCCGTCCCAGCGAGTTGACGACGCCCTCGTGGACGTGGCCGGGGTTCACGTAGAAGGCCCCTTCGACGATGGAACCGTCGGCGATGGCTTGTTCAAGACCTGAGCTCGAGACGACGGTTCCCGAGCCGGCCAGTAGGAAGTTGACCAGGGCGTGCTCCGACTCGGCCTCTTCCTGATAGTCGTAGCCCACCGGATCGGCGCGGCCGGTGAGCGCCAGGTCGATCATTCGGTCGGTCAGGTCGACACCGGTCACCATCGGGATCAGGCTGGCCTCGTGCCCTCCGCCCACCCGGCCACCGGCTTCGACCACCCAGACGTCATCGCCCTCGACCAGCATCTGGATGTAGAGCGGACCCTGCTCCATGCGGTACGCACCGGCGATCCCCTCGACCTGGCGGGTGATCTCGACGAGCAGCCCGTTCGCCCGAATGCTGGGGAAGATGTGCTGGAAGGCGATCCCGATCGAGGGCGGCGGGTTGTAGGTCACCCGGTCGGTGACCGCCAGCAGGTGGGGGTGGCCATCGCTGACCCAGGCGTTGACCGTGATCTCGAACCCCTCGACATACTCCTCGACCACCGCTGTTTGACGGCGCGACCACCGGAGCGCCTCGGCGACGGCGATACCGATCCCATCCGGTGTCTCCACCCGACTCGTCCCCCGCTGGCCCTGGCTGTCCGCCGGCTTCACCACCAGCGGGTACCTGGCCTCGCCGAGCACCGAGAGCCGGGCGGGGTCGTCCAGCTCCCAATGACGGGGTCTACGGATCCCATCGGCGGCGAAGGCCGATGCCATCTCCAGCTTGTCGGTGGCGGTCCGGGCCGAGACCGGCGACAGGTAGGAGGGGAGCCCGAGTGCCGCTGCCACCTCGGCCATGGTCACCACTGCCAGGTCGGTGCCGGTGGTGACCACACCCGACACCCGGTGGCGATGGGCCAACTCGATGTTGGCGGTGACGTCGAGGGCGTCGGCCAGCTCGGGGATGCTCGACCAGCGCTTCCCCGGGGCGTCGGGGTAGTAATCGACCGCCACGGTGGCGATGCCACGCTCCTCAGCCCGAGCGATGAGCTTTGCCTGGTGCCGGCCTGCACCGAGCACCAACAACCGGGGCGAGGTCACCTCAGTCCTTCCCGTGGAAGGTGAGCAGGGTGTCGGCCCGGAGCCCGAGACGGAGGGTCTCGACCCCGAGCGCCTCCTCCAGCGGAATGTTCCCCAGGTTGATCTCGGGGCCGATGTGCTTGAACAGCCAGACCTGCTGCTGCTTGGTGGGCGCCTCGAACACCAGGTGATCGACCGCGATGCCGGACTCGATGATCTCGTCGATGAGGCCCATCCGGATCTCGCCCGACTCGCGGTACATACCGGCGGTGCCGCTCTCCCGGCCCTCGAGGATGACGTGGGAGGCGCCGGCCTCGAGTTCCTCGCGGATCGCCCGCACCCACCGAGCCGGGGTGACTATGGCGGTCGAGTCCTTGCTCCCCACCTCGGAGTAGACCGTGAAGTCGGGGGCCAGCCGGGTGATGATGTCCAGCTTGTCGCTCCCCGACATCTCGAGGGTCCCGTCGGAGATCTCCACCGAGTTGACTCCAAGGGAGGTCAGCCAGTCGATGTACTCGTCGACCCGTCCCTGGAGGTAGGCCAGCTCGAACAGCGTGCCTCCAAAGCACACCTCCACCTGGTGTGCCCGGTAGGTGCCCAGCTTGTCCTCGAGGTTGGGGGTCACCACGCTGGTCCCCCACCCCAGCTTGACCAGATCGACGAACTCTCCAACCACGTCGAGCTGGTCGTCGATGAACCTCACCGGGAGGCCCTTATCGAGGATGTGGGTACGGCCGGTGCTCCGCGGCTTGGCGCCGCGCTGAGGCAGTGAGACGGGCTCGGTCATGGCGATGTCCTCGTGTGCTCGACGATCGCCCGAATCCGGGCGAGGAACCGGTCGTGGAAGCCACGCAGCCGGTGGCCTTCCCAGAAAGAGCGCGCCTCGGAGAGGCGGCCATCCAGATCGTCCAACATGGTAGCCATCGGCTCGGGGCCTGCCGCTCCGCGGCCGAGCCGGGCGACCACGGTGTGGCTCGGCGAGAGGTTGCGCTCCAAGGCGGCGTCGTCCAGACCTCCCAGCGGCACCCCGAGGGCCTCGGCGGCCGACCGGATCCGGGTGGCGTCGAGAGGGGCGCCCTTGTCGTTGAGGGCGAGGCGGACCGCCTTGCCCACCACCCGGTGGGCGGTCCGGTTGTCGATCCCGGTGGTGAGGACCAAGTGGTCGCAAATGTCGGTGGCGGCGGTGTACCCGGCGGCGGCAGCCTCCTCCATCCGGGCGGTGTCCCAGGATGCAAGCCGCACTACATCGGCCGCCAGGTCTGTCGCGGCCCGGGTCCCCTCCAGCGTCAGAGGCACCACCGAGTAGGCGGCGATCCGGTTGTCGGGCTGCCCACTCGGGGTCAGGCCGGAGGCCGCCACCTCCGCCCACGTGCCGAGCACGCGGCGCGCCTCGCCGCGCAGGGCGGCCAGCGCATAAGGGTTCTTCTTCTGCGGCATGATGACGCTGGTACGGCTGTGGGCATCGTCCAGCTCGACGAAGCCGAACTCCTCGGTGGCGAACACCTGGAGGTCCTCGGCGAGGCGGTCGATCGTGGTCATCACTGTGACCGCGAGCGTCATCGGCTCCACCGCCAGGTCGGGTCCCCACATGGCGTCCCGGGTGTGCTCCACAACCCCTTCGAACTCGAGCAGGTCGGCGACCCAGTCGCGATCCATGGGGATCTGCGACCCGTTGACGCTCCCCGACCCAGCCGGGCTGCGGTCTACCAGAGAGAGTGCTCGCCGAGCGCGGTCCAGGTCGCGGACCACCGGGTAAGCGAATCCGAGCAGATAGTGCCCCAGCGTGGTGGCCTGGGCGTGCTGCAGGTAGGTGAAGTCGGGCATCAGTGTTGAGCGGTGCCCGCGGGCCGAGCCGGCAAGAGCCTCACCGAACCCGGCCAGCGCCAGCCCGAGATCGAGCAGCCGCTGGCGCACCGCCATCTGCCAGGCGAGCGTGGTCGCCTCGCGCCTCGCTCTCCCGGTGTGGATGACCCCGGCGAGATCACCGAGTTTCGACTGGAGGTAGGCGTCACGGTTGTTGTAGAGATCCCCCACCGCCGGGTCGAGCGGGATGTCGGCGGCACCGGGGTGCAGTTCGAGCAGACCGCTCAACAGCACGGCCATGGTGTCCGGTTCGATGACACCACCATCCCCGAGCATGGCGACGTGGGCCATGTCGGCCACGCTCAGCCCGGTGAGCAGATAGGGGGCAGCCTCCAACTCACGCGAGAAAGCGCCGGCCGCCAGCGTGGCGGAAGGTCCCCGCCCCAGCCTGGCACCGACACCAAGGGGCTCAGGTCCCGACATGCCGGTGAGGATGGTACCGGCGGCGACGCCATGTCATCTTCATGCCGTGTGTGGCATCGCTTGCCTAGTCACTCCGCACCGCTCGCTGCCCACTGATGCGACTTCGCTCGCAGAACCGTTCGATCCGGCTCGGAGGGCGCGGCGTAAAGAGAACATTCCGCAGTCCACTATCGATGCCATTCACGTCATCGACACCAACGCTGAGACTCAGATCATCGATCACAGCGAAGTGATAGCCAAGGGGCTCCAGAATCTCCACGATGGATCGAAGGGAAATACCGGTCGCAACCTCGACCAGCATGTGAGGTCGATGCCTGTACACGGAATCGATCATGCCTTGAACCACTGCCACTTCGGCGTCTTCGGCATCGATCTTCACGAGGTCGAGGCTCCGTTCAGGATTCTCGAGGAAGTAGGTATCCAATCGCGTCACGTCGACCGCAAACTGTGCGATAGCAGGGTGGCTCTTCGCGTGGAGCGAAGCTCCCGCGTCCAGGGTACCGTGACCACGATATATGAAGATCGGACTCGTCCCATCTCGATCTGTCAGGGCACAGTTCCGCGCTTCAACCTGCTCTCCGATGCGATTGGCGCGCACGTTATCGATAAGTCGCCAATATGTGCGAGGTACGGGCTCAAATGCAACAATTCTCGCATCGCGATTGGACTGAGCAGCGCTCAGCGTGAACACCCCGGAATATGCTCCGACGTCGTATACAAAGTGTGCTCGACGCGCCAGCCTGTTCCAGATCCACAAGCTCAAAGTCTCGAACGAGTCATGCCCGAACCAGAAGTAGACCGCAGCAACGATGTCGTCATTCGCAGACCACATGAGAAAGGATCGTCCACCATGGGCCTGGACTTCTACCCAGCCATAGTATGGCCAAGCTCGTTTGAGTTCGTGAAGGACAGGGTCGTGCACGGACACAGGCCGGAAGGTGTAGCCCGGTTTGGTATACGGTCGTCTTTCCTCGGCGCGGGCGTTTGCCGCTTCAAGATTTTGTAACTTCAATCGCCTGTACTCCTTGACGACGATCGTAGGTGAGTCGCAAGAACTCGTCCCGACCCCTCAGACTCACTCTAGGGGTCCACTCAGGAGCAACCCGGACTTCTCGTGGTAGGCATCGACCGAGTCGAGTTTCGCCTCCCAAAAGGGGTATTGGATTGATTCGGTGGAAGGCGGCCGAGATAGGAGCTCGTCGACAATTTCCCGCCAAATGAGAGCGTAGCCGCCGAACCGACCAGCGAGGTCACAAATGTCCTGGTAGTGGATCCGCGCCAGTTCGACCGCGAAGGCGGTGGGGATAGTCTCAGACGAACCCTGATGGATCTTGCGTGTTACCACCCTGTAGCTCAATCCCGGGTCGAGCCCGAGAAACCCATATACCGAAGCCAACAGCTCGTGTGGGTGGAATGAGATGTCTTCGAGGAATCCGACATAAACCTGCTCGGATGGGAAGGCAGCGGTCCAGTTTCTCAAGGTCTGCAGGTAATCGGAATGCGCCAGTGACCGAGGCCGGGCGAAGTGCACAGCCAAAGTGGCCGCGTCCTCGGTCACTCCCCATTTCCGCAGCGACATTTGAGCGTGCGACCAAGCTCGCTCGATCGGGTTGCGCATAAAGAAGAGAATTCTCGCCCCAGGGACCATGGCGGCAGCCCGCGTGACCTGCGACTCGGAGAGCACCGCATAGTCGGGGGTGAACTCGCCTGCGATCTGCCCCGGCTCCGGTCGGAACAAC
>DATADW010000078.1:0-1906 GCA_036258335.1 Acidimicrobiia bacterium
GAGAGTGGGGAGCGGGTCGGGTCCCGAAGTGGACGTGGCCGTCGATCCGGTTGACGGGACCCGTCTCACAGCAGAAGGCGGGCCCGGAGCCCTTGCCGTGCTCGTCGTATCCGAGCGTGGGACCATGTACGCCCCCGGCAAGCTGGTCTACATGGACAAGATCGCCGTGGGCCCGGAGGCGGCGGGGACCATCGCCCTCGACGCGCCGGTCGACTACAACCTTCGACAGGTAGCCAAGGCGCGGGGCAAGGACGTCAACGACCTCCAGGCAATAATCCTCGACCGGCCGCGCAACCAGCGTTACATCGACGCGGTGCGGTCGGCCGGTGCCCGGATCCGGCTGATTCGTGACGGTGACGTGTCGGGCGCCATCGCCCCTGCCCGCGAGGAGGGCAACGTCGACGTCCTCTTCGGGATAGGGGGCTCACCCGAGGCAGTGCTCGCCGCCGGAGCGATGGCATGCCTGGACGGCGAGATCCAGTGCCGCCTGTGGCCACGCGACGAGACCGAGCGGGAATGGGCGATCGAGAACGGCCTGGACCTCGACCAGGTAATGACCACACGGGAGTTGGTCGACTCGAACAACGTGTTCTTCGCCGCCACAGGTGTGACCACGGGTGAGTTCCTCGATGGGGTCGAGTACTTCGGCGACGGCGCCACCACTCATTCGGTGGTGATGCGATCCAAGACCGGGTCAATCCGCTCGATCATCGCCCGTCACGATTTCCGCAAGCTGCGGTCGATAAGCGCAGTCACCCTCGACTAGCGGCAGAAACACGGAACCCAGGGTTCGAGGCGCGCCTGTGGCGCGGTTCGGGCCCACAGAACCGGCACTGGAGGGAGCCGCCGTTCGAATGCGCAACCCAGGATTGGAAGCGGGCTTGCGCAACCCAGGGTTCCAGGCGGGCTTCTGCAACCGGTCGAACCCTGGGTTGGTCGATCCAGCCGGGACGCCTAGAGCTCCAGTCTTCCGGCTAGGGCTCGTCCGAGAGTCAACTCGTCGGCGTAGTCGAGGTCACCACCCACGGGCAACCCGCTCGCGAGCCGGGTGACCCGGACTCCGAGCGGTTTGAACTCGCGCGCCAGGTACATGGCGGTGGTGTCTCCCTCGACCGTCGGGTTGGTGGCAATGATGAGCTCGGTGATCCCCTCGTCGGAAACGCGGAGTCTCAGCTCGGCGATCTTCAATTGGCCCGGCCCTATGCCGTCGATCGGCGAGAGCGCTCCGCCGAGCACGTGGTAGCGGCCGCGGAATTCCTGAGTCCGCTCCACCACGATGATGTCCTGGGCCCGCTCGACCACGCACACCGACGCCGTGTCGCGGCGCAGGTCGGTGCAGATCGAGCACTCCTCTGTGGAGGTGACGTTGAAACACCGCTTGCACAAACGCGCCTTGTCTCGCATCTCGATGATCGCCTCGGCGAGACGTCTGGCGTCGGTCTCCTCGATATTGAGCAGGTGGAAGGCGAGCCGCTGCGCCGACTTGGGCCCGATGCCGGGAAGACGCGCCAACTCATCAACGAGACGCTGGATGGGGCCGTCGAGCATCAGCCCAGGAGGCCACCAAGATCGAGACCGCCGGTGAGCCCACCGAGCTGCGACTGAGCAGCCTCGTTGGCGGCTCGCAGCGCCTGGTTGACCGCGGCAACGACAAGGTCTCCGAGCAGCTCGGGATCGTCGGGGTCGATCACGCCATCAGCGAAGCCGACCGAGACCAACTCACCCGAGCCCGTGACCATGGCGGTGACCGCTCCACCGCCCGACGTCCCCTCGAACTCCTTCGTGGCGAGTTCCTCCTGGGCCGCCGCCATCTCTTCCTGCATCTTCTGCGCCTGCTGCATCAGCTTGCGCATGTCCTGCGGCCGCATACCCATTTGGTCAGGGTATCACCGCACCCCCGAGCCAC
>DATADW010000079.1:0-2585 GCA_036258335.1 Acidimicrobiia bacterium
CTACGGCGAGGTCCTACTCGCCACCTTCCTCCTCACAGACACCAGCCAGTACACCTACGCGGTTGGGATGAGCCTTTTCTCCACTAGCCAGTACACCGCCAAGTGGGGCCTGATCACCGCGGCTGCAGTCGTCGGCGCGACGCCGATCGTGCTGCTCTTCCTGGTGCTTCAGCGGCAAATAGTCGGGGGCTTGACCGCAGGGGCGGTCAAGGGGTAGCGCTCGACGGCAGACGGCAAACGGTCCCTCCCGAGCGGGGCAACTGCTCCAGGTTCTCCTTGACATCTCGGTCTCCATGTTCAATACTGCCCAACGTTCAGGTAGGTTGAACGTTAGGATCGGGTGAATGCTCGCCAAACTCAAGAAGGGGAAGAAGGGCGATCTCCCCGACACCTTCTGGATCGAGGACCTCGACACGCTGCGCGCCCTGGCCGATCCGACCCGGCTTCAGATCATCGAGCTCCTCGTCAAACCGCTGAGCGTCAAGGAGATCGCCGAGGAGATGGCGGTCCCTCGCACCCGGCTCTACCACCACATCAAGACCCTTGAACAGAACGGGCTCATCCGTGTGGTCGGGGAACGCAAGGCCCGGGCACTCAACGAGAGGGTCTTCGTGGCGGCGGCGAAGGAGTTCCGACCGGGTCCGGGCATCCTCGAGGAGGCGACCGGTGACGAGATGGCCGAGGCGCTGCTCACCACGGTGCTCGACACCACTCGAGCCGACTTCATCAGGGCGGTTCGCTCCGGCGTCGTCCGTCTCGACGAGATCGGAGAGCACCAGTTGCTGGCGGTGGGGCGCTGTCTGGTCCGGCTCCCCGAGGCCAAGGCAGAGAAGTTCGCCCGCGAGGTGGAAGACCTGGTGAGACGGATGAACGAGGAGGACACCCAGGCCGATGAGGACCCGGTGTCCGCCTTCGCCTTTGTCTTCTACCCGACAACTAGGAGGACCCCTTGAACGAGCGCTGGACCTTCCATGCCGAAGCGGTCACCAAGAGCTACGACAACGGCAAGACCCTCGCCAACGACGGGATCACCATCACCGTCGAGCCGGGTGAGGTCTACGGGCTGCTCGGCCCCAACGGTGCCGGAAAGTCGACCCTGGTGAAGCAGGTAATCGGCCTGCTCAAACCGACCTCGGGGTCGATCACATTGGGGCCGGTGGACCTGGTGGCCGATCCGGACGCGGCGAGGCAACTGTGCAGCTACCTGCCTCAGGCGCCGGTGCCGATCGATTCGTTCAAGCTGAAGGAGGCGGTTCATCTCGGTGGGCTGATCCGCGGCGGCCCAGATAAGGAGGTAGGCCAACGGGGCGAGGAGTTGATCGAAAAACTTCAACTCGCCGAGTGGCGAGACACCGTCGGGTCCAAGCTCTCCGGTGGGGTCCGCCGTCTGGTCGGTTTCCTGATGGTGACCGTATGGCCCGGTCGGGTGGTCATCCTCGACGAGCCCACCAACGACGTCGACCCGCTGCGTCGTCGGCTGCTGTGGGATCAGGTCCGCCGGCTCGGCGATGAGGGTGCCGCCGTCTTTCTGGTCACCCACAACGTCATGGAGGTGGAGAAGTCCGTTGACAGGCTGGCGGTGATCAACGAGGGCCGGTTGGTCGCAGAGGGGACGCCCTCCTCGTTGAAGGCGGGCGACCGGGGACGCCTCCGACTCCACCTCATGATGGTCCCCGGAGAGGAGGACCCGGAATTCCCCTCTTTGGTGCACACCCACGCCCGGGTCGGTCACAACCTGGTGACCGTGATCGACGAGGCAGCCGCATCGGACGGGATCGCCTGGGCGCAGCATTTGATGGCCCGCGGTGTCGCCGAGGAGTACGCCCTGGGTGCCACCACCCTCGAGGACATCTACATCAGGTTGACCGGTCACACCTCGACGCAGGTTGAGGAGGCGGCATGACCGCCATCGCCCCGACCTTTCCGGCGATCCGTCGCGGTTGGGGTCGCTGGTTCGATTCGCTGGGGGTGATGCTCCGGTGGCAGCTCACCACGTTGCGGAACATCGTGCCGCTCATCATCGTGGTGCAGATCCTCTTCGGCGTCGGCTTCGCCGTGGGGATGGGGCTCTTCTTCCCGATGATGACCGAGGAGATCGCCCTCTACCTGGCGACGGGAGCAGCCACGGTGACCCTGATCACCGTCGGGATCGTCCTCGGACCGCAACTGGTCGCCTCGGAGAAGGAGGATGGGACCTACGACTTCACCTGGTCGCTTCCCGTACCGCGGACGGCGACCACTGCCGCCTGGGTGGTTGTCAATGCGCTCTTTGCGCTGCCGGGTGCGATTGCCGCCCTCTTGGTGGCTGCCTGGCGCTACCAGATCGAGTACGACGTGTCATGGATGGTGGTACCGGCAGTGGGGCTGACGCTGGCGGCTGCGACGCTCATCGGGTACGCCTTCGCCCACGCCATCCCGTCGCCGGGCATCACAGTGTTGGCCACCCAGGTGCTGGTGTTCGGGATCTTGGGTTTCACACCGATCAACTACCCCCCCGAGAACCTTCCCACCTGGCTGGCGGAAGTTCATCGACTTCTCCCGTTCTACCCAATGGGAGTGGTGATCAGAGAATCGCTCGGGGTGAC
>DATADW010000080.1:0-2820 GCA_036258335.1 Acidimicrobiia bacterium
ACATCTCGAAGGGGAAGGATCACTGGCTCGCTTCACCGAAACGTGAGGAGTTCTTTGGTCCTCTCGGTGTCACGAACATCAGAACGTTTGTCAATCCGGAGAACCCAACCCAAGTAGCCGTTCTCATGGACGTTTCCGATCTTGATGCCCTCATGGCCGCCATGCAGAGCGAGGCAGCGGCCGAGGCGATGGCACATGACGGCGTCGTGCCCGAGTCCCTGGTGATCCTCGTCGAAGAGTAGGCCTCCCCCCGGGATCGGCGCCAAGCCAAGACAGACGTGTCGAGACGATCGGTGAGCTGTCCAGCGCACTCACTGAAGAGTGTCCGCGGCCGGGCTGTCGTGTGGTGATCAATCGGCCTCGACCCTCGCGATGGCCTCGAACCAGTGACGAGCTGCGGTCGCCGCCGGGTGGGCACCCCATCGGCGCCACGCCGACGCCTAGGAATCCATCGGGTTCATCTGCTGCATCGGCGTGTCCCGGGGAGTTGTAAGGCCGGGGATAGCTTCGGGCGCGGTCAGCACGAGCACGCCAAGGGCCAAGAGGACAGCTGCGGTTCCGTAGGAGGCGACCCGACGCCACGGGACGGTCTTCTCGAAGGCGATGAGCCCGGCGACGAGGGCCATCCACATGACGCTCATGATCCCCAACGCGAAAAGCGACGCCATGAGGGCCCAACAACAGCCGACGCACCAGGCGCCATTCTTGGCTCCCATTTGAAGCGCGCCTGACAAGCCGTCGCGCCATGAGCCGAGAAGCGAGCCGAGCGGGCTACGGCACTTGCCGAGGCAGACATCCTTCAACGCCGTGAGTTCGTAAACCGCAGCGACGACGAGCGTGCCGCCAGCCGTCCACCGGCCGGCCCGACCCCACGTGAACAGATCACCGGAGCTCGAGTTCAGCGCCACGCCGATCCCGAACGCGACGATGCCGGCGACGGTCCACGTGAGGAGGTAGCCAGCCGCGAACAGGACCGGCGACAGCGGTGAGCGCTGCCTCGTCATGCGGGAGTACAGCGCAACCGTCGGCGCCACCGAGGGGAACATCATCGCGGCCATCATCACGACCCAGACGCCAAGGAACCAGCCAAACGAACCGAGATCCGTCCAAGGCCCGTTGTCCATCCCGCGCATCCGGTCGCCCGTCCACCACCAG
The DNA here is from genome assembly GCA_036258335.1 of Acidimicrobiia bacterium. GTDB lineage: Bacteria > Actinomycetota > Acidimicrobiia > Spongiisociales > DATADW01 > DATADW01. Next base: position 1,156 of record DATADW010000080.1, read on the forward strand.
CCCAGGGCCGCGACCGCGAACAGCAGTGCGACGAGCCCCAGCCGCTCGCGCACCGCGGACAGCGCAGGGGCGAGCCCCCCGCTCACCGCAAGGCGTGCCTGCGGTGGGGCGCTCATCGCGTCAAGCGGCCCAGGAGAACTCGGACGTCGAGAGCCCGGTCTTGCCTTCGTACTGGATCCCGAAGGCATTGATGCGTGACCGCTTCGCCTCGGCCATCGTCAGGTTCGAGCCAACCGGATGGAACATCCCGTCAAATCGCACCGGCTGGCCGGTTTCGACACCGTACGGCACGATGTCCTCGATCTCGAACTCGACTGCGTCGCCGATGCGGACGGTGTGATGCACGCCGTCGTCGACGACCTCGATCGGTGCCCGCTCGGCGCCGAGCATCTCGCCCACCAAGGGAACCAGCGCAGCCATCGGCCCGCCCAACTGCCCACTGAACACCTGGAGCAACCTGTCGAATTGCTCATCGGTCGCTTGCGCGTCGATGAACACGCCCAACCGCCAGTTCCCTTCGGTCATGACCTTCGGCGTGTCCGCGATCGCCGCCACCTTCAGACCGCCAATGTCCGTGCCTTCTATCTGACCCTCGCGGATGTTGAACACGAGGGTGACCCGACAGAAGTCGTAGGTGGCACCGTGGTCGAAGGACAGGTTGCACGGGCACATCAGCTCGCACGAACAGGTCTCGACGTAACTTCCCGTCAGGTTCCACGCCATCGAGGCCCCCTTTCGACGGGCCGAGTCTCGCCCTCGGGGGAAGACGTGTCAACAGACCTATGGCCGAAGTCGGTGCAGGCGGTCGAGGCGCCTCTCGCCCACCCGAGAGGTTTCGTGTCAGATGATGAATCCGAACCGGCGGTCGTCGCGTCTGACAGCCTGAATTCGGTCTCGGGGTCTATCTATTGGGCCGCGGCTGCCGGGCGGTAGATGACGGGCGGCGTCGCGCGATCAGCGGTTCGGGTGGCGGGCCGGGCTGGAGGCGGTCAACTGCTCGTTACCGAGCGCGCCCCGCTCGCGGTGGCCTGGGAGGGATGATCACTCACGTTGCTCAGTCGACGCCTGATTCGGATCCCCGGACCACGTCTGGCGCTGCTCAGGACCGTGGGCTCCCAGGATCCGTGCCCGGGACGCAGAACGGGTCGCTCGGCGGGCCCAGCTGCGAGTTGCTCCGGGCCAGCAACGTGAAGTCGCAGCTGACCTCGGGGGCCTGCTCGAAGATGATTTCGCACAGCTCCTGTCCCGGAGTGCAATTCGCTACCCAGTCGCCTGCGCGGTGGACTTCGTGTGGTTCGGCACGGTGGACCTCGTCGGAATAGGTGACGATTACGACACATCCGCCTTGCGGTAGCTCGATGCACACGGTGACCGACAGCACCACAGGCCGATCGTGTGGCGGCAGCGTCGTCGACGTGGTCGAGGTGGTCGAGGTCGTGGAACTGGTGGACGTCGTTGAGGTGGTCGAGGTCGTGGAACTGGTGGACGTCGTCGAGGAGGTCGTAGAAGTGGTGGACGTCGTTGACGTGGTTGAGGTCGTCGTGGAGGTCGTGGAGCTCGTCGTCGAGGGGGACGGCGTGGACGTGGACGACGTGGACGTGGAGGACGGCGGTGACGTCGTTGCCGTTGTCGTGGACGTCGACGTGGTGGGCGGGCTCGTCGTCG
>DATADW010000081.1:0-6214 GCA_036258335.1 Acidimicrobiia bacterium
AACCTGGCCGTCTCCTGGCGGACCGCTTCGCGGCATCCCGGTGTGGTGCGTTTCCTGGTGGGTCGGTTCTTCTATACCGATGCGATAAACACGCTGATAGGCGGCTTCCTGGTCGTGTTCGCTCAACAGGAGATCGGTTTCGACGCCGGACAGGTTCAGGCTCTCACCATCATCGGCATCGCCAGCGCCATGGTCGGCGGCCTGGTGGCGGGGTGGCTGGTGGACCGGGCTGGGCCGAGGATCATCCTCCACGGGGTCCTCGCCGTGTGGATTGCGACCATGGCCATCGGCATCGCCTCGGCTGCCGCCAACCTGGAGGACCTTGGTTGGGTGGTCGGGGTGGCTGGCGGGCTGGCCCTGGGTGCCACCTGGGCGGCTGACCGCGCCTACATGGCCCGGCTCACACCGGCGCACCTCTACGGCGAGTTCTACGGGCTCTACGGCACTGTCGGCCGCTTCGCCACCATCCTCGGCCCGCTGTTGTGGGCGCTGGTGGTCGACGTCCTCGGATGGGGCCGTCTCGCCGCCCTCGGTCTGCTGGCGGTGAACGTGCTGATTGCCCGGATCGTGCTCCAAGGAGTGCCCCGGCTCCCCGCCCGGGCCGGGACGGCTGCCGCCACCGTGGGGCAGAGCGGGTGAGGCTGGCCATCCTGGCCAACCCGGCGGCGTCGGGTTTCAGCGGCGACGCATTGCGGCGGGTGACCGGCATCCTCCGCAATCGGTACGAGGTGGACCAGCTCTGGCCGTCGGCTGCGGGGGGGGTTGAAGCCACGGTCCGCAGCGCAATCGCCTCCGGAGCTGAAGTCGTGGCGGCCATGGGAGGAGACGGCGTCGCCCACCACGCCGCGGCAGCGCTGGTGGGGACGAGCGCCACGATGGCTCTCATCCCGGTCGGGACGACCAACGTCCTGGCGCGCATCCTGAGCATCCCCGCCGATCCGGTTCGAGCCGCAGATGCACTGGTCTCGGATCCGCGACGGATCGATCTCGCCGTAGCTCGCGTCCAGGGCAGCGGAGCAACAGGCATCGTCGACACCATCGCCACCTTCTCCGCCGGGATCGGGCTCGACGCCGACATCGTTCGACAGGCCGAATCCGAGCCGTACCGCAAGTACCGGCTCGGAGGGCTGCACTATCTCCGTACCACTCTTCGCACCGCTCTCGGGTCCTACGTTGGCCGGCCCGCATCGCTCCGGGTAGATGACGGTGAGCGACGCGCCAACGGCGTCGCCGTCCTGGTCCAGGTCCACGAGCCGTACACCTACCTCGGCCCGTTCCCGCTGAGGCTTGCGGCGCGCTCCCCCGCTTCGCTTGTGGTGCTGATACTCGAAGAGGTCGCCGCCGGCCGGATTCCGCAGATACTGGCCAGTCTCCTGACGGGGAGACGGCTCGATGCTGTTCCGGGGATGATCGTCTGGACCGGCGTCGACCGGCTCAACGTCTCCGCAGAGCCCGCAATGGCGGCGCAGACCGACGGGGAGTCCTTGGGGATGGTCGACCGAGTCGAGGTCAGCTATTGCGACCGGGCGCTGAGCATACTCGTCCCCGCCTGACTCAAGGCAGCTCGGGGGCGACGGCTCCGCGGCTAGCCAGACCCGACACCTCTTCCGCAGACAGCACACCCAGCTCGGTGATGACGCCGGTGACCGCGGCGAGTGGCACCACCTCGGAGACACCCATCCGACCCTGCAATCGGGCGGCGTCGTCAAAGAGCGCCGGAGGGAGCACCTTCCCGGTGGAAGCGACCAGGTAGATGGGAACGCCACCGCGACGGGCCGCGGCAGCCAGGTCGCCGGTGCCGACCTTGTTTATCGCCGATCGCGGGCCGAGCGCCTCGGCGCCGGCCAGAACCAGGTCCATCCCACCGATCACCTCGGAGGCGGCACCGTCGGTGAGCAGCTCCACCTGGTACCCAGCCGACGCCAACTCGGATGCCATCTCCGCCCCTTCGCCGGTGGGGAGGGCTTCGGTGCAGGTGACGGTGAACCACCTACCCCTGCCCCGCGCCTCGTCGAGGACGGCGCGCACCGAGGTGGAGTGAGCGTGGACCAGCACCGTCCCGGCATCGGAGATGAGGTCGGCGCCGACCTTGGCCAGCCGGTCACTGGCGTCTGCAATGTGCTCGACGTACTCGTCGAGCGCTGCGATCAGACCGTCGACGCCGTCAATGGCCCTCAGGTAGACGAGATTGCGCAGGTTGGCAATCGGCGCCATCCCCTGCCTGCGCTGGTTGAGCAGCTCCGCGCCATCGAGCACCGCTTCCGGATACGCCTCGGGGGCCAGAGCCGCAACGGTCTGCGCCAGCTCTCCAAGGGCGCGCGCCGCATCAACCCCCACGGCGGCGGCGCTCTCCATCGGATCGTCCGCCACTCGGACGATCCGCCGCCATGCGACCCAATCACGCCATTCGGTCATCGCTGTGACCCGCTCCCGCAGTGCGTTTCCTCGGCCCCTCAACTAGCTGGGCCAGCTTCCGCCCGAGGGTGAATCAGGCTACTGCGGGAGCGCAAGACGGACGACGGAACTGCCCCGAGCCACTCAGCCTTACGAAACCGACAGAATCGACACCCACCACCTACCACTCACGACCTACCACCTCCCTGCTCTGCCACAATCGACACCGATGGGGACCACCGACCCGGCGGCCGGACTAGGCCCCGCTCTCCATGACCTCGCCTCGAGACTCGATCGCGTCCGCTTCGAGCTCCCGACACCCGCGCAGGCGGGTGATAGGGCGGCCCGTGCCGAAGTGCTGTGGTCGATTCGGGAGTATCTCCTTCCCAGGCTCGCCGATTGGGAAGCGCCGATCCTTGCGGTGGTGGTCGGTTCCACGGGGAGCGGGAAGTCGACCATCGTCAACTCGCTGGCAGGTCGGTCGGTCAGCGCCGCGGGGGTTCTCCGGCCGACAACCACCGCGCCTGTGGTCTGGTGTCACAAAGACAACGCCGACCGTTACCGGCAGCGGTTCGTCGGGTCATACGGTGCCTCGGACGAACGGCCGCTCATGGTGTCGGCCTCGGACGATCCCATGCTCCACCACCTCAGCGTGGTCGACGCCCCCGATTTCGACTCGGTGGTGGGGCGGCACCGCGAGATGGCCGAGGAGCTGTTGGCTGCTGCCGATGTCGCCGTGTTCGTGGCCAGCGCGCAGCGATATGCAGACGCCGTCCCATGGGAGTTCCTGGAGCGGTTGAAGAGGCGCGACCTGACCACGGTTCTCGTCCTCAACCGGGTCACCTCTCGGTCGGAGAGCGTGCTTGGCGATTACACGCGGCTGCTGACCGACGCCGGTCTCCTCGGGCCCGTCGTTGTGATCGACGAACAGACGATCGATCCCGTCACCGGAACACTGCCCTCTTCGGCCGTTGCCCCGATTCGCGCCCGACTGGAGGCGCTCGGTGAGAGATCGGGGCGGGATGCCGCGTTGGCCCAGGCCATAGCCGGGACCACGGACCAGGTCGCCGCCGCCGCCCTCGACATAGCGGATCGGGTCGAGCAAGAGCAGACCATCGGCAACCGATTGATCGAGGCCGCCGCCGCTCCCTACCAGGTCGAGGTGGATCGGCTGGCGGTGTCGCTGGCCGAGGGGACGCTCATCCGCGGCGAGGTTCTCGCCCGGTGGGAGGAGTTCGTCGGGACCGGGGAGCTCACCCGGGCGCTTGCATCGGGGGCGAACCGGTTCCGGGACTGGGCACGCCGTGTGTTCGGCGGACGGCCGGTGGTGGCCCAATTGGGTGCAGAGGCGGGAAGCGAGTTGGTGGCCACGGTCACCCGACGCGCCGATGCTGCCTCCCGCTCAGCAGCGGCGGCATGGGAGACCGACGCCACTGGGCGGGCCCTGCTCTCCGAGGTGCCTGAGGGCGCCTTATGGCGGCACGACCCGCAGACAGAGAACGAGGCACGCAATGCCGTCGCCGACTGGATGGGCGACGTGGTGAGACTGGTGCGCGAGGAAGGCCAGGGAAAGAAGAAGCAAGCCCAGGCCGCCTCGTACGGTGTCAACGCCGCGGCAGTGGTCCTGCTCCTGACCGTGTTCGTCCACACCGCGGGGATCACCGGGGCCGAGTTGGGCATCGCCGCAGGGGCAGCGGCGGCGCAGCAGAAGATCCTCGAGCACGTCTTCGGCAAGGTGGCGGCTCGTGCGCTCGTCGAAGAGGCCCGCCGCAGACTTGCTCGGGCAGTTGGGAAAGTCATCGAGTCCGATGGCCTGAGGTTTGCCACGGTGGTGACCGACCGCACCGATGGCGACACGACCGCGGCAGAGATACGCCACGGCGTGGCGGGCGTGGTGGGATGATCCCCGATCTCGACGCCGCGGTCGACATCCTCGACCGAGCTGTGGCTCGCGCCGCGGGGTTGGTGGAACCGGGCCTGATCGGTGCCGCCGCCGAGCGCACCCGGATGGTCCGACAGCGGGCCGGGTTTCTCGGGGAGACCGTGGTGACGGCGCTGGCTGGCGGGACCGGGTCAGGGAAGTCGAGCCTGCTCAACGCGCTGGCAGGCGCCGCGGTGGCGCCGACCGGTCCGCTTCGCCCGACCACGGATCAGCCACTTGCCCTGCTTCCCAACAACCCCGAGCCCGGTCTGGTGCGCTTGCTCGACGACCTCGGCATCGAAGAGCGCGTCGAACGGGAAGGTATGCCGCTGGTGGCGGTGCTCGATCTCCCCGACATCGACTCGGTCGCCCCCGATCACGTCTTGTCCGTGCGGCGACTGGTCCCCAGGGTGGACGCCGTGGTCTGGGTGCTGGACCCCGAGAAGTACGCCGACGCCGCCATCCATGCGACCTGGCTGGCCCCGCTCGCCAGCTATAGCGCCACGTTCCTGTTCGTCCTCAACCAGGTCGATCGTCTGCCGACAGGCGTTAGGGAGGAGGTCGTCGCCGATCTCTGCGAGCGTCTCGTCGCCGACGGCATCCAGGAACCGGTCGTCCTGGCAACGGCAGCCGACCCGCCCGACGGACCGCCCGAGGGAATCGACGAGCTGCATCGCCTGCTCGATGACCGTGTCGCCGGAAAGAAGACGGCAGTCACCAAGATGGTGGCCGACATCCGGCGGACGTCGGCCGAGTTGGCCGAGGTGACCGGCGTCACCGCAGGAGGGCTCGACCTCGATCGCCGCTGGACGGAGTGCCGCGACCTTTCTGCCGCGTCGCTATCGGCGGCGATGGTCGACATCAGCGTGACCGACGCCGCCCAGCGCGACGGAGTACGCCTCGCCCTTGCCCGTGGGAGCGGACCCATCGGCCGCCTGGCTCACCGCTTCCGCCGCAGCACCGCCGGAAGGGCGCTAGGAGCGACAACCGACGAGGCGGCAGCAGTAGCCGGGAAACGGGCGGCCGCCGGAGCCGGGTTGCCGTCGACCGCGGTGCTGGTTGAGGAGCTGATTGGCGACATCTCATTCGAAGCGGGAGGGGCATTTGGAGAGCACCTCCGCCAGGAGTTCTCCCCCCAGAGGGTGGAGGGAGAGCTCGAGGCCGCAGCAGACACGGTTCGCACCCGGCACCGGTCCGGGCCCCAGGTGGTGCGCTCCCGATGGTGGCCGGTGGCAGCGGTCGTCCAGACGCTGACCCTGTTGCTGCTGATCGGGGCCGGGGTGTGGGCGTGGGCACAACCGGACGTGCTCCGTCCGGGCAATTGGCCCTGGCCTGTGATCGCCGCTCTCTTGGCGGTCATGGTGGGTTTTCTCGTCGCCGCCTTGGTGCGATCCTCGGGCCGGCGTGCCGGCCAGCGCGCCGCCGACCTCCACCGCGTCGGGGTGAGAGCCCAACTCGCCGAGGAGATCGACCGGCGCCTCGGGCTGCCGCTGCGCCGGATCGCCCGCGACCGTGCCGAACTGGCAGGCATGCTCGCCGAGCTAGGGCAGGCAACCGCGAAGGTGGAGTCACGAGCGGACTTCGGGTGATCGCGCAGACGGCGGCCCGCCGCGCCTTACTTTCCGTCCCTCCGCAAGGGGGAGGGAATCGTTTTCCTTCCCGCTGGGCGGAACGAAATCCCGTCTTCCGTCTTCGGCCTTGGCTCAGACCACTTCACGGCGCGGTAGGTCGAGCACGTCGGCCACGGGGGCGCGGGCCAGGTCGGCGACGGCCTCATCGACCATGGCCAGCAGTGTTGACCGCAGCGTGCCCAACCCGACGGAGACCATCTCGACCGACTTGGAGACATCGGTGAGCTGGCGGCGACTGGCACCGAGGTCATTGGCTAGCTCGCGGATA
>DATADW010000082.1:0-6037 GCA_036258335.1 Acidimicrobiia bacterium
GTCCTCACGGAGAAATAGACATCTCCCGACGACGCGTAGGCAAGCCCGCGGTCGATGAGCCTGGTGATCAATTCGATCATCTCGGGTATGTGCTCGGTCGCCTTGGGCTCGATGTCCGGGGTGAGCGCCCCAAGAGCCAGATAGGCCTCTTGAAAGCGCTTGGCGTTGGCCTCGGCCAGCTCGGCAACCGGCACCCCGGCCTCGGCGGCAGCGGCGATGATCTTGTCGTCGATGTCGGTGATGTTCCGGACGTAGAGCACCCGGAACCCCCGCCAGTCGAGGTAGCGGCGGATGACGTCGAACGCCACCGCCGACCGCCCGTGCCCGACGTGCGGCTCGGACTGCACCGTCGGCCCGCACACGTAGATGGAAACCTCCCCCTCGGTGCGGGGAAGGAATTCTTCGTAACGACGGCCCAGCGTGTTGAAGACGCGCATCGCCGAGCGATGGTACCGGGGAGCCCGGATACCCCGAGGTCGCAGTCGCGACATAGCCCGGCCCGGGCCCTACGACAACCTGCGTTACGCGGGTGGGGCTGCTTCGACCACAGTCACCACCGCCACCGCAGCCACTCCCTCGTCGCGGCCGATCGAGCCCATGTGGTCGGTGGTGGTCGCCTTCACCGAGACCACCTCCTCGGCCACGCCGAGCACATCGGCCAGGGAGCGCCTCATCCCCTCGCGATGTGGTGCCACCCGCACCGACTGGGCGACGACCGTCACGTCCACGTGCGCCACCTCCCACCCCTCCTTGCCGGTCAGCCGAACCACCTCGGCGAGGAGCGACATCGAGTCGGCACCCTCCCATCGAGGGTCACTCGACGGGAACAACTCCCCAAGGTCGGCCAACGCCGCCGCCCCGAGCAGAGCGTCGGCCACGGCATGGGCGGCGACGTCGCCGTCGGAGGTCGCCACCAAACCCCGGTCGGGGTCGACCACGATCCCGGCGAGGACGATGGGGGGATCACCCCCGAAACGGTGGGCGTCAAAGCCCCAGCCCACCCGGAGGGAGGTCAGCTCTCCTCTACCTTCTCCGCCTTGGGCAGCGCCCGGTCGAGACGCCGGGTCGCTTCCTCCTCGTCGACCTCGAGGGCGAAGCGGAGCTCGCTGATCAGGGTCAGTCGGGCGCGAGACAGCATCCTCTTCAACGCAGGTGAAATGCCCTTGGTCTGCTGCGCCCAGCTCAGGTCCCGTATCACCTCGGCCACCTGGTAGATGTCGCCGCTGGTCATCTTCTCGTTGAGGACCTTGTACCACCGGCTCCAGTTGGAACCGGCGTCCTGGGGCTCCTCCTTGAAGATCTGGAAGACCTTGCGGGTCTGGTTCTTGGAGATGACCGAGCGGACCGCCTCCTCGATGGAATCGACCGGGACGAACACGGTGAGCTGGTCGGTGGCGATCTCGAGCACGTAGTAGTCACGGCTCGAGCCATCGAAGGTCTGCTTCACCTTCTTGGTGATTACGGCTGCGCCATGTTGGGGGTGGACAACCCTGTCGCCGACACCGAATGCGGGGCTCTTGCGTCGGGTAGTGGTCGGCTTGGGTGGCGCCTCTGCGGGCGCGTCACTGTCTTTCCGGGTGCGCTTGGTGGCAGGCATCGGCCTCAGGAGGTCGGGGAACGGGAACGGAGTGTAGCTGCCCGCAGGTGGCGCTCCCCCTCAGCGGGTCAGGCGATCTCCGGGGCCCAGGCTCTGGTGGCGTCGAGCAGCCGATCGAAGAAGTGACGGAGCTGTACTGCCCGCTGTGTCCCGATCCCCTCGACGTCGTCGAGCTCGGCCACGTCGGCGAGCAACATCTTCTGGAAGTCCTTGAAATGCCCGGTGAGGGCGTTGCGCACGTTCTCCGGAAGCCGAGGTACCGAAGCAAGCAGCCGGTAGCCGAGCGGTCGAACGTGGTCGTCCAGATCGTCGAGGCCAACCGCGGCGGCGACCCGCGACGGGTCGTTGAGCTCGGCAACCGCCAGGGCACCCAGGGCGTCGAGTGCCGAGCGAGCCGTCGTGGTGCGTGCCGGCCGAACATAGTCCCGCAGCGTCAGAGACCGTTGGGTCTCGACACCTTGAACCAGATCAGCGAGCTGCAGTCGGATGATCTCGCCGCTGGCCCCGAGGTTGACCGCGTCGCGATCGATCTCGGCGCCGAGCCGTCGCACCAGCTCGGCTCGTTGCACCACTGTGACAACGGCGCGATTGTTGGCAACGTCGCTCACTTCCATCCGAGTGAGCCGCTCCAAGGCGTCATCGAGACGACGCCGGAAGCGCTCGAGTGTCTGCAGCGATTGGTTCGCCTTGGCCACCAGCTCTGTTGGGTTCTCCAACTCGTGACTGGTCTGACCGAAGAACACGGTGGCGGCCCTGCGGTCCTCGCTCACCGCCACCACTGGCTTGTCGGTCTGCACCGCCACCCGCTCTGCGGTGCGATGCCGGGCGCCGGTCTCGTCGGTGCGTATCGCCGCCGACGGGACCAGATGGACGTTGGCTCGCAGGATGCGGGAGCAGTCGTCGCTGAGAACCACTGCGCCGTCCATCTTGGCCAACTCGGCCAGCCGAGCTGGCGAGAAGTTGGAGTCGGCCAACTCGAAGCCGCCGGTGCAAATTGCGTCGACCGCCCCTCCACCCCCGAGGACGATCAATGCCCCGTTCCCCTGCTGGATGATCCTCTCCAAACCGGAGCGGAGCGGGGTGCCCGGGGCGAGACGCTCATAGACCGCTCTTTGCGTGAGCTGCTCAGGGCTCATCCGTGGCGCAGGCTATCAGCCGGACGTCACCGACGCCGGGCGACGGAAGGACTTGTCGCAGTCAGATCCGCCCGGTGAGGGCCCTTGACCCGATACCGAGACCGGCACGCTCCAGCGCCTCGGAAAGCCGAAGCCGTGTCCCGTTGGACGGAGCCATCACAGTGGCGCCAACCCGCTCAGCCTCCTCGCGACGCCGGGTGGCCAGCGGCACCTGACGCACCTCGCCGGTCAACCCGACCTCACCCCAGGCTGCCATCGGGCCGAGCGGGACATCCTGCAGCGAGCTGACCAGGGCCAGCGCCACCGGGAGATCGATCCCCGGGTCCGTGAGAGTGAGCCCACCGACCACCCCGATATAGACGTCTCTCTGGGGGAATCCCACACCGGCGTGGCGGTCGAGTACCGCCAGCAGCTGGTGGAGCCGGACCGGGTCGATGCCCCGGGAGCTGCGCCGCGAGGGGGTGAACTCGCCAGGGGCGACCAAGGCCTGCACCTCGACCAGTACGGGGCGTCTCCCGTCGATGGTCGGGAAGACGACGGTGCCCGGGACCGACGACTCCCACTCGGCCAAGAAGGCGCGCGACGGGTCCGACACCTCGACCAGCCCGTCCTGACTCATCTCGAACAGCCCAGCGACATGGGTCGGGCCGAACCGGTTCTTCCACCCCCGCAGCGCCCGGAGGCCGCGGTCGCCCTCACCCTCCAGGTAGAGGACGACATCGACCATGTGCTCCAGGGTCTTTGGGCCGGCGATGGCTCCGTCCTTGGTGACATGACCTACCAGAATGGCGGCCACGCCGCGCTCCTTGGCGAAGCGGATCACCCGAGCGGCGCACTCCCGCACCTGGGTGGTGGCGCCGGGGGCGCTGCCCACTTCGGCCGCGGATACCGTCTGGACCGAGTCGATCACGATGAGGTCCGGGGTCATTTCATCGGCGGCGGCGAGAATGCGGTCGATGTCGTCCTCCGCCAAGAGGTAAAGCGAACCCCCCGGCACGCCGAGGCGCTGCGCCCTCAGACCCACCTGGTCGATCGACTCCTCTGCGGAGGCGATGAGCACTCGGCGTCCCGATGCAGTCAACGCGGCGGCAGCCTGTAGCACAAGCGTCGACTTTCCGACCCCCGGCTCCCCGCCGAGGAGCAGCACTGCTCCCCGCACGAGACCACCGCCAAGCACCCGGTCGATCTCTCCGATGCCAACCGGGACGCGGGTCGGGGCGTTGCCGCCCGCCTCGGCGAGTGGTATCGGAACTGGTGGTGGGCCTGTCGTCACCCTCGGCTTGGAGCGCTCCTCGACGAGCGGCTCGGCGAGCCGGCACTGCGGGCAGAAACCCATCCACTTTGGTGACGAGTAGCCACACGCCGAGCAGGAGAACGAGTTGATCACGGCGCGGGATGCTATCGACGGGCTGAGACACGGAAGGCCCACACCAGCCCGCCGATGGCGGCGACGAGGAGCAGCCCACCGGCGATGAGGCTCAACGGCGTCCAAGGCTCGGCCACGATGATCGCCCACACCATTGCGCCGTGGCACAATACCCACCCGAATCAAGCAAACCCGGCGGACTTCTCATGGCTGGTCATACATGCACTAACTGCGGCGCCACCTTCTCCAACGAGCGCTTCTGCCCGACGTGCGGAGCGTGGGTGGACCCATTGGAGACGGGCGAGGGGAGCGACGAGGAGTTCGCCCTCGGCGAGGTGCCCGCCGACGACGCGGCGTGGGAGCCGCCGATGGTCACCGCGGCCCAACAGACGACCGCCTGCCCTTCTTGTGGTGCCGCCAACCCCGCGGCCAACCGGCATTGCGAGGAGTGCGGCGCCCGTCTCTCCCGTCAGCAACTCCCCGTCGCTCCTCAGCCTCCTGTGGGCACATCAGCCGGGCTGCGCGCCGTCATCGCCGTGTCGGCAGTACTGATCGTCGTGTTCGTCGGGGCGGCAATCTTCAATGCACTCCAGGGTGGGCCCTCCTCGGCCGAAACCGAGACCACGGTTCCAGCCGATGCCGCCAGCACAACGGCCGCTCAAACCGAGCTGCGCCGGATCAACCCCATCGGGGTCGACTGCTCCAGCACCGCAGAGGGGTTCAGCTGCGACAACCTCATCGCCCGGCGAAACGAGCAGGGATGGAACAACGATCCCAACAGCGACGAGCCGATCGAGTTCGTCTTCACATTTGCCCCTGAGGTCGCTCTGGAGCAGGTGGTCCTAAAGAACGCCGCCGACGAGGACCGGTATACCCGCAACGCAAAAGTGCAGGGGTTCGTCATCGAGACGGATGACATGGGCGGTGCGGTGGAGACAAATGTCATCCCCGATGCCAGCGGTCCCCACGTGATCAACGTCGCCACCGTGGGGACGACCGAGCTCACCTTCAGAGTGACCAGCACCTACCCCGGTGAGGCACTCGACGCCAACCGGGGGCCATACGACACCCTCCTCATCATGGGCTTCGAGTTCTACGGCAGGCCGGCCGGCGAGTAGCCGGTTGATGCCGCACCCATCCTCGGTGAGGCCGGTGTGACCCCACGGGTCGTCGTGGTCGGTTCGGTCAACCTCGACCTGGTGATCCGGGTCGACCACCTCCCCGCCCCCGGCGAAACGGTGACCGGCGGGAGTTTCGCCAGGTCGGGCGGTGGCAAAGGGGCCAACCAGGCGCTAGCGGCGAGACGGGCCGGTGCCGATGTCTGGTTCATCGCCGAGGTGGGCGACGATGAGATAGGGTCGGAGGCGCTCGCCGATCTGGACGCAGCAGGTGTCGACCTGACCGGGGTGTCCCGTTCCAAGACGACTCCGACCGGTGTTGCCCTGATCATCGTCGATGGGGGCGGTGAGAACATGATCGCCGTGGCCTCCGGCGCCAATGCGGGATTGAGCGCCACTCATGTCGAGAATGCGATCCAAGCGACCCCCGAGGGCGGCGTGGTCGTGGTCAACTTCGAGATACCAGACGAGGCGTTGTTGGCGGCGGCGGCGGCGGCGGGCCGAACGGGTCGCCAGCTCGTGGTCAACCCGGCTCCGGCCCGGTCTCTGCCAGATGGGTTGGAGACGATGGGACCGCTGCTCACCCCCAACCGAGACGAAGCCGCCGCTCTGACTGGCGAGGAGGATCCGAACGAGAGCGCCCGAGTGTTAGGTCGCCGGACCGGATCCCCGGTTGTGGTCACCCTTGGCGCCGGTGGTGCCCTCTTGCTCGACAACGGCACCCCGATCGAGGTGGGGGCACCGCCGGTCCGGCCGGTGGACACCACTGGCGCCGGCGATGTCTTCACCGGGGCTTTGGCCAGCCGTCTGGCCGCGGGTC
>DATADW010000083.1:0-61199 GCA_036258335.1 Acidimicrobiia bacterium
CTGTAGGCGTTGATGGTCCAACGGAAGGGCATGCGGGACGAGGCGGGTACCTCGTTGATGATCCGCTTCGACTCCACCTCGAGGAACTCGAGGCCGCGGTACTCGCCTCGTCCGACAACGCGGTTGCTCTCGAAGAGCACCGGGTCGCTCTGCTGCAATTGCCTCCAGCGGAGGTCTCCCATAGGCGGATCGTAGCGAACATGTGTTCGATTTGTGGACCGTGGGAGACTCCGGCCAGCCGACCCCGGAGGATCCTTGTGTGGAGGACCGCGCTCACCATCTTCGGCGCCCTGTTCCTGGCCGAGTTGGGCGACAAGACCCAGCTCGCAGTCATCGCCTTCTCCGCCGACAACAACCCGTGGGTGGTGTTCTTCTCGGCATCGGCGGCGCTGGTGGCGTCAACCGCGCGGCGGCCCTGTTCGGACGGGCGCTGTTGCGCATCGTCCCCATCGAGTGGCTCCGCCTGGGTGCCGGCGTGCTGTTCCTGGTCGTCGGGGTGATCGTGCTGATCGACGCCGTCCCCGCGGTTGTCAGGAGGTGAGCAACCGTCCCACGGTCTCCAACTCGGGGAGCGGCACCCAGACCCGAGCCTGTTCGGCAAGCACCGCCGCCCCTGGCAGTTCTTTGCCCGAAGGCAGCGATGACAGTGTGCCGAGGACCGCACTGGGGACGAGGTCGCTCGTCAGGACGCGGCTTGCCGATAGCGAGCGGACCAGCCCCAGGTACCAGTGGATCTCGGGGTCGGGCAGTTCCCTTGCGACCAGGTAGTAGTCGGGGAGCGTCCCGGAGGCGCTACCGATCGCCACCTCGAGATCGTTGTCCTCTCCGCGCAGCCGGCGCGCCCACTCCGCCACCACCGCTCCGATCGGATCCACATCCACCAGCGTGTAGACCGAGCCGTGTCTCCTCGCTCTCGACCAAGTCTGGGTGATCACCGATGCTGCCTCGATCGGTCGCTCGGGGACCTCACCCACCGTCTCGATGGTGACATTGGCAGCCATCTCGGCGGTAGCGGAGATCACCGCCGCCGCGTCCGATCCCACCACCGCTACCAGCGTCGTCATCGCCGCCATGTCGACCCCATCATTGCGTTGACCTAGTCATAGACTCGTCCCGAGATGTCCACCCGCATGTGGCGCGAAGCGGTCGTAGGGATCCCGCGGGTCGACCACGCCGAGTGGGAGCGGCTCGACCCGGTGAGCCGCTGGCTCATCGCCAGCAGGGCGGCCGTGCTGGTCATGACGCTCATCTCGGCGGCCATCGCCGGGATACTGGCGTGGCAAGCAGACTTGTTCGACCCCTGGTCGTTTCTGCTGCTCACGATCGGGTTGTTGGCGGCGCACGCCGCCAACAACCTCCTGAACGACCTCACCGACCACTGGACCGGCACCGACCGCGACAACTCGTTCCGCACCCAGTACGGCTCCCAACCCTTGGAGAGCGGGCTGATGACGGTGCGGCAGAGCATCGTCTACGCCTCATTGACCGGTCTGGTTGGGGTCGCCGTCGGGGTGTGGTTCATAGTGCTGCGCGGTCCGCTGGTCGCTCTGTTGCTCGGCCTCGGGGCTTTCTTCGTGGTCGCCTATACCTGGCCGCTGAAGCACATCGGGCTGGGCGAACCGGCGGTGCTCGTGGTGTGGGGCCCGCTTATGGTCGGCGGCGGGTACTACGTCATCACCGGGTTCTGGTCATGGGATGTCGTGCTCGCCTCGCTGCCTTATGCGCTCGGAGTGACCGCGGTCCTCTTCGGTAAGCACATCGACAAGATCCCCAACGATGAGGAGCGGGGGATCCACACCCTCCCCGTGATAATGGGAGAGACGGCGGCACGCTGGACGGTTCTGGCGATGATCGCCGCCCAATACGGGCTCGCCGTGTATCTGGTGGCGACCGGGTTTCTCCCCTGGCCGGTGCTCGCGGTGGTCGGGGCGGCCCCGTTGCTCCGATTTGTCTGGCCGGTCTTCACCAACCCAAAGCCGGAGGCGCCTCCTCCCGAATACCCGAAGGGCGCCTGGCCCCTTTGGTATGTCAGCATCGCCTTCGTCCACAACCGTCGATTCGGAGTCCTCTACCTGCTCGGGCTGGTTGCCGGTGCCATCCTCTTCTGATCGCCATTCCTCCGTGGAGCGCCACATCGAAGATGCGATGGCGCGGGGCGAGTTCGATCGACTCCCGGGAATGGGGCTCCCCATCCCCGGCATCGATGGTGACGACCAACCCGACTGGTGGGCGCGCAAGAAGATCGAGCGTGAGCGTGCTCTCCAAGCTGCCGTCGACGCGGCCTCCGCTGTGCAGCGCGCCATACCGGGCCTCTGGGCGCTCGCCGACCCTGTCGAGGTGAGCGACGAGGTAGGGCGTCTCAATCGATTGCTGGAACAAGCGTGCGGCGAGCTTCCCGAGGACCAGCGGCCCCAACTGCTCGACGTGGGTGAGGTCCTCGAAGATTGGCGGAGGATGCACCGGGTGCGCAGCGGTCTTGGCCCCTGGCGTGTCACCAGACGTGGCTGGGCGCTGGGTCGTTAGGCCCATTCCGGCGGCGGCATCCAGCCGATACTGTGACCGCGTGCGTGATCGGGCCGATCGGGGAGCGGGTCTCCCCGAGTACGTGATCCTTGTCGTGGTGGTCGCCATCGCCGCGGTGTTCGCCGTCTCTCTGCTGGGCCAGTCCACACTTGGGCTTTTCGAGCGCGTAACGCCGGCGGTGAGCAACGAAGCCCCGCCACCCGGCGGTGGCGGGGGTACGGGCGGTGGCGGGGGTACGGGCGGTGGCGGGGGTACCGGCGGTGGCGGTCTTGACCCGGGCGAGCTCAACCCACCCACCACGGTTGTGTGCGACCCGATCGCCGAGCCCGACTGCCCTTAGGCACGTTACGCCGGTCGGCCGGCTGCCACCATGGCGACCTTGATCGATCATCTCTCCGACTCTCGACTGGCCGCGTTGGGTGCTAAGGCGATTCTCGCTGGGCTGGACCGGTACACGGACCGCTTCCGGATCATCACGCGCCGGGCTCGTATCCGCTTTGACGAGCGCGACTGGGGTGGGATGCAGTCGGATGCTGCCGATCGGCTCGACCTATACGGTCGCGTGGTCTCGTCGGTTGTCGCCGATCTCCACCATCTTCTCACCGACCGTGTCGAGGATCGATCGCTGTGGGCGGCTATGAAGGCGGTCTACTCCGGGCTGATCGAGGGCCGCGACGACTGGGACCAGGCGGAGACCTTCTTCAACTCCGCCACGCGCAAGATCTTCACCACGGTCGGCGTTGACCCTCGGATCGAGTTCGTCGACACCGACTTCGACACACCGCCGACCCCACCGCGGCACCCGCTCCATTCAGCATTTGGGCGGAGGTCGTCGACCAGCGAGCTGATCGAGGAGGTCCTCGCATCGCAGCCACTTGGCCTCTCCGACCCGAGGACCGAGTCGCAGCGCGTCGCCCAGCGGATCGACGGTCACCTGCGCGACATTGGTGCCCTGCAGAGCGTGGAGCGGGCGGAGATGATCGACGCCGTCTTCTACCGCGGCCAGAGCGCCCACCTCATAGGCCGGCTGTTCAGCGGCTCGCACCTGGTCCCAATCGTGTTGGTGGTGCTCCATCCTCCGGGCGGCCCCGTGGTCGATGCGGTGCTGCTCACCGAGAACCAGGTGAGCATCCTCTTCAGCTTCACCAGGGCCTACTTCCATGTTGACGTCGACCGCCCCCACGACCTCGTCGACTTCCTTCGCACCCTCATGCCGCGCAAGCGTCTCGCCGAGCTGTACACATCGCTCGGGTACCACAAGCACGGCAAGACCGTTCTCTACCGGGAGTTGATCCATCACCTCGCCAGGTCGGGGGAGTTGTTCGAGCGAGCGCGGGGTGCAGAGGGCCTTGTGATGACCGTGTTCACGATGCCGGGGTTCGACATCGTGTTCAAGGTGATCAACGACACGTTTCCCTCGCCAAAGACGACGACGCCTGACCAGGTCCGGGGCCGCTACCGGCTCGTATTCCGCCACGACCGGGTCGGAAGATTGGTCGACGCCCAGGAGTTCGAACTGCTCGAGTTCGAACGGGATCGGTTCTCCTCCGAGCTTCTCGACAAACTCGAGGGCGATTGCACTTCGGCGGTGGCGGTCGAACCAAACCGCGTCGTGATACGTCACGCCTATGTGGAGCGGAGAGTCATCCCGCTCGATATCTATGTCCGCGAGGCCGACCCGGCGGCGGCGACCGCGGCGATGCTCGACTACGGAACCTGTATCGAGGAGCTGGCCGCCGCTGGGATATTCCCGGGCGACCTGCTGCTCAAGAACTTCGGGGTGACCCGGCACGGACGGGTCGTCTTCTACGACTACGACGAGTTGACCCGTCTGGAGGACTGCCGTTTCAGGACATTGCCCGGGCCTCGCTCGCCGGAGGAGGAGATGTCCGCTGAACCGTGGTTTGCGGTTGGGCCCAACGACATCTTCCCCGAAGAGTTCCGGCGCTTCGTGGGGATCGATGGTGGCCCCCGCGCCGCATTCGAGGATGCCCACCACCGGCTCTTCGACCCCGCATGGTGGTGCTCGATGCAGGATCGCGTCCGCCGCGGCGAGTTGATCCCGGTGTTTCCATACGAGTCCGCAGCCAGGTTGGAAAGAGGAGACGGCAGACGGCAGACGGCAGACGACAGCAGGAGGGTGGACAGCGGAGAGCCGTCAGATACCGGGCGCTGAGTCTCCCTCGGCCTACGTTTTCCGCGAGGCGCGCCTGCGGCGGAAAGCCGCGACGTTCTCACGGGTGCCACAGGTGACGGAGCAGTGGCGACGCGACCGGTTGCGCGAGGTGTCCACGTAAACATCGGCGCAGGTCTCGGATGAGCAGACCCCGAGCCGGTCGATCCCATAGTCGCAAACCACGGTGGCCAGACCCATCGCGGTGATCGCCCCGAGCCAGCGGCCGACCCCCCGCCGGGTCGACTCGAAATGGAAGTGGGGATCGACGCCGGTGTGAGCGCTCACCCGGGGCACCGCCCCGGATGCGCTCAGCTCTCGGTTCAGCTCGGCGACGGCAAGCTCGACATCATCGGTCTCGAATAGGCGGCGGATCCCGGCGCGGAGCCGCCGCACCGCGGTCAGGTCACGTTCGTTCAGATCGACCCAATCCTCCCGCCATTCTTTTGGAACCTCGCCGAGGAAAGACCGAAGTCCATCGAGATCGCCGAGCTGGTCCTCACCGGTGATGGGATCGAGCGTGTTCGCCAGCGCTACAGCCAACGCAACCGGCGAGTCGGTGTAATGCGAGAAATCCATTTCGGACCTTACAGGTTCGTGCTAAAGTGTAATGAGCCTACAGCCGAATATCCATTACGTCACCAATACGTCACCAATACGTCACGAAGCCGTTCTATGGCGAGATAGGAGCAATCCCGTGTGGCACGTCATGTCAGACCCCAAGTTCTATCAGCCCCACGCTGAGGATCTGCGGCGTGAGGCCGGCGAGGCCCGTTTGCGGCGAGCCCTGAAGAAGACGCTGCGGCGTTCTCGTGACGCCGCGTCTCGCCGCGAGGCCTGACCGGCGCCGCCCCCGCCCGTAGCTGGCAGACTCGGGGCCCATCTGACCATGGGAGCCCGAGGTTGGCCGATTATCCGTCCGACTATGAGTTCGACATCGTGCTGCGGGACGGTGCGGTTGCACGCTTCCGCCCGCTCCGCCCAGAAGATGCTCCGCTGCTGCTGGCGCTTTTCGAGCACACCGGTGCTCAGTCGCGCTACTACCGATTCTTCCGCGCCAAGGACGAGTTGACCCCCGAGGAACTCGAGCACTTCACCACGGTCGACTACGTGGATCGGATGGCGTTCGGCGTCTTTGAAGACGGGGAGATGGTGGGGGTCGGGCGGTACGACCGGGCGGAAGATGAGCCGGCCGCTGAGGTCGCCTTCTTGGTGGCCGATGCACAGCAGGGCCGCGGCATAGGAACCGCCCTCCTTCAGATGCTGGGTAGCTACGGGCGGGCCCACGGGGTGTCCGAGTTCAAGGCATTCGTGCTCCCCGAGAACCTGCAGATGATGCGGGTGTTCCGCTCCTCGGGGTATGAGTTGAGCCGCACTCTGGAGGAGGGCGTCTACTCGTTGGACTTCCCCACCGCGGTCTCGGTCGGGAGCCGGGCCGCCGAGGAGGAGAGGGAAAAGCGGGCGGTGGCTGCCTCGATCCTCCCCATCTTCTACCCGCGGTCTATCGCCGTGGTCGGTGCCAGCCGTACCCCCGGCTCGATAGGAGCGCGCCTGTTCTCCAATCTGGTGGGCTCGGGGTTCACCGGGGCGGTATACCCGGTCAACCCAAAGGCGGGGGTGGTCCACTCGGTTCGGGCCTACCCATCGATCCTCGATATCCCCGACCCGGTCGACCTCGCCTTCATCGTGGTGCCTGCCCACTTCGCCCTCGATGCGGTGAGGGAGTGCGCAGAGAAGCGCGTCAAGGGTTTGGTTGTCATCTCCGCCGGCTTCTCCGAGGTGCCCGGTGGGGAGGATCTCGAGCGCCAGATCCTCGAGGTCGCCCGCTCGGCGGGGATGCGGATGGTTGGCCCCAACTGCATGGGGGTGCTCAACACCGATCCGGCGGTGCAGATGAACGGGACGTTCGCCCCGGTCTACCCGCCTAGGGGCAACGTAGCCATGTCGAGTCAGTCGGGGGCGCTCGGGATCGCCATCCTCGACTACGCCCGGCAGAACAACATCGGGATCTCGACCTTCATCTCGGTCGGCAACAAGGCCGACGTCTCGGGTAACGACTTGCTTCTGGCATGGGAGGAGGACCCGGCCACCGATGTGATCGTCCTCTATCTGGAGTCATTCGGGAACCCGCGCCGCTTCGCCCGTCTGGCTCGCCGCATCGCCCGCAAGAAGCCGATCGTGGCGGTCAAGGCGGGCCGGACCAGCGCAGGCACCCGGGCAGCATCGAGCCACACCGGCGCCCTCGCCAGCCTCGATGTCGCCGTCGAGGCGTTGTTCAACCAGGCCGGCGTGATCCGCACCACCACACTCGAGGAGCTGTTCGGGGTGGCTTCGCTGCTGGCCAACCAGCCGGTGCCCAAAGGCAGGCGGGTCGGCGTCATTACCAACGCCGGCGGACCGGGAATCCTCGCTGCCGATGCGCTCGAGTCCGAGGAGCTCGAGCTTCCCGAGCTGTCCGAGGGCTTGCGGGCAAAGCTGGCCGAGGCTCTGTCGGCGGAAGCCTCGACGCGCAACCCCATCGACCTCATCGCCTCCGCCGGCCCTGACCACTACCGGCACTGCATCGAGACGCTGATCGAGAGCGACGAGGTCGACGCCGTCATGGTGATCTACATACCGACCACGCCCGATGGTTTGCAGGGCGTGGCTGCTGCGGTGCGCGAGATGGCGACGGCGCACCACGGGGAGAAGACGTTCGTCACCGTGTTCATGGAAAGCGAACACTCTGCCGCGCTGTTCGAGGACGCCCGGGTCCCCACCTTCGTCTTCCCCGAGGCGGCAGCGATTGCACTGAGCCGTGCGGCCCGGTATGGAGAGTGGCTCACCCGGCCGGAGGGGACCATTCCCACGCTGGCGGGGCTCGATCCCGGCGCCGCCCGCCGCGTGGTGGCCGCGGCGGTGGGACGGCTCGGAGACGAAGGTGGCTGGCTCGAGCCCGGCGAAGTCGACGAGGTACTCGCCGCGTTCGGTATCCGGCTCCCGGTCAGCCGGGTTGTGGTCACCGCTGACGAGGCCGCGGTGGCCGCCGTCGATATCGGCGGGAAGGTGGTGTTGAAGGTGATCGCCCCATCCGCCCTCCATAAGAGCGATGTGGGCGGTGTCCTTCTCGACGTCGAGGGGGAGGGAGCGGTTCGCGCCGGCTTCGATCATCTCATGAGTGTGGTGGGCGATCCGGAAGGAGTCCTCGTCCAGGAGATGGTCGCGGGCGGCCACGAGGTGCTGATCGGCGTGACCGAGGATCCTTCATTCGGACCGTTGCTCGTCTTCGGTCTGGGCGGGGTCTACGTCGAGTTGCTCAAGGATGTGGCGGTGCGGATCGCCCCGATCACCGACCGCGACGCCGCCGAGATGGTGGGGGAGATCAAAACGGCACGGTTGCTCCAAGGTCGGTATCGCAACTTCCCCCCCGGTGATCTCGACGCACTCCAAGAGGCTTTGCTTCGGGTGTCGGCGTTGGTGGAGGCGGTCCCCGAGCTGGTAGAGATGGACATGAACCCGGTCAAGGTGCTCCTGCCGGGTGAGGGGGTGCGGGTGGTAGACGCCAGGATCAAGGTCCGGCCGCTCAAACCGGGCTGGTCGCCGGAGCTACTCGACATCCCCGGTCTGGCCGGGCACCGCTAAATGGGTCTTTCCAGGTATGCGTTGCCCACCATTGAGTAGAACTGATGGAGGGTGCTCTCCCGATTGCTGAGCGGCCCGGGCAGGTAGGCGCCACCGCTCAGCCCCCGCTGCACACCCTCGCAGGCCGACCAGTCCTCGCGGTTGGTGACGTCCCAGAAGTCGACGGCATAAGAGGGGTCGAACCCAGGACGCGATCGCGCCTCGGGCGGGAAGAGCCAGATGCACTCGACAGTGGTGCGATCGGCCGCGACCGGGGTCAGGCGGTGGGTCATCACATAGTCGGGGTGGGCCGAGATCAGCAGGTTGGGGAAGAGCCCCACATAGAGCACTTGACGGAGTTGTTGCCGATCGAGCCCGGGAAGCGGGACTCCGTGGGACTTTCCGTCGAACGACATCGTCTCGGCGTGATCGGCAAGCTCCATCGGTCCGCCGCACCACCGCCCGGTCGGGACCAGATCGACACCGCTGTCGGGCGGGGACACTTTGCACAGCGCCGGGTGGATCGAGGTGCAGTGGTAGCACTCGTGGTAGTTCTCGACGAGCAGTTTCCAGTTGGCTTGGACGACGTAATCGTGCCTGGCCGCCTCGATCAGCCGCCCCGGGTCGTACGGATCGAGCAGCTCATCCAGATTGCCGAGCCACGTCACCAGCCCTTCGGGGTCACCCGCAGTGTTGACGAAGAGCCAGCCGTGGCGTTCTTCCAGATGCACCGGGATCAGGGGGTATTCACCCGGATCGAAGCCGGACGTGCCGATGAAGGAAGGGGCGGAGCGAAGGGAGCCGTCGAGCCCGTACGTCCAGGAGTGGTAGGGGCATCGCAATTGGCGCAACGCAGCCGTTTCTCGGTCCGGGAGCAGCTCATGGCCGCGGTGCCTGCACGTGTTGTGGAACCCGCGCAACTCGCCGCCGGCATCACGGACCAGGAGCAGCCGGGCGCGACCGGCGCTCAGCGCCCTGGCCATCCCGGCCTCGACCAACCCATCGACCCTCCCCAGGCAAAGCCAGGAGCCGGTGAAGATGTGGTCGATCTCCCAGGTCAACAGATCGGGCGAAAGGTATGCCTCGGCGGGCAGCGTCCGGCTTCGGCCGAACGGCTCGAGCGCCCGGAGCACGGCACCACGGTCTATGGGCGCGGGACGAACCGGGGTCGCCGGGGTCATACGGAGCCGGCCGAGTCCCCTCCGCCAAGGGCCGCCTGGGCCGCGGCCAGCCGGGCCACCGGGATGCGGGGCGGGCTGGCCGACACGTAGTCGAGCCCCATGCGGTGGCACAAGGCGATCGAGGCTGGATCCCCGCCGTGCTCGCCGCAGACCCCCACCTCGAGCGAAGGGTTGGCCTCTTTCCCGGCAGCGGTGCCCATCTCCACCAGCCGTCCTACACCATGCTCGTCCATGGTCTGGAACGGGTTCGAGGGGTAGATCCCCTGCTCCAAGAAGAAGGGGAGAAAGGACCGGTCGGCGTCGTCGCGGCTCAACCCATATGTGGTCTGGGTGAGGTCGTTGGTGCCGAACGAGAAGAAGTCGGCAACGCCGGCGATCTCACCGGCCAGCAGAGCCGCCCGCGGCAGCTCGATCATCGTCCCGACCGGCACCTCGACTGCCTCGTCCGGGAACACGTCGGCTATCTCGGCCTCAATGGTGCTGCGGACCCGTCGAAGCTCCTCGGCGGTGGATACCAGCGGCACCATGATCTCGAGGTGGGGATCGCCCCCGGCCTGACGGCGCCGCTTCATCGCCTGGAGGGCGGCCTGCACCTGGATCCGGTAGAGCTCGGGGACGAGCAACCCGAGGCGGACGCCCCGCAGCCCGAGCATCGGGTTTGTCTCCTCCCACTTGGCAACCGCCCGTTCCAACTCGGCAATCCTGTCGTCGGGCGCCTGACCCTTCTCGGCTCGCTGTCGCCGTTCCCTCTCCAACTCGAGCCGGGACGGGAGGAACTCGTGGAGTGGCGGATCGAGCAGCCGGATGATCACGGGCAGTCCGTCCATCGCTTCGAGCAGGCCCTCAAAGTCTTCGGTCTGCTGGGCGCGAAGCCGTTCCAGGGCGGGATCCCGAACCTCGGGATCCTCGTTGAGGATTATCTGTTGAACGATGGCCAGCCGCTCGCCCATGAACATGTGCTCGGTGCGAGCCAGACCGATCCCCTCGGCGCCGGCCTCACGGGCACGGGCGGCGTCCGAAGGCGTGTCGGCATTGGCCCGAACACCCAGTGTGCGGAACTCGTCCGCCCAGGTCAGCAGCATCTCCAGTTGAGGTGTTTCAGAGGCGGGTTCGAGCGGCACCTCACCGCCGAACACGTTGCCGCTGGTGCCGTCGATGGTGATTACTTGCCCCTCGTTGATCGTGACATCCCCGACGGTCAGCAAGCTTGACCCCTCGTCCACGTTGAGAGCCGAGGCTCCGGTCACCGCCGGCTTCCCCATACCACGGGCCACCACGGCGGCGTGGCTGGTCTTGCCTCCCCGGCTGGTGAGGATTCCCTGTGCAGCCGCCATCCCGTGGATGTCGTCAGGAGTGGTCTCGTGCCTCACCAGCACCACCGCCACATCCTGGCCGGCGCGCTCCACCGCCCGGTCGGCATCGAAGACAGCCTCGCCCGAGGCAGCGCCGGGGGATGCCGCCACCCCGTGCGCCAAAGGCTCGATTCCGGCGTCCTCTGCGATGGTGGGTCGCTGCAACTGCTCCAACACAGCAGGGTCGACCCGCAGCACAGCCTGACGCCGATCGATGAGGCCCTCATTGGCCATGTCCACCGCCAAGCGCACAGCCGCCCTGGCCGTCCTTTTGCCCACCCGGGTCTGCAGGATCCAGAGCGTGCCGTTCTCTACGGTGAACTCGATATCGCACATGTCCCGGTAGTGGTTCTCCAGGGTGTGCATCACCCCGAGCAATTCGGCGTGGACGCCAGGACGCTTGTCCTCGAGGTCGGCAAGCGACAGGGTGTTTCGTGCCCCGGCCACGACGTCCTCGCCTTGGGCGTTGACCAGGTAGTCGCCGTAGGGATTCGGCTCGCCGCTCGATGGATCGCGGGTGAAGCACACGCCGGTACCGGAGTCCTCGCCGAGGTCCCCGAAGACCATCGTCTGCACGTTGCACGCCGTACCCAGATCACCTGGGATGTCGTGGAGCCGCCGATAGTCCACTGCCCTCCGGTTGCCCCACGAGGAGAAGACCGCGTTGACCGCCGCCCGCAGTTGCTCCATCGGCTCGGTGGGGACGCTCTGCCCCGCTTCCTCGATGATGCTGCGGAAGCGCCCGGTTGCCGTTTCCAAATCGCCCGCCGTCAGCTCGGCGTCGGTTTCGACGCCTCGGGTCTGACGCAGCTCGGTGAGGACCTCTTCGAAACCCTCGCCGGGGACGTTGAGCACCACCTTGCCGAACATCTGGAGGAACCGGCGGTAGACGTCCCACGACACGCGCTCCCTCCCTGCCCACTCGGCGATCTCCTTCACCACGACGTCGTTGATCCCGAGATTGAGAATCGTGTCCATCATCCCCGGCATGGAGAATTTGGCGCCCGACCGGACAGACACCAGAAGTGGGGTCTTGCCGCCGCCGCCAAAGCTCCGGCCACAGCTCTCCTCGAGCCTGCCGATGGCGCCTGCGATCTCCTCCCAGAGCCCCTCGGGGCCCTCGCCATTCTCCATGAAGACCCGGCATGCTTCAGTGGTGATGGTGAATCCGGGGGGGACCCGCAACCCGAGGTTGGTCATCTCCCCCAAACCGGCGCCCTTGCCGCCAAGGAGGTCTTTCTGATCATTTGACCCCTCGGCGAAGTCGTACACATAACGCATTGCGCTCTCCGGCCTTGGATGGTGGGACGGTACTCGCCGTCCCCTGGTGACATCGTCTCGCCATCCGGAAAGAGTCGCCGAGTTCTGGCCGTCGGCAGTGCCAGGATGTCGCCGATGAGAGTGGCCGTGTTCAGCGCCAAGAGCTACGACATCGAATACCTCGGCGCCGCCGCCGCCGGGAGGCACGAGCTCGAGTTCCTCGAGCCCAGGCTGAGCGCGCAGACTGCCGGGCTGGCCTCGGGATTCCCCGCTGTGTCGTTGTTCGTCAACGACCAGGCCGATGCCGCCGCACTCGAGCAGCTGGCCGCGGTCGGCGTCCGTCATCTTGCTTTACGGAGCGCCGGGTACAACCACGTCGACCTCGAGGCTGCAGAACGACTCGGGATCGGTGTGGCCCGTGTCCCCGCCTACTCGCCGCACGCCGTCGCCGAGCACACCGTGGCGCTCATGCTCGACCTCAATCGGCGGATCCACCGCGCCTACACCAGGGTGCGCGACCTCAACTTCTCGCTCGAAGGCTTGCTCGGTTTCGACCTCAACGGCAAGACCGTCGGCGTCGTGGGGACAGGCGCAATCGGCGCCGTCGTGGTCAGGATCCTCCGCGGGTTCGGATGCCGGATCCTCGCCCACGACGTTGTCGAGAACGAGCAGTGCATCGCTCTGGGCGCCCAATACGCCTCGCTCCAACGGCTGCTCACCGAATCGGACATCGTCACCTTGCACTGCCCGCTCACTCCCGACACCGAGCATCTCATCCGAGCGGAGACGCTGGCGATAGCGAAGCCGGGGATGATGCTGATCAACACCAGCCGGGGTGGTTTGGTCGATACCGGGGCGGTGATCGAGGCGCTCATGGACGGGGTGATCGGCTATCTCGGGCTGGACGTTTACGAGGAGGAGGCCGATCTCTTCTTCACGGACCTATCTGATCGGGTGGTCCGCGACGACGTCATCGTCCGGCTGCTCGCACTCCCAAATGTTCTGGTGACCGGCCACCAAGCCTTTTTCACCCGAGAAGCCCTCGAGAAGATCGCCGAGGTCACGGTGGCAAACCTGACCGCCTTCGAGGCAGGCCGGTCATCGGGCAACGAGGTGGGTTCGGAGCGGATCCGGGGCTAGCCGCACCGGTAGCCTCCTGATTGACGAGCAGCGATCAGGAGGACCGATGCGGGTCGGCGATGTGATGACCACCAAGGTGCTGACTGTCACCGGCGGTGAGAGCCTCAAGGGAGCCGCCCGCATCATGGTCGAGGCGGGGGTCAGCGGGCTGCCGGTGCTGGATGATTCGGGTGCTTTGGTGGGGATCATCACCGAGGCCGATTTCGTCAGACGCCAGGCTCGGGAGGATCGGGGCCGCTTGCTAAACGTCGTCCTCCAGCGACATGACCCGGTGCCTGGGGCCACCACGGTGGGACAGGTGATGACCCCGTCGCCCATCGTCATTTACCCCGAGGCCACGGTGACCGAAGCAGCTCGGGTGATGCTCGCTCACAAGGTGAAGCGCCTCCCCGTGGTGGACGACGTCGGCAAGCTCGTGGGGGTCGTAAGCAGGGCTGATCTGATGAGCGCCTTCACCATCGCCGACGATGAGTTGGCCGACACGGTGCGAAACGACGTCCTCAAGCGGGTCCTGCTACTCGACCCGGCTTCGCTCGATGTGGTGGTCGAGGACGGCGTCGCCTCGATCAGCGGCGAGGTGCCCCGCCGCAGCGATGCCCGCATCCTCGAGGAGCTGACCCGAAGGCTGGACGGAATCGTCCACGTCGAAACCGACCTGACCTGGGAGCTCGACGACACCAGAACCGATCGGCCAGGACCGAACCTGCCTTGAGCCCGTCGGGCGGCGAATCCCTCGCACCCGATTACCCTGCCCGGCCATGGCTCGACCGCGCGGCAGGGCACTCGAACAGCAGCGTGCGGCCAAGGAGGAGGCCCGAGAACAAACGCGCCGCCACACTTCGCGGCGCAACCTGTGGATCGGGATCGGCGTCGCCGTCGCTCTCATCGGCGGGCTGGTCGCCTTCGTCCTCACCCGCCGCGACCCCCTAGAGGGCGCCGACATAACGGCCTACCCGGATCTCGGCGTCGCGCATCTGGCTGCGGGAGACCCGGCTCCCGAGTACAACTCGAACCCACCCACCAGCGGGCCCCATGCCCTACAGCCGGCAGCCTGCGGCATCTACCGCGAGCCAGTCAGCGACACCCAGCAGGTCCACACGCTGGAGCATGGCGCCATCATCGTCCAGTACGACCCGACCCTCCCCGAGGAGGACGTAGTGCGGCTCGAGGAGTTGGCCCGATCCATCGGCGACCAGATCCTGGTGGCCCCTCGGTCGGGGATGCCGGCACCGGTGGCAGTCACCTCGTGGGCAACGGTCATGCTGCTCGACGAGGTCGACGAGGACATCATCAACGCCTTCCACCTCCGTTACGAGGACCAGAGCCCCGAGCCACTCGCTGTCTGCCCGCTTCAGGTGGACGAGGCGGCTTGATCGCCGAGGATCCGGGCCTACCGGCCACGACCACATGGCCGGGTTCGAAGCCAACGCTGCTGTTGACCCACGCCACGGGCTTCTGCAAGGAGGTCTGGCGGCCGGTGGTCGAGGAAGCGCGGCGAGCCGGCATCGACAACGAGATCGTCGCGCTCGACTTTGCCGGTCACGGCGCAACCCCGGTCAGGGTCGACCCGGGGGACTGGTCGGGGTTCACCACCGATGTCGCCCAGGTGGTCGATCGGCTCGGGTCGCCTGTTGTGGGTGTCGGGCACTCGATGGGCGCTACCGCCCTGATCCTTGCCGAACTGGCCCGACCCGGAAGCTTCGCCGGGCTGATGCTCATCGAGCCCGTGGTCTTCCCCGATGGAGGACGAGACGAGCTGTTGGAGAGGCTGGAGCGAGCAACCCTTCGGCGCAAGGGCGAGTTCTCCGACCGAGCGGCGGCTTCGTCGAACTTCAGGGGCAAGCCGGCGTTCGCCGGGTGGCACCATGCAGCCCTTGAGGGGTATCTCGACGGCGGGCTCGTCACGGTTGATGGAGGCGTCGCCCTGTCCTGCCCGCCGCAGGTGGAAGCGAGGGTCTATCCGGGGGCAGCCCGTCACCGCGCCTGGTACCGGCTGCACGAGTTGAACCTGCCGGTCGTGGTGATGGCCAGCGGTGCCTCGGCCGAGTTCCCCCCTGGTTTCCTCGGGGAGATCGTGCAACGGATCACCGGCGCCCGAGCGCTCGAGGTCCCGGGCACCAGCCATTTCCTCCCGATGGAGCGCCCGGACGCGGTCGCCGCCGAGATGGTGACGCTGATCTCAGAAGATCAGACGAGCCGCGAGGTTGGCGTGGACAATCCGCTCTCGGTGGTCCGGCCGGCTGCTTATCCTGGATGAGGTCGTCGTCTCGGAGCATCGTGCTGGCTCATCGGTGAACCCCGGCCCGTCCACGAAGGAGGCTTCACCATGCCCGGCATCCATTTCGACGATCTCACCTTCCGATATTCGTCCGCTGTCGATCTCTTTGACCACCTCACCGTGCATCTCGGTTCGGGGTGGACCGGTGTCGTGGGTGAGAACGGGACCGGCAAGAGCACGCTGCTCCGCCTCGCCGCCGCCGAGCTGAGACCGTCGTCTGGGACGGTGGTCATCGATCCACCGGGTGCCAGCCTCGTCTTGTGTCCGCAAACGGTCGATGACCTCACCCAGCAGGTGGAGGATTTCGCCGCCTCGTGGGATGGCGCCGACTCGGCTCTCCGCAGCCGGCTCGACCTCGACCCCGCCGACCTCGGGCGCTGGACGACGCTATCCCCCGGCGAACGAAAGAGGTGGCAGGTGGGCGCGGCCCTGATGGTCAGACCCGAGGTCCTGCTGGTCGACGAGCCGACCAACCACCTCGATGCCGAAACGCGGCGGGTGCTGGTCAGCGCCCTTGCCGGGTTTGTGGGGGCAGGGATGGTGGTGTCGCACGACCGCGCCCTGCTCGATAGGTTGTGCCGACGGATCCTCAGAGTCGCTATCGGCGATGTCCGACTGTGGAACGGTGACTACACGACGGCGAGCCGCGGTTGGGAGTCCGATGCGGCCGAGCAACGCACCGAGCTCGAAGCGCTTCGGACCCAGGAGCGGAGGATGGCACGCGAACTGGCCGACCGACGACGGGTGCTGGAGGAAAAGCAGGCGGTTCGCCGCCGGCAGATGCGCCAAGCCGCCGGTGACCATGATGTGACCTCGGCCGTGGCCACCTACCGCGCCGCCGCGGCCCAACGAGCGGCGTCCCGAGGGGCGAGCGTGCTGCGACGCAAACTGGACAAGGCCGAGGACCGGCGGCGGTCGATCGCTCCTCCGTCGGAGCACGGGGGGCGGGTGTCCTTCGCATACCAGCCGCCTGCCCGGCGGCGTCTGCTCACGCATCAGGGCACGCTGCTCGCAGGGGACCAGGTCATAATCGAGGACGCTTCGGTGGTGGTCGAGCGCAACGACCGGATCCGGCTGTCGGGACGGAACGGCGCGGGGAAATCCACCCTGTTGCGAGCCCTTGTCGACGAGTCGGACCTGCCGCCGGCGCTGCTGCTCTTTCTCCCACAGGAGCTCGATGAATCCGGCCGGGCGCAAGCGCGGCGCGCCTTGCTGGGTTTGGAGCCGGGGGAGCGGGGCGAGGTGCTGGCGATCGTTGGGTCCTTAGGTACCGATCCGGAGCGGGTGCTGGCGACCGAACTGCCGTCACCAGGAGAGGCGCGCAAGCTGTCGCTGGCGCTGGGACTGGCCCGCCAGGTCTGGTGCCTTGTCCTCGACGAGCCGACCAACCACCTCGACCTTCCTTCTGTGGAGAGGATGGAGGTGGCTCTGACCGGTTTTCCCGGTGCGGTTGTACTGGTTACCCACGATGACTGGCTTGCGGCAGCGGTGACCAATAGCGAGTGGCACATCGACCGCGGCACTGTCACCGTCGTATGAGCATGTCACCGCCCATGCCAGCCGATAGTGAGGAAGGGGACCTTCGGGTGAGTCGAGAGATCATCATCCGTCGTCACGAGCTGGATGAGCGGTTTGACCCCTCAGGTGGTCCCGGTGGGCAGCACGCCAACCGATCGAACACCAGGGTGGAGCTGTCCTTCGACCTCGGTTCGAGCACCTCGCTCCCGCCCGAGGCCAAGCGACGGGCGTTGCGGCTGCTGGCGGATCGGTTCCCCGACGGTGTCGTGAGCATCACCGCTGCCGACACCCGCTCCCAGTGGCGCAACCGGAGGATCGCACGAGCGCGGCTGGCAGACCTCCTCGCCGACGCCATCGCCGCCCCGCCGCCGCCCCGCCGCCCCACGCGGCCCACCGCCGCCTCCCGGCGGAGGAGGCTCGATGAGAAGCGGATGCGCGCCGAGGTGAAGCGGTTGCGGCGCCGTCCCGATGTCGAATGACTCCCCAAGACGAGACCGTCGCCGCGGTGCCGCCACCCGAGCACTGGTGGCAGGGGGCGGTTGTCTACCAGATCTACGTCCGCAGCTTCGCCGACTCCGACGGCGACGGGATCGGCGACCTGGAAGGGATACGGTCGAGGCTCGATCATCTGACCGAGACGCTCGGGGTCGACGCCATATGGATCACCCCTTTCTTCCCCTCCCCAATGCGCGACTTCGGCTACGACGTTGCCGACTACTGCGATGTCGACCCGCTGTTTGGGGACCTGGCCCGTTTCGACTCACTTCTCTCCGATTGTCACCAGCGCGGGCTCAGGGTGATGATCGACTGGGTACCCAACCACACATCGGACCTTCACCCCTGGTTTGTGGAGTCACGGTCCTCGCGGGATAACCCCAAGCGAGATTGGTACGTCTGGCGGGACCCCGCAGATGACGGTTCACCGCCCAACAACTGGCTCGCCATGTTCGGAGGCTCATCGTGGGAATGGGACGAGCGGACGCGGCAGTACTACCTGCACTCGTTTCTCCCCGAGCAGCCCGATCTCGACTGGCGCAACCCCGAGGTCGAGTCGGCCATGCTCGATAGCCTTCGCTTCTGGTTGGACCGGGGTGTCGATGGCGTGCGCATCGATGTGGCGCACTACCTGATGAAAGACCCGGGTCTGACCGACAATCCGCCTGCTGAGGGCCCGACGGATTATCGGCCGCTGGGCGAGCCCGATAGCCAGATCCACATCAACGACAGGGGCCATCCTGACATCCACTCACTTTTCCGGCGGATCCGCGGTGTGCTCGATTCCTATCCCGATGACCGGTTCGCCATCGCCGAGATCCACGAGTCCGACTGGGAGACCTGGGCCTCGTACTACCAGCCGCCGTCGCTCGACAGCATCCACATGCCCTTCAACTTCTCGCTGCTCTACGCCCCCTGGGACGCCGAGGAGCTTCGGCAGAGCATCGAAGCCGCCGAGGCGGCGGTGCCCGAGGGCGCCTGGCCCAATCATGTGCTGGGGAACCACGACGAGGCCAGGGTTGCCTCCCGGTTCGGCGAGCGGCGTGCGGGTTTGGCCGCCATCCTGCTGCTCACCCTACGGGGCACGGTCACTATGTACTACGGCGACGAGATAGGAATGCCCGAGACCGCCATCCCCCCCGGTGAGATTCGCGATCCTCAGGGGATCAGGCTGGGAACCCCGACACGCGACGGTTGCCGCACCCCGATGCAATGGAGCGATCAACCGCACGCCGGGTTCTCCCCCCCGGAGGCGCCGGGGACATGGCTCCCGCTGTCGACCGACTGGAAGCAGCGCAATGTGGACAGCCAGCTCGACGACCCGGGTTCGCTGCTCCAGCTCTACCACCGGCTGCTGGCTGCCCGCCGTTCCCCGTCGCTGCGCCGAGGTGCGTTCCGTTCGCTTCCCGCGCCACCGGGTTGCCTGGTCTATGAGAGGTCCGCTCCTGGGTCGGCTGCCGTGGTGGTAGCGCTCAACCTGGGTGGAGATGTGACCGCAATCGACTTGCCGGCAGGGACGGTGCTCGTCGCCACCGACCCGGGCGCCGAGGGAAAGCCTGTGAGCGGGCCAATCGAGCTGGCGGGGAACGAGGGGGTCGTCATAGAGCTCACGTGAGAGGTCGCGGGAGAGCTGCTGCCTGCGGAGTGCGGTCAACCGGGGAGACGTGCCACGATGGGCGGATGAAAGCGGGACCGCGAGTTGTGGTCGTGGCCAACCGATTGCCAGTGCGGCGTGAGGGCGACGGCTGGGAGGTCAGCCCGGGCGGGTTGGTGAGCGCGCTGACCCCGATACTCGAGAAGAGAGATGGGTCATGGGTCGGTTGGACCGGCATCCCGGACTTCTCGCACCCGCCGTTCACCCTCGAGGGCATCGAGCAGCGGCCGGTACAGCTCAGCGCCGCCGAGTTGGAGACCTTCTACCTGGGTTTCTGCAACGGCACCGTGTGGCCGCTCTACCACGATGCGCTGCGCACGCCCGAGTTCCACCGGCACTGGTGGCGACCGTACGTCGCCGCCAACCAGCGGTTCGCCGAAGAGGCAGCCGCTGCTACCCGCAGCGGCGACATCGCCTGGATCCAGGACTACCAGCTGCAGCTTGTGCCAGCGATGTTGCGGCGCCTACGAGCCGACCTCTCGATCGGATTCTTCCTCCACATCCCCTTCCCTGCGGTCGAGTTGTTCGCTCGCCTCCCCTGGCGGACCCAGATGTTGGAGGGATTGCTCGGCGCCGACGTCATTGGTTTCCAGACCAGGCTCGCCGCGCAGAACTTCGCCCGCTCGGCGGTCCGTTTCACCAGCGCGACCGGCACGACGCGCCAGCTCGAGCACGAGGGCAGGACCATCCGAATCCAGGTCGCCCCCATCTCGATCGACACCGCTCGCTACCGAGCCGTGGCACAGTCGCCAGAGGTGGCCGATCTCACCCGCCGGCTGCGCTCTGATCTCGGGCCGGATCGGATCATCCTGCTTGGTGTCGACCGGCTCGACTACACCAAGGGCATCGATGTCCGGCTGCGTGCCTTCGAGACCCTGCTGACGACCAACCCCGAATTGGCTCGTCGCGCCGTGCTCGTACAGGTGGCGGTGCCCAGCCGCGAGGAGATCGAGGATTACGTCGATATGCGAAACCTGGTAGAGCAGCTCACCGGCCGGATAAACGGCGAATTCGGCGATTCGGAATGGACGCCCGTGCTCTACCTCTACCGCAACCTGCCTCCCGAGGAGCTCATCGCCTACTACCGCGTGGCGGACGTCATGATCGTCACACCGCTGCGCGACGGGATGAACCTGGTGTGCAAGGAGTACGTGGCCAGCAGGGTCGATGGCGACGGCGTTCTCGTCCTGAGCGAGTTCGCCGGTGCCGCCCAGGAGCTGGGGGACGCCATCATCGTCAACCCGCACGACCTCGACGGGACCGCCGCCGCATTGGAGCGAGCGATGACCCTCCCCCCGAAGGAGGCGCGCCGCCGCATGTCGCGGATGAGAGCGGTGGTCGAGCGCCAAGACGTTTTCGGGTGGGCCGCCGGCTGTCTGGAGGAGCTCGGCATCGAGTCATGACGACGGCTGTCGCTCCGAGCTTGGACAAGGCCTTGCGGCTGGCGGCAACGACCGGGCACCTTCTCGTGGCGAGCGACTTCGACGGGACGCTCGCCGAGATCGTGAGCCGCCCCGAGCTGGCGGTGGCTCATCCTGACGCCATCACCGCTCTGGCCGAGCTGGCCGCGTTGCGGGTCACCGACGCCGCGGTCATCTCGGGGCGATCTCGGTCCGACCTCGTCGGGTTGACCGGGAACCCCCCAGGTGTCGTGCTGGTGGGCGGCCATGGTTCCGAATGGGGTGCCGAGTGGGGAGGTGGGCTCGAGCTGACCGGCGAGCAGCGCACCGCACTTGACGCCGCCGAGGCTCTGGTCGAGGAGGTAGCCGCTGGCCACCCAGGCTCGTTGGTCGAGCCGAAGCGGGCGGCTGTGGTGCTCCATACGAGGGGGATCGACGATCCAGCCGCTGCCGAGCGGGCAGCCTCGGCGGTGCGCGATGCAGCCGTCGACATTCCCGGTGTGGCGGTCCTCGATGGCAAGCGGGTCGTCGAGCTCACCGTGACGCCTGAAACCAAGGGGACGGCGCTGGCGGGCCTTCGACAGCGGATGGGGGCAACAGCCGTGGTGTTCATCGGGGACGACATGACCGACGAGACCGCCTTCGAGGTGTTGGGTTCGACCGATATCGGCATCAGAGTGGGATCGGGTCGGACAGTCGCTCTCCACCGGGTAGGCACTGTGGAAGGCGTGGCGGGCCTATTGCAGCGTCTTCTCGAGCTGCGCCGCTCCCGATAGGGTCTAACCGGTTGCGCTACTGCTAGATCGCACTCAGGACGGCCCGATCGCCCAGCGCCTCTCGCACCCCGGCTGCCGCAACCGGCACCAGATGTGAACGGTTGTTGAGCTCCCAGGCGAGCTCGCGCACCGCCTTCTCGATCATGGTGGCGTCGAGCAAGAGGATCAGGTCGTCGGTCTCGATGGGGAGCAACTGCCCGTCGCTCGCCTCGAGGTAGGTCCTGAGAAAGGCCGATGACACCCATGACCACCAGGCTCGGGACCACGGCTCGTACTCGAAGACCGCTTCGGGGGCGATGGCGCCCCGCTCGACCTCGGCCAACAGCGTGGAGAGGGCGGCGTAGTGCAGCGACCGGAGCAGGTCGGCGATGTCACGGGCCGGTGACTCCTTCAGCCGGCGCTGGCTGAGCGGCTCGGATGTGTCGCCGGCGAAGTCAAACGGCATGAAGTCCCGACCTGTGGAGAGAATCTCGTCGAGCCGGTAGTCGCCGTGGCATCGGATCCGCATCCCGCCGACCCGCTCATCGTTCACCGATCGGGCGACGGTCAGGATCGCCTCCTCCCGCTCGCACAGCTCGGCTACAGCCGTGGCCACCGGTGGAGGGAGCTCCGGTGCCCGGCGCCGGGCCATCGCCAGGGTCTGCCGGATCGAGGCGCGGTAGCTCTGGGCGAGCGACCGTCGGTACAGCGAGGTGAGCGGCTCTGGCCGGAAGTCGGGATCCTCCAAATCGGATGCCAAGGCACGGTGCAGCTCGGCGGTGAGCCGGCCCAGCGCCTCGCCGACCTGGAGGTCGGTGTCGATGCGCTCCGCCAGCCAGGTAGGGGGGGCGGCGCTCATCAGATGCAGCGGGTGGCGCCGCACCGGAGGGCTGGTACGGAACTCGCGGGGAGCCGCGGCCAACTCGTCGTAGAACAGCCCGAGCGAGTCGGTGAGCAGCTCCCAGGCGGTTCCCTCGTGTGGGACGTACTCCTGGAGAAGAGCGACCGTGCTGGCCTCCTCAGGCCCGTCGCGATAGTCGAGGGCGCCGAGCACGGCCGGGAGAGCGTGGAAAGAGGTGCGCTCGGTGAGGAAGCGGCGCAGCTCCAAGTCGGGGTGGATCCCCGGCTCGGTTCGGCGGAACAGCTTGATCGCGATCCCCCCTCCAAAGACGACGTTTGTGTGTCCCTCAGGGGAGTCGTGCATATAGACCTGCTCCTCCAACGCTGCGGAGATCCGGTCGGCGTCGATCCCTTCGCCCGGTGTCCCCGCCAGCGCCGCCGAGGCGCCGTGCCTTCTCCCGCCCTCTGCCATAAGGCGCAGCGTCCCAGCCCGGAGTTGGGGGTCCCACAACCCGTCGATGACCGTGGCCATCCCGTCATCGAGCCTGAGATGGGCGATGGCGGGGCGGTCGGGCGGTGGGTTGGGCTCATCGGGTACCACGGCGAGCGGTATGACGTATTGCTCCGGCTCACCTTCTGAGTAGTCCACCGCCAACGTTGCAAGCCACGAGTCCAGCCCGTCGACGCCCAGCGGGACCACCTCGGGGATCCGGGCGCCCACCGCACGCCGCAGCCGGCTGCGGAACCAGGCCCGATTCCGGGCGTAGCGGAGCAGCGCCAGAGGAAAGCCGGTCCGCTCCTCGAAGAGGACATCGAGCGGGCCGCGGATCGTCAACTCTGGGACGGCCTCGCCGGTGGCGGTGATCGGCTCAAAGCTAGGGACGAGTTCGAACCAGTAAAAAGAGTGGGGTCCCAAGGTGAGCACCCATGGCCCCTCGCCTATCCGGGGGAACTCGGTGCGCCCGAAGAGCTCGACTGGGACCGATCCGCCAAAGGCGGTGAGGTCGAGCTCGACGAACTGGCTGAACCGTGAGAGGTTGGCGACGACGACCACCGTCTCCTCGCCATGACGCCGGAGAAATGCGAGAACTCGCGGGTTCTCGGGATGGAGGAACTCGATGTCCCCCCGGCCGAAAACCTGGTGGCGCCGCCTCAGGGCGACAATGCGTCTGGTCCACCACAACAGCGAGCTTGGGTTGGATCGTTGGGCCTCGACGTTGACTGTCTCGTAGTGGTACTCAGGGTCGATGATCACCGGCATGTAGAGGCTCTGGGGATTCGCCACCGAGAAACCGGCGTTGCGATCGCTCGACCATTGCATCGGGGTCCTGACCCCGTTGCGATCCCCCAAGTAGATGTTGTCGCCCATGCCTATCTCGTCGCCGTAGTAGAGGACCGGGGTACCAGGCAGTGACAAGAGGAGCGCGTTCATCAACTCGATCCTGCGCCGGCTGTTGTCGAGCAAGGGAGCCAACCGGCGCCTGATGCCGAGGTTGAGGCGGGCTCTGCGGTCCCTGGCGTAGGTGCGGTACATGAAGTCCCGCTCTTCCTCGGTGACCATCTCCAAGGTGAGCTCGTCGTGGTTGCGAAGGAAGATGGCCCATTGGCTGTTCTCCGGGATTGTCGGTGTCTGCTCCAGGATGTCCACGATGGGGAACCGGTTCTCCATCTGTATCGACATGAACAGGCGCGGCATCAGGGGGAAGTGGAACGCCATGTGGCACTCGTCCCCGTCGCCGAAATAGGCGGCGGCGTCCTCGGGCCACTGGTTGGCCTCGGCGAGGAGCATCCGCTCCTGGTACCGCTCCGAGAGGTGGCGGCGCAGGTCCTTCAGCTGCTGGTGGGTCTCCCGGAGGTTCTCGCATATGGTCCCTTCGCGTTCGTACAGGTAGGGGACGGCGTCGAGACGGAGCCCATCGACCCCCAGGTCGAGCCAGAAGTCGAGCACCGAGCGCAGCGCCTCTTCGACCTGTGGGTTGTCGTAGTTGAGGTCGGGCTGATGGCCAAAGAACCGGTGCCAGAAGTAGGCACGGGCCACCGGGTCCCACGACCAGTTGGAGGTCTCGGTGTCCTGGAAGATGATCCGCGCTTGGCGGTACTTGTCGGGGCTGTCACTCCACACGTAGAAGTCACGTTCGGTGGTTCCCGCGGGCGAACGCCGGGCGCGCTGAAACCAGGGGTGCTGGTCGGATGTGTGGTTGATGACCAACTCGGTGATCACCCGCAACCCCCGGCGATGAGCAGCCCCGAGGAACTCCTCGAAGTCGTCGATGGTGCCGTATGCGGGATGGACGCTGGTGTAGTCAGCGATGTCGTACCCGTCATCGCGCAACGGCGACGGGTAGAAGGGCAGCAGCCATACGGCGGTGACCCCCAGATCCTGGAGATGGTCGAGCCGGCTCGTCAGCCCGCGGAAGTCCCCTATGCCGTCAGCGTTGGAATCCTGGAAGGCGCGGACGTGCACCTCGTAGATGACGGCGTCCTTGTACCAGAGGGGGTCCTGGGTCAGTAGCGATCTCATCTCGGTGTGTTGTGGTCCTCGACCTCGTGGCCGGCGTCCCTCAACGCCGCCCTGGCCTCGGGGAGGCGCTCAGCAGATATCAGGATGAAGTCGGTCTCGTAGGTGGACACGGCGAGCACGCTGATTCCGGAATCGGCCAGCGCGGCGAGCAGCGACGAGAGAATCCCCGTCTCGTCGTGCTCGGGCGCGCTTGCCAGTCTCATTGCGGCAATACCGGTGCGCGCCTCCTGACCAGGTGGCACGTCCCGCTCGTCGCAGATGACAGATAGTTCGTCGGCGCTCCTGGTGATCGAGAAGAACGGGCTGGTCAAGGCCCACTGTGGCGGCGGCTGCCACGGGTCGAGCCGGCAGGCGGCCAGCCGGTAGTTCATGAGGATGAGTCGCACGATGAGAAGTCTGCCAGGGCGGAGGCGGGTGCGGCGACTCAGCTCCCGCCTTCGGGGAGCGGACCCTGTGAACGCATCACCGCATCGCTCAGGAAGGAGGGGACAGCCACCGGCTTGAACGTCGTGTGATCGACGATCACCTGGACCTGGACCGCCTCTGCCACGGTTCGGCCGCTCGCCTCCTCCCAAGTGCGCAACTCGAAGACGAGCGAGGTGTTCCCGATCCGCTTCACCCGCGCCCCGGTGACCAGCACCTCTCCCAGCCGGCCGGACGACCGGAAGTCGATCTCGGTCCTGGCCAGCACCATGTCGTGGCCGCTGGCATTCAGATCCGACCACGGCACCCCTATGGCGTCGAAGTAGTCGGTGACGGTGTCGTCGAAGTAGGTGGCGTACATCCCGTTGAAGACCACGCCCTGCGCGTCGGTATCGGAGAATCGCACCTTGCGTTCGTAGGTGACGGGCCACTCCATGGCGGGCGAGGCTAGGCCTACAGACGGCAGACGGTTCTTACACCACCCCTAAGCTCGCTTCGCTCGGGATCGGCTCCCCCTCCCGGTGACGGAGGGGGTTGGGGGGAGGCTGATTGCCGCCGCTCGCCCCAGTCACCCGCTCCGCTCGCTCCGCTGGCGCTTCCCCCTCACCGGGGGAGGCACTGGTCACCCCCTCCGCAGCGGGTAGGGGGGCCCCGGACTCCCAATCTTGCCCGACCCGCGGCTTTCGCATCTCTGGGAGTGGTGCGGGCCGGGGGAGGGAATCGTTGCTCTGTACTCTCGCGGCGCCACAAGGAGGACAGTGCGGGAAACGACGAACGGCTTAGCTAGCCCGGTCGCCATCGTGCTCGGATTGGTGGCTCTAGCCCTTCATTTGGTGGTGGGGTACTTCGTGCTGGCGTCTGGACTGGTTGCGCCATTGTGGGCTGTGCTGATGCTCGTGTTGATCTGGGTGGTCGCCCTGATAGTCGGCTGGCGGATATGGCGAACCCATCCGGCCGTGGCGGTCGTGGTCCCGGTCGCCACCGCTCTGATCTGGCTAGCCGTCATCGCTGCCGGTGGTCGTTTCCTCGGTTGGACGGCCTGATCCCACTCCCGTCTGCCGTCTGACGTCTCGGCTAGCTGTCCCCGTCGGTGTCGCCGAACATCAGGGTGACCCCGAGCACTGAGACGACCTCGGTGGACAAGGTGCGGTGGAGCGCTCTAGCCGCCTCCTCCGCTGCTGCCAGGTCTGCGGGATCGGCCTTTTCGAGCGAGGCGGGCAGTGCCGCGAGCAGTTCGCTGAGGTCTGACATTCGGGTCAGGACTCGTTCGTCGGTCGCGGCGAAGCCTGCAGCCACCAAGGGGGAGAGCCCTCCTTTGCCACCGCCCTCGTAGACGGCGGCGACACCCTGGATGACCGCCTCCGCCTCGCGTGCTCCAATGCCGGCAGCGCCCTGGGCTTCCCCCGGGGCGGGAATGCCATCGTTGGTGCTCCCGGTGGCGATCCCGAGTCGTCGGTCGGCTACCTCCTGGACGGCGAAGATGAGGTCGTTGACCACGTCATCGAGCTCCTCCTGCGAGCGCTGCTCCGACTGGGTGTCATCGAGCGCGGCGAGCACCGTTGCCGCCGCCTCCTCCACCACCGTCGATGCAGATGCAGCCATCTGGCATCGCCGCTCGGCTCTCCCGGACAGCGCCTCGGAGCCGGGACCGAACAGCAGCCACTCGATGGCGCGCAGCCCGCGCTGGTCGGCTCCGAGTTGCCTGATGGCCTCGACCGACACCGGGTCGGTCCCCGCCAGCAATGCCTCGACTCCTTCGATGTCCGGGGCAAAGGTGAAGCTCGCTTCTAGCCGCATCTCGTCGACTCGGGCGCTGTGGGCGGTGGTCCGAAGCCACGCCAGCCAGGCGGCCCCCCAAGCGGCCCTCGCCTCGGCAAGCGAATCCTGGGAAGGTTGCTGGCAGAGCATGTTGGTCGCTTCGACCAGGTCAGTGGCGCTATCGGCCAGCACGCCGTAGGCCGGGATGATCACCTCATCGTTGATCTGGTCGAGGGCCGTTCGTCGATCGGCTTCTCCTTCCACTGTTGTCGGTGGCGCGCTCGAGACGGATCCGCCCGAAGCACTACAAGCGGCGACGGTAAGCGCGACGAGGATCACTGCCGGCCACCTCACAGCGACTCCAGGAACGCCAAGAGAGCAGCCCGCTGCTCGGCGGTGAGCGCTTCGAACCTGGAGCGGGTCCCCTCCGCCTCCCCCCCGTGCCAGAGGATCGCCTCCTCCAGGTCGTGTGCCCTCCCGTCGTGGAGAAACCGGGTGTGTCCCGATACCACATCTGTCAGGCCGATCCCCCAAAGCGGAGGGGTCCTCCATTCGGATCCGCTCGCCTCGAACTCGGGCCGGCCGTCTGCCAATCCCTCACCCATGTCGTGGAGAAGGAGGTCGGTGTAGGGATGAATCAGCTGCAATGCCAGGCCCGATATCTCGGACTCCCCAGTGCGGAGCGTGTCGCGATGGCAGGCGGTGCATCCAACGGTGGCAAAGAGGGTTTCTCCCTCTTGGGCCGCAGTGTCATCGATGTCGCGTCGCGCCGGCACCGCAAGGGTGGACGAGTAGAAGGTCACCCGTTCCAGCTTGTGGTCGTCGAGTTCGGGATCGCCGCCTGTCGGCGCCTCGACGCAGGCGCGCTGGGTGGGGGTGCACGGTTGTTCGGTGAACAGCGACGAGGTGATCCCGATGTCACCCTCGAAAGCGGCCGCCACCTGTTGCTCCAAGGTGGGGACGTTCGCCTTCCAGCCGAACCGGCCGATGACCGTGTCGCCGGTGGCGACCTCCCACACTCGGTTGGGGCGGCCCGAGACCCCGTCGCCGTCGGCGTCATCCGGGTCGGCAGCCGACAGGATCTCCGCATCGGGCACCGCCTCTAGCAAGCCGCCCCCATGTATCGGCGGTGCCACCCGCGCCGAGAACATCGATGCCGCCACCGGGCCATATGCGGGGTCGGCGATGATGTGGGTGGGGTCGGAGAGGGTGGCAGTGGCGCCATCCGGGTAGGTGTACGTGACTAGCTCCGCGAGGACTCTGATCATCCCCTCAGGAAGGACGCCGTTTATGGCGCGGTCCTGCAACTGGCCGCCATAGACCGGGTCGGGACGTGGCTCACCGTGCGGCCCAACCCCGGGCACCGAGAGCCTGACAAGCATTCCTCTCTCCGGGTCCTGGTCGTCCTCGGGGGGGCGGCCGCGCCCGTCCCGGAAGTGGCAAGACGAGCACGATTGGGCGTTGAACAGCGGACCGAGGCCGTCGCGTCCATCGGTCGAAGCTGGCGCCGTCACCCAGTTGTCGTTGAAGAAGTTGTTGCCCACCGCAAATGCCCGCCGCTCCAACGGTGACAGGGTGGGGAGGGCAAGTCCGAATGCACTCGATGAGGTGTCGAAGACCGTTGCATCTCCACCGGAGCGCGCCTCTACCGGGATGGTGGTTGTCGACGGCGGGCTCGTGTCCGCCGGTTGACCGGTGGTGCAAGCAGCCAGTAACGCCAACAGCCAGAGCTGCACCCGGCGCCGCAACCGATCAGATTTCCAGGTTGATGGTGACACCCAGCGCCTGGGCCGCCCGGGCGATGCTCTCACCCTGCGCCTCCATCGATTCGATCGCTTCGAGCAAAGCCTCCCTTGCCGGGTCGCCGTCCGGTGCCTGGATCATCTGATCAAAGGTCGTCGGAAAGCCCTCGGCCAGCGAGACACTGTTGTCGAGTTGCTCGCGGAGGGTGGTGTCGAGTTCGGGGTCGGACTGGGCAACCAGGTCCGATAGGGACGGCCCATCGACGCCCTCCATCTCGGCCAGGTACACCATTCTCACTCCGCGGGCGTTACCCAAGACGTCGGCGTTGGTGTTGTCGGAGAAGCAGGAATGCTCATCCTCTTGGTCCCTCGTCTCGTATGCGACCGCCATTCGCTCGCCGGCAAGCTCGCCGGCGGAGAGGGCGCCGATCCCGCGCAGCATCTTCTGCAACGCCGCTTGGGGATCAGCGAGGAACTCGGGCCGGTAGCCGTCAGTTGCCTCCGGGTCCCACGCATCGCGCACCGCGGTGAGGTCGGTGACCAGCTGCGCGGTGGCCAGCCGCAGGTACTCGGCGCGACGCTCGGAGTTGGCAGCATCGACATAGTCGGTGACCGGCCTTGCTCCTGGTCCGTCGGCGCTCAAGTCCTGGCCCCACAGGAGGAATTCGATGGCGTGCCAGCCGGTGGAGATGTTGGTCTCACCACCCTCCTCGTTAACAGACACAAGGACGTCGGGATCGATCTCGGGGAACTCGTCGACCATGTTGATGATCCCGGCATCGGGATCGCCGTCCACGTAGTCGACATACGCCTCGTCCATCGGCCATGCGTTGATTTGCCCCTCGGGGCCGTTCTCGGGGTTGTCGATCGGCCCGTCATAGAAGCGGAACGCCTCGGTGGGGCCGTAGTCGTCGCGGGCGTCCAGCCAAGCCTGTTGCGCCGCCGCCAGGTTGTCCTCGGTGGGGTCGGCCAGAAAGGCATCGATAGCCGACTTCATCTCGGTTGCCGACGCCACGGAAGCGTCGTAAGCGGTGTGCACGAGATCGGCGTACGTCTCGGCTACGGCTTCAGGGGTGGCCTCTTCCGAGCCGCCGCAAGCGACCAA
Source organism: Acidimicrobiia bacterium (assembly GCA_036258335.1). GTDB lineage: Bacteria > Actinomycetota > Acidimicrobiia > Spongiisociales > DATADW01 > DATADW01. The sequence continues at coordinate 29,719 of DATADW010000083.1, forward strand.
GAGGGCCAACAGCACTGTCGCGGTGGTCCCTCTGCGCATCCCATTCCCTCCAAGACCCGGTGGGGTTCACTGCTGTTAGGCGAACCTAATATCCACTATCACCATCGTGCAAAATCCCCCAAGCCGTGTCCTGGCCTGGCACCGCACCCTTGGGCGTCCGGTCGACGGAGCGTCGCTGGCGGTCTTTCGGATCGCTATCGGGTTCGTGGGGGCGGTATCGATCGGTCGTCTCTTCGCCAATGGATGGATCGAGGCGCTCTATGTGGCGCCGCAGCACCATTTGCGCTTTCCCGGCCTGGCGTGGGTCCCGGTGCCACCCGAGTGGGGAATCAGGGCGCTGGCCGTATTGGCCGGCTGTGCTGCGGTGGCCACAGCACTGGGTTGGCGTCACCGCACGGCTGCCGCTTTGTTCGCCATCGCTTTTACCTGGCTGGAGCTGGTAGAGGCGACCACATTTCTCAACCATTACTGGCTGCTCTCGCTGATGGCGGCGCTGTTGGCGGCGGTGCCTGCCAACCGCGCCTGGTCGCTCGACGCGAGGGCGGGGCGCGCAGGCGGCCCGGTACCCCTCGGCGCGGTGTGGGTCCTCCGGCTCCAACTGGCGGTGGTCTACTTTTTCGCCGGCGTGGCCAAGCTGCATCCAGACTGGCTCTTGGACGGTGCTCCTTTGCGGTTATGGCTCCCCGGGCGCGGGGATTTGCCGTTGATCGGCCCGCTGCTGGCCGCCCCTGGCGTAGCGCTGGCGCTGAGCTGGGCGGGTGCGCTGTTCGACCTGACCATCGTTGGCTTCCTCCTGGTGCGACGGACGCGCCTCTGGGCGTGGATCGCCGTGGTCGCCTTCCACGTGGCCACTTGGGCGCTGTTCCCCCGCCTTGGAGTGTTCCCCTGGGTGATGATCGCCCTCACCACGATCTTCTTCGCACCTGACTGGCCCCGACGGCTGGTGGCGCGTTCGGTATCGGAGCCGCCTCCGGCGGTGCGGGAGAGGGCTGGCTGGCCGGCTGTCGCCACTGCAGCGCTCGTGGTGTGGACAGCGGTGCAGTTGGCGCTCCCGATGCGTCATATCGCCTACCCAGGTGATGCCCGCTGGACAGGGGAGGGATTCCGTTTTGCCTGGAACGTCCTGGCGGTGGAGAAGGTCGGCTGGATCAGCTTCCGTGTCACCGACCCGGGAGGACGCACCTGGGTGGATGATGGGTCCGGTCTCTACACCGAGTCGCAACGGAGGGTGGCGCCAGCGGAGCCGGACATGATCGCCCAGATGGCGCTGGCGCTGGCCGAGGCGGAGGGCCCGGGCACCGAGGTGCGGGTGGATGCGTTCGTGTCGGTCAATGGCCGCGAGGCGGAGAGGATCATCGACCCCGAGATCGACATGGCCTCACTCCAACCGGGGACGAGGCCCATCGACTTCATCCTGGCGCCGCAGGGCGGCACGACGACGGCCGCGGAAGGGAGTGAACGATGAGCGTGGTGCGGATCAACGTGATCGAGGTGCCCGAGGGAAGGGCCGAAGAGTTGGAGAGGCGTTTCGCCAACCGGGCCGGAGCGGTGGACCAAGCTCCCGGATTCCTCGGCTTCGAGCTCCTCCGGCCCACCGGCGGAGGGACCAGCTATTTCGTCTACACGCGATGGGAATCCGAGAAGGCCTTCGAGACCTGGCGCTCCAGTGCTGCCTTCGGGACCGGGCACGCCCAGCACACGGCAGAGGGACCGGTCGGGACCGGATCCGACCTGCTCAGCTTCGACGTGGTGATCGAGTCGAGGGGCGCTCAGCCGGACAGGGCCGGGATCACCGACTCGCCGTAGGCCTCGAGGGTGGCGTCGGCATCGTCGTGCATCAAGTAGAGGGCGAATTGGTCCACCCCGAGACCGCGTAGTTCCTCGAGCCTCTCGAGGTGTCGGTTCGCCGGGCCGAGGATGCAGAACCGGTCGACGATGTCGTCGGGGACGAAGTCCGTACTCGGGTTGCCCGCTCGGCCGTGGTGGGTGTAGTCGTACTCCTGGCGTCCCTTGATGTACGAGGAGAGGGCGCTCGGGACCTTGCTCTCGTCGCTTCCGTATCTGTTGACCAGGTCCACGACATGGTTGCCGACCATCCCGCCAAACCAGCGGAGTTGCTCGCGCTGGTGTGCGACGTCATCCCCGATGTACGCCGGCGCAGCCACACAGATTGTGACCTCCGACGGGTCTCGTCCGGCTGCGGCCGCCGCCTGGCGGACCGACCCCGCCGTCCACTGCAACAGTTGTGGGTCGGCAAGCTGGAGGATGAACCCGTCAGCCTCGCCCCCGGCCAGCTCCAGCGCCTTGGGGCCGTAGCCTGCCACCCAAACCGGAAGGTCCCACCCGCCGTCGGGCACCCACGGGATGCGTAGCTCCTTGCCCCGCACCCTGACGCTTTCCCCGGCAACAAGCCCCTTGATCACTCGCATCGACTCCGACATGGTGGCAAGGGTGGTGGGGGGGCGGCCGATGAAGCGCAGCGCCGAGTCCCCTCGCCCCATCCCGCAGATGGTCCTCGGCCCGTACATCTCGTCGAGCGTGGCAAACAGCGACGCCAGCACCGTCCAATCGCGGGTTCCGGGGTTGGTCACCATTGGCCCGATCACCATCCGATCGGTAGCGGCCAGCATCGCCGAGTAGATGACGAAGGGCTCCTCCCACAGGATGTGCGAGTCAAAGGTCCACCCGTGGGTGAAGCCGAGCGACTCGGCCCTGGCGGCCAGTTCGATCACCCGACTGGAGGGTGGGTTGGTCTGAAGGACAACCCCGAAATCCACGACCCCAACCCTATGCCGGCGCGCACCGAGCCAGGCGGATATCGGAACTCGACCGGACGCCGTTCAGGCTCTTCCTCCGAGAGGGCTGCTGCTATTCAACCCGGCCACCGGTTTGCCTCCCGGTCACCGTGATCCCATCCGGTGCGAGCCGACGAGATCGACTCCGGTCTGCGAGGCGTTCGCTATGCCACCTGGCCAGCTACCAATCCGGCGCCGACCTCCTCCAGCGGCATGAAGAACCAATGGCCCGCCTCGCAGTCGACGGTCCCATGGACAACGGGTCCATGCGTTGATGGAAGCGGCCTCATCTCGCCCAGCGAGGCCGAAGCGCCACAGCCCGGTTCGGGGCATTCGACTCTCTTGCTCATTCTCGACCCTCTCGAAACGCCGTTTCCCGCTCCACCTTGGCGGGCTTCCACACCGCCCGGGTGCAGGCTGCTGCGGCCCGGATCAATCTCCGTCACGGGGATTTCGAGGGCGCATGGGCAACCATCGTGGACGCCGAGGCGGCGCTCGGGTGGGTCTCGACCGGGACACAAACGGAGAGCAGCGGATCTGTTGGCTGCGATGGGCGTGGTGTTATCCGAGGGGGATGCTCCTGCTGACAGCGAGCGAACGGCGGGAGCACGGTGAGGCGATCCTCACTGATGACGTTCGACGGCCGTCTGTGCTTCAACGGTGTTGCGGGAAACCGAGATCGACCCCGCGGTGGATGGGGTCGGGCCAGCGCCCGATCACAACCTTGGGTCTGGTGTAGAAGCGGACGCCGTCGGGTCCGTATATGGCGTGATCGCCAAAGATCGAGCTCTTCCAACCGCCGAACGAGTAGAAGCTCAACGGGACGGGGATGGGGACGTTGATCCCCACCATGCCCACCTGTATCTCGTTCTGGAATTTCCTCGCCGCCCCGCCGTCGTTGGTGAACACCGCGGTCCCATTGCCATAGGGGTTGCGGTTGACCAGGTCGATTGCCTCCTCGTAGTGGTCCACACGCACCACGCTCAACACGGGGCCGAAGATCTCGTCCTGGTAGATCGACATCTCAGGGGTGACCTGGTCGAAGAGACACGGGCCGAGGAAGAAGCCATCCTCGTGCCCGCTGACGGTGAGGTCCCTGCCGTCCTCGACCAATTGGGCGCCTTCGTTGATCCCCTTGTCGACGTACGCGGCAACCTTGTCACGGTGCTCGGCGGTGATCAGCGGGCCCATCTCGGCGTCTGGGTCGAGCCCGTTGCCCACGGTGAGCCCGCCGATCCGCTCCCGCATGGCGCTGAGCAGTGAGTCGGCGGCGTCGCCGACCGTGACGACCACGGAGATCGCCATGCACCGCTCACCGGCCGACCCGTAACCGGCGGAGACGGCGGCGTCGGCGGCCAGTTCCATGTCGGCGTCGGGCAGTACCACCATGTGGTTCTTGGCACCGCCCAGTGCCTGCACACGCTTGCCGTGGGACGTCCCCGTCTCGTAGATGTACCGGGCAATCGGTGTGGAGCCGACGAAGCTGACCGCGGCGATGTCGGGGTGCTCGAGGATGCGGTCCACCGCCACCTTGTCACCGTGGACCACGTTGAAGACCCCGTCGGGCAACCCGGCCTCGGCGAGTAGTTCGGCACATAAGACGGACGCCGACGGATCCTTCTCCGAGGGCTTGAGGACGAAGGTGTTGCCGCAGGCGATGGCGATCGGGTACATCCACATGGGGACCATGGCCGGGAAGTTGAATGGGGTGATCCCGGCGACAACGCCGAGCGGCTGGCGGATCATGTAGGTGTCGACACCCCGAGACACGTTCTCGGAGTAGTCCCCCTTGAGCAGGTGGGGAATACCGCAGGCGAACTCGATGACCTCCAGTCCCCGCTGCACCTCGCCGAGGGCATCGGCGAGAGTCTTGCCGTGCTCGCGGGTGAGGATCCGCCCGATGTCTTCCTTGTGCTCGACTGCGAGCCGGCGGAACTCGAACATGACGTTGGCCCGCGTGGTAAGGGCGCTGTCCTTCCAGATTTCGAATGCGGACTTGGCCGCGGCGACGGCTTCGTCAACCACATCGGCTGAGGCGAAGGCGACTTCCGCTTGAGGCTGTCCGGAGGCCGGGTCGAACACGGTCCCCGTCCGTTCCGGCGTTCCGTCCCAGGGTTTGCCGTTGATCCAGTGCTTGATGAGATTCACGAATGTCCTCCGGCTCCCTCCGAGCCTAGGACGGCGGACACGGGTGGGGAACCGCCTTCAGATCAGGTACTGGTTGGTCTCCCGGGGCAGGTAGCGCCCGTCGCCAGGCGACCCGTGGTACTCGCCGTCGGCGATGACCACCTTTCCTCTGGAGAGAACGGTTTCGATCGACCCGGCGACCTCCATGCCCTCGTAGCAGGAGTAGTCGGTCCGCATATGGTGGGTGTCGGCGGAGATGACCATCGGACGATATGGGTCGAACACCACGATGTCGGCATCAGATCCCACCGCGATGGTGCCCTTGCGCGGGTAGAGCCCGAACATCCTCGCCGGGGTGGAGGCGCACACTTCGACCCAGCGGTTGATCGACAGACGCTCCTCGGCGACGGCACCGTGGTAGATGAGTTGCATGCGGTGCTCCACCCCGGGCAACCCGTTTGGAATCTTGGAGAAGTCGCCCTCCCCAAGCCGTTTCTGTCTGCCCAATTCGGGATGGTCCTCGAAGTTGAAGGGGCAGTGGTCGGTCGACACCACTTGCAAATCGTTGGTGGCCAGTCCGGCCCACAACGCTTCATGGTGGCCCTCGGCTCGGTCACGGAGCGGTGGGGAGCACACGTACTTGGCGCCCTCGAAGCCGTCGCCCAGGTCGTCCAAATCGAGGAAGAGGTACTGCGGGCAGGTCTCGGCGAACACATTGTTCGCCATGTCGCGGGCGATGGCGACCTCTTCGAGCGCTTCCTGCGCCGAGAGGTGGACTATGTAGAGGGGGCAACCGGCCACCTCGGCCAGCTTGATGGCGCGGTGGGTCGCCTCGCCCTCTAGGACCGACCGACGGACCATCCCATGATGGATGGGATCCGTCTCGCCTGTGGCCAGCGCCTGCTCGATGAGCACGTCGATGGCGATGCCGTTTTCGGCGTGCATCATGATGGTCGACCCGTTCTCGGCCGCCTTCTGCATCGCCCGGAGGATTTCGCCGTCGGTCGAGTAGAAGACGCCGGGATATGCCATGAACATCTTGAACGAAGTGACCCCTTCGTCCATGGCCAGGTCCATCTCCTTGAGCGCCTGCTCGGTGACGTCGCCGACGATGAGATGGAACCCGTAGTCGATGGCGCAGTCACCTTCGGCTTTCGCCATCCAGGCCTCGAAGCCCTCCATCAGCGACTGACCCTTTGTCTGCACGGCGAAATCGACGATCGTCGTCGTCCCGCCCCACGCCGCCGCTCGCGTGCCGGTCTCGAAGCTGTCCGAGGCAGCCGTGCCGCCGAAGGGGAGCTCCATGTGGGTGTGGACGTCGATCCCGCCGGGGACGACGAACTTGCCGGTGGCGTCGATGGTTTGGTCGGCCGTTCCTTCGAATGTCCCCGGTGTGAGCAGCGCAGCAATCCGCTCGTCCTCGATCAGTACATCGGCGGCCGTGCTGTCGGTGGCGGTGACGACTGTCCCGTTGGCGATGAGCGTCCGCATCGCGCCTCCCTGTGTCGCTGCGCCCACGCTAATCGGGTGCCTGTCCACGTAGGCCGGGCGGAGGCGGGAGGTCCCCGTGAGGAGAGGTGCTACGACGCGGCGCCCGCCGGCCCTTCGGCTTTCAGGGGAAATGTCACGAAGGAGCGGCCGAGCCACTCACTTCCTGGGTTCTTCCCGCCCGATTCGCAACGATGTGGTCGACGATGTGCTCGGCGTCGCGCCCCACTCCTCCCACAAGCGCCGAACTCAGCGAGTAGAGGAAGAGAAGCCCCATGAAGTAGAGCCCGGGGTAGGACTCCACGATGCCCCGAGCGTTGACGGGGACGCCGTTATGAGTGGGCAGAGGAAAATCGATCCAGTCGTAATCGGGGGTGAATCCGGTGCACCAGATGATGTTGGACACGTCCAAGACACGTCCGTCTTCGAGCATCGGATAGCCGTCCTTCACACCGGTCGTTCTCCCCACCCGTTCGATACCGGCAGCGGCGATGTCCTTGCGTCGCACCCTGCCCAGGGGAATGCCACGGGGCGGGTCGAGGAAGTGGTCGCGCATCTTCCTCCCGGGTGGTGTATTCACCGTGAACCGCGTCGCCATGAGCCAGAGCACGGGTGTGAGAAGTAGATCCAAACGGCTACCGGCACGGGTGGGCTCCTGACCCGTGTCCCGGCCCGACAACCACGTTTGGTGGTTCGCAGCGATTTCGATGGCGATCTCCGCGCCCGAGTTGCCCGCTCCCACTACGAGCACCCCCCCTTCACGGAGTTGGGATGGGTTGCGGTAGTCCTTGGAGTGAAGCTGGACGATGCTCTCATCGAGTTCGGGGGCGAACGGCGGGATCCTGGGGTTGTTGTATGCGCCCGTAGCAACGATCACGTTGTCGGCGAGCAGCGTGCCACTGTCACAGACCACCTCGAATCGATCGCCTGCCCGCGACAGTCGCTCGACTTTGACTCCGGTGCGGACGGGGAGGTCGAACTGGCGGGCATATGCCTCCAGGTAGTCGGCCGTCTCATCCTTTGTCGGGTAGCAGGAGGGCGATCCCGGGAACGGCAGTCCCGGAAGTCCGTCGTAGCGGCCCGGCGTGAACAGACTCAGGGAGTCCCACCTCTTCCGCCAGGCATCTCCGATCCTGTCGTTTTCGTCCAGGATCACAAAAGGCAGACCCCATTGAGCGAGGTGATACCCAGCGGCCAGACCCGACTGGCTTCCACCGATGACCACGGTTCCGACTTCGTGATTGCTCACTTTGCCTCTCCTGCTGCGGGCGTACCGCCGAAACTAAGAAGATTCCTGGTTACTGGATATCGGGAATTCTCCTCACATGATCGGAACGGCCCGTACCTTCCCCCACAGATTGTCAGGGGGCTCCCACTGTCCGCCGCACGCCACCCGTCTCCTCTTCTTCCCTGAAGGGAACGGTATGGGTCGACGTCTTGCCCGGCTATCGGGAGTTCTCCCCAACCCGACATGGCTCTACGCGTATCTTCCGGCCTTCTGAGCACTCCGCAGAGGAGCGACCGATCGGCGGTGGAAATGCCTGGTGAACCCGACGATTCCGTTGAGCGTGTTCGGTCCGCTGAGGTAATAGCGGCGACATGCCTGGCAACCGACCTGGGAATGGGGTTCCCCTTCGAGCATGGCCTCCACACCACCTTGATGGCGATGCGTCTCGCCGACCTCCTCTCCGTCTCGCCCGAGACGGCTTCGCAGACCTACTACGCGTCGCTGCTCACATATTCGGGATGCACCACCGACGCCGATCTGGCCACAGAAGTCTTCGGGGGGAGCGCTCTCGACAACTTGACTCCCCGTCAGTTCGGGTCGGGGGCCGACCACTTCATCGGAGCTGTGAGATCAATGCCCCCTCCGAATACTTCGGCGTTGCGCCGGCCCTACGAGGTGGCGAGGCGGCTTTCGGTGGGATACCGATTCAGAGAACCCCATTTTGAGGCGATGTGCGAGGTGGCGGGAATGCTGGCGGAGCGGCTCGGTGTGCCGTCGTCGGTCCATCGGATGTTTTTCAAGCTCACCGAGCGTTGGGACGGCAAGAGCGTGCTACGCCGGGCAAAAGGAGACGAGGTCCCTCTGCCCATACGTATCACCCACGTCGCCGAGGACGCCGCCTTCCAACGGGTGATCGGAGGCGAGGAGCACGCCGTCGAGACCATCCGCAGCCGGGCGGGCCACGCCTTCGATCCGGCCGTTGCCGAGGCTTTCACGCGGCATGCCGATGAGGTCTTCTCGGCGACCGAAGGGGAGTCGGCTTGGGAGGCGACGCTTCGAGCCGAGCCCAGGCCCCACCTTCATCTCGAGGGTGAGGCGATCGACCGCGCCATCGCTGCCATGGGCGACTTTGCCGACATGGTCTCGCCGACTTTCACCGGCCACTCGAGAGGTGTTGCCGACCTGGCCGCGGCGGCCGCCTTTGTCAGCGGTTTCGATGGCGATGGCATCACCGGGGTACGGCGGGCTGCGCTGGTCCACGACTTGGGCCGGGTCGCGGTCCATCCGCGGGTGTGGCTGAAGACGGGCCCGCTAACCGCAGACGACTGGGAGCAGGTCAGGCTGCATCCCTACCACACCGAGCGGGTGCTCTCCCGCTCCTCTTTCCTAACCCCCATGTCGGGGTCGGCCCGGGCCCATCACGAGCGGCTCGACGGCACCGGGTACCACCGAGGGGTATCCGCACCTTCGTTGAGTGCGTCTGATCGGCTCATCGCAGCCGCCGACTCGTTCCGGGCGATGACCGAGTCGAGGCCGCATCGTGGAGGGGTTGCCCCCGAGGAGGCGGCTCGTCGTCTCGTCGAGGATGCACGGGCCGGCCGGCTCGACGCCGACATGGTGTCGGCGGTGTGCCAAGTAGCCGGGGAACCGGGACCTCGACCGCTGCGGCCCGCAGGGTTGACGGAGCGAGAGGGTGAGGTGATCGGACTGCTGGGGCGGGGTTTGCAGACCAAGCAGGTAGCTCGCCGACTCGACATCTCCGTCAAGACCGCCGACCGTCACATTCAGAACGCCTATCGGAAAATGGGGGTGTCGAGTCGGGCTGGTGCGACCCTCTTCGCCGTGGAGCACGGGCTGATCCCGCCCTCAAGCTGAGGCTGGAACGCCGGGTGGGGAGCCCTACTGGGCGAACCGAAGTCAATAGCCGACGAGGATGGCGCCTCGCACCACTGCCGGAATCAGCCCATCAACGGTAGGAAAGCCGGGGACATCTGCTTCACCCCGCGAGGATCGTGTTCAGCGCCTCGCCGAAGGCTGCGGGCTGCTCTGCGATGGGGAGGTGGCCGGCGTCATCAATAGGAAACAGCGGCCAGCCGAATTTCCGACTCGCCCTCTCAGCGATCCCGAACTTCATCACTCGGTCATGGCGGCCCCAGACCAGCGATACCGGCACCGCAATACGCCGCAGCTCGTCGTCGTGGATTCGCTTCGTTCCCAGCGTGCGCAGGAGGGTTCGGTTGGCGGCGCGCACCGTCGGCTGCTTGGCCCGTTCCATTTGATAGTCGAGTAATGCTGTCATCCGCTCACCCATCTGGGCCCGAACCCGCTGTGCGTCGTAAAAGATCACCTCCTGCATCTTCTGCGCAGTGGTGAGGTTCGGGGCTCTCGAGAATCGGATGAGAGCAAGCAGCACCGAGGGCGCAGGCCGGAACGCGCCCAGTGAACCGGAGTCCATCAGGATGAGCTTGACGAGCCCGTCTGGCTGGTGGATGGCAAAACGCGCCGCGATGCTCCCGCCGAGCGATGCGCCAAACAGGATCGGCGGTTGGTCGCAGGTATCGGCGACGAGCTCGCGCAGCCAATCGATGACTCGGCTTGGGTCAAGCGGGCCGTTACTGATCTCGGAGCGTCCCAGCCCGGGCAGGTCGGGTACTACAACCCGGTAGCGGTCGACGAGCTGCGCGGCCATTCCACCCATGAACGCTCCGAAGCCGCCCTGACCGTGGAGCAGGACCATCGGCGGGCCTTCACCGCCCTCCAATACAACCGTCGAAACCTTCGCGAGAGCAAGTCTCCTCTCGACCAATGGAAGGCCATCCATCGCCCGCGCTGCAAGCCGGTCCGCGTCCATGGCGTCCCTAGTGCTTGATGTGACCTGATCCATCTCGCTCTCCTCTCTCCGAGGAGGACGCTATGGGTCGTAGCGCCTTTTGGCTATTGGGAGTTCTCCCCAGGGCCCGCGCGTCCGGTGGCGAATTGGGTGACTCCCGCACCGGGCGACACCGCGGAAAACCTCGAGCCCGGAGCATCAAGTCTCCGAGGTTGCCGCCTCCTCAAGCGCCTCGCGCAGTAGCTCGAAACCCTCGTCGGCTTCCGACTCGGTGAGAGACAGAGGCGGGGCGATACGGAGGACGTTGCCGTGGAGGCCACCCTTCCCAATCAACAGACCGCGTTGTTTGGTTCCCTCCATCACCGCCGCCGCCGCTTCCGCGTTGGGCTCGCGACTACCAGGACGAACGAGCTCGACGCCGATCATGAGGCCTTTGCCCCGCACCTCGCCCACGATGGGGATCTCCTCTACTAATGGGTCGATCCGGGCGCGTAGGTGGTTCCCCACCTTGTGGGCGTTGGTCTGCAGGTCGTGCTCCAGCATGTAATCGAGGTTTGCCAGCGCCCCCGCCATGACCAGCGGGTTGCCCCCGAATGTCGAGATTGAATTTGCCCCGATCGAGTCCATCACCTCGGCTCGGGCGATGACTCCTCCGATCGCCAGGCCATTTCCGGCACCCTTGGCAAACGTCAAGATGTCGGGAACGACGCCGTGAGCCTCGATACCCCAGAAGTTCTCCCCGGTTCGACCCCAGCCGGTCTGCACCTCGTCTGCGACAAGGAGGATCCCGCTCTCGTCGAGCACCTCCTTCATTGCCCCGAGGAGCCCGTCCGGTGGGGTGGCGAATCCACCAACTCCCTGGATGGGTTCGGCGATGAGACAGGCGACATCGCCGCTGGTGGCGACATCGAGCATGTCGCGAAGGTCGGCGACACACGCCGCGACGTACTCGGCATCCGGAAGATGACCAAAAGGAGAGCGGTACCGGTAGCCACCGTGGACATACGTGACCTGGAGCGGGGAGAAGCTCGAAGCTGACCAGGAACGGTTCCCGGTGATCGCCATCGAGGAGTACGACCTCCCGTGGTAGCTGTTTCGCAGCGCCAGCACCTGGTTGGACCGCCGGTAGGTGGTGGCGAGCAGCAGGGCGGTGTCGTTGGCTTCGGTCCCCGAGTTGGTGAAGAACACCTTGGCATCGGGGATGGGGGAGAGGGCGGCGATCCGCTCCGCCAGCTCGACCTGCTGCTCGATCAGGTAGAGAGTCGAGGTGTGGAGCATCCGCCCGGCCTGCTCCCGTATCGCTTCGACAACCCCGGGCACCTTGTATCCCGAGATGGTGGTGAGGATCCCGCCGAAGAAGTCGAGGTACTCCCGCCCCTCGGCGTCGCGCACCCGACGCCCGTCACCATCGACCAGCGCGATCGGCTGTTGGTAATAGAGCGCCAGCCACGACGGGAGCACGCGGCGGTGACGCTGCAACAGACTCACGTGGATACCTGGCTCGGTCATGGCTTTGGCCTCCTCCCCTCGAAGCTAGTTCCGGTGCGCCCGGAGCCGCCAGCCACGACTACGGTGGCGAACAGAACCAATGGGCTGGCTGATCCTCCTCGTAGCAATAGCGCTGGTCGTGTTCGGAGTGGGGTTCTTCTTCACCGCTCTCCGATGGTTGTTGATTGTCGGGGCCGTGCTGCTGGTGATTGGACTCGTCACCGGGTGGCTGCGCCGCAGTAACGAACCGCCGACTTCCTGATTCCGGCTGCCCCCTAGGCCTCTCAGCCCCCGGCCTCGACCAGGATGCCGCCCGAACCGGTGTCGATGGTGATGGTGCGCTCCGCCGACGGGTCGTTTACCACTCCCTCGAGGGTCTCGGACCCGGATGAGCTGTCCATGGCTATGGCGTAGGTGCCCTCGGGCACCGTGATCTCGACGCTCCCCGACCCGGTGGACACCTCGACCATATCCGGCGCCGAGGCGAACTCGAGGTCGACTCCGCCCGATCCGGTGTCGGCAGTGATCGAGGTGACGACCAGGGCGGATCCGTCGACGCTCCCCGAGCCGGTGTCGGCCGAGACCTCGCCGCCCACACCCTCGAGGTCGACACCACCGGAGCCGGTGTCGAACCTTCCCCCTGCGGTCATGCCGTTGATGTCGATGCCCCCCGACCCGGTGTCGACCTCCAGGGCGACGTCGGCAGGGGCGGTGATCACGTAGTCGGCCCCGCAGCCACCGATGAGAAACCCGCCGCCCTCGCACCGCACCGACAGGGTGAGCACCCCGTCCTCGACCTGCTCTATGACTTCGGGGCGCTCGTCGCCGTAGCTCAAGGTTCGCTCCACGTGGACTATCTCCCCACCCGCGTTCACCTCGACCTCGCCCGACGGCGTGTCCACCATGATCCGGCTGATCGGCTCGGCGAAGTCGGCCTGCTCGGTAACCTTGGTAGCCGGTCCAAACCCTGCCCCACCGGTGAAGGCGAGCACGGCGGTGATGACCGCGCCGGCGATGATCAGCGGGGTAGTCCCACCCTCGGAACGGGCCAGTGCCAGAAGGGCAATGCCGACACCGATGAGGGCTACGGCGAGGACCATCTCCCATTGGATGTCGACGCCCACTGCCGACAGGAGCCAGACGACCCCGGCGAGCAAAACCAACCCGCCGGCGACGAGGGTGCCCTGCCCCAACCCGGGCCGATCGGTCATGGCTACGGAGCCACCAGGTCGCCGTAGGCGTCCGGGCGGCGGTCTCGGTAGAAGGCCCACGTCGTGCGGACCTGATCGACCATGTCCAGGTCGAGGTCGCGTACCACCAGCTCCTCGTCGGCGTCCGAGGCGGCATCACCGACCAGCTGGCCCCTCGGGTCGCAGAAGTACGACGATCCGTAGAAGTCGTTGTCGCCGAACGGCTCGGTCCCCACCCGGTTGATGGCGGCGACAAAGTACTCGTTGGCGACGGCGGCGGCGGGCTGCTCCAGGTTCCATAGGTACATGGAAAGCCCACGGCTCGTGGCCGAGGGGTTGAACACGATCTTGGCGCCCTTGAGCCCCAGGGCGCGCCAGCCCTCGGGGAAGTGGCGGTCGTAGCAGACATAAACCCCGATCCGGCCTACCGCCGTGTCGAAGATGGGATAACCGAGGTTGCCCGGCCGGAAGTAGTACTTCTCGAAAAACCCTTTGACGTGCGGGATGTGCGTCTTGCGGTACTTGCCGAGGTAGCTGCCGTCGGCGTCGATCACCGCCGCGGTGTTGTAGAAGAACCCGGCGTCCTCCTCCTCGAAAATCGGAAGGACAAGCACCATCCCGGTCTCTTTGGCCAGGTCCTGCATCAGCTTGGTCGTGGGGCCGTCGGGTATGGGCTCGGCGTACCCGAAGTGCTCGTCGTCCTGCACCTGGCAGAAGTAGGGACTGGAGAACAGCTCTTGGAAGCACATCACCCGGGCACCTTGCGCTGCGGCGTCGCGGGCATACTTGACCGACTTCTCGATCATCGATTCCTTGTCGCCGGTCCATTCGGTCTGCACCACGGCAGCGCGCACGACATTCGCCATGATCGGTCTCCTCGGGCTACTCGCCGACCCTACTCAACTGGAAGGAGGGGATAGTCGGCTCACTCCGATGGGGCTTGGGTCGACCCCCCGAAAAGCCGGCGGAAGAACCGGCCGATCGAGGCGAAGAGCGAGGCGAAGAAGAGTGATATCCCCTTTACCTCGGGGGCGCTGACTTCGGCGGCGGCGGCTGCCGACGGGGCTGCCAGCTTGCCCTCCAAGCAGTTGACGAAGTCACCGATGAGGCGCTGTGACATCTCGTTTATCAGCCCGGTGCGGCCGAACTGCGCTGCTGCACCCGAGAGGAGCACATCGGCGTCGATCGCTACCGCGGTCCCGCCATCCGTCTCAGCCAGTCGGTAGTCGACCGTTACCTGTCCCCGGCTCCCGCCACGACGATCGACGCCCTTCCCCTTGATGGAGGCCGTGCGGTTCGCCTCATCCGGGGTGACGGTGGCCTCGCCTTCGAAGGTGGCGGTCAGGGGGCCCAGCTTGACCCCCAGCTTGCCTGCATAGACGCCATCGCCCTTGTCATCGGTGATTTCGGCACCCGGCAGACACTGTGCGACCGAGGGGACGTCCTGGAAGAAGTCCCACACCTGCTCGATGGGTCGTTGCACCTCGAACTCGTGAGTGATCTTCACTCGATGCTCCTGGCGGAAGGGCGCACCCTACCGACTGGGAGCATGTCCCGCCCTGGCAGAGCGTTGTCCCGTCAGGTCGAGGCGTATCCTTGGATCCTGGAGCGGTTGCCCCATGCGCCCCCCGCCCAGCTGGCGATATCGGCGGCGATTGCCAGACCCAGCCAGATCCAATCGAACCCGCTTATGCCCAGCGGGAACACAGAGACGTACATGAGAGTGGTCCAAGGCGCGAATACGAAACCGATGAGCGGCCAGATGAACGTGTCGAAGGTGAGCGACCAGCGTGCCGGGTCGATCAGACCCCAAATGAGGATGCCGGCACGCGGTCCGAGGAACAGCAGGACTGTGAAGATGCAACACATGTCGCCGATGTCTAGTCGGTGCCGGTGGATCGATGTCGGCAATACGGGGTGAGAAGAATGAAGGCACGATGACGGCTACCAACGATCGGGGCGTTACTCCCAAGGGCGAACTGGTGTGGATCGCCGGCGGGGAGTTCACCATGGGGTCCGACCGGCACTATCCGGAGGAGCGGCCGGCGCGCCGCGTATTGGTCGACGGGTTCTGGATCGACCGCTACCAGGTGACGAACGATGACTTCGCCGACTTCGTCGCCGACACCGGTCATGTCACCGTCGCCGAGCGCCCCCCCGATGCCGCTGATTACCCGGGCGCCATCCCCGAGCTACTCGTGGCCGCTTCGATGGTCTTCGTCAATCCCGCGCGCAAGGTGGACCTGCGCAACCACTACAACTGGTGGGCATGGGTTCCCGGCGCCGATTGGCGTCATCCCCAGGGAGCGGACAGCGCTATCGAGGACAAGGGCGACCACCCAGTGGTCCATGTCGCCTGGGACGACGTCGTCGCCTACGCCGCCTGGGCCGACAAGGAGCTTCCAACCGAGGCAGAGTGGGAGTTCGCCAGCCGGGGCGGGCTCGATGGCGCCGAGTACGCCTGGGGTGATGAGCTCAATCCGGACGATCGATGGATGGCCAACACATGGCAAGGTGATTTTCCGGTGGTCAACGAGGGACTCGACGGTTTCGAGGGGACCGCCCCGGTGGGATCGTTTCCTGCAAACGGATATGGGTTGTTCGACATGACCGGAAACGTCTGGGAGTGGACCGCAGACTGGTATCAGGTGATGCGGGAACCGAAGGCAAGCTGTTGCGTGCCCCGCAATCCTCGAGGCGGGGAAGTGGCGCAGAGCCACGACCCGGACATGGCCGACATCCCGATCCCGCGCAAGGTGATCAAGGGAGGTTCCCACCTCTGTGCCCCCAACTACTGCCGGAGATACCGGCCGGCGGCGCGCATGGCACAGGCGGTCGACACCTCGACCAGTCACCTCGGCTTCCGCCTGATCTCGCGCGCCTGAGACCGGAAGGCGGAAGGCGAAAGACGGAAGTCAACCCGTTGGGTCACCGACGGTTCAGAGCCCCCCAGCGCAATCTGGACGAGTCCCCCCGTCATGGTCTGCCGTCTGCCGTCTCCCGTCTGCCGTCTCCCGTCTGCAGGATTATGGTTTCGTCAGTGCGCTTCGGCTTGAATGAGCGTGAGCGACCCGCCAAAGGGACCGTGTCGACGCGGAGTCGCTGTCACCAGCGACGGGAGGACCCATGACCGAAGACCAGTACGTAACCGAGTACCGAGAGCCCAGCCCCGGCGCTGCGGGCCTGATCATCTTTGCCGGAACCCTCATGATCATGATCGGGATCTTCCACGCGATCTCGGGGTTCGTGGCTCTCATCCAGAGCGACTTCTACGTGGTGGCTCCGAACCACATCTTCGAGTTCGACGCGACGAGTTGGGGATGGATCCACCTGATCGCCGGCATTGTCGTGCTGCTCGCCGGGTTCGGGGTGCTCGCCGGGCAGACATGGGCGCGCGTGGTGGGGATCATTGTCGCGACGGTCAGCGCCATCGCCAACTTCATGTTCATCCCCTATTACCCCATCTGGTCCATACTGATAATCGCCCTGGACGTGTTCGTCATCTGGGCCTTGGCGGTGCACGGCCGGGAGTTCGCCTCGGCTTGAACCCGAGTTTGTGACGGAGGGCCGGGGCGGCACCGGCCCTCCGCATTAGCATCTCGCTCCGGACTCCACTGGAGGCGCCCGCTGAACGACCCCGACGGGCCAGGCATCCAACGCGCCGAGCGCCACTCCACCAGGCTTCTCATCATCGTCGGGTTGGTGCTGGTCGGGATCCTCAGTCTGATCCTGGCGAGCAGCATCCTGGTGACGGTGATAGTCGCAGCGCTCATCGCCTTCCTGCTCGCACCGATGGTCAAGTGGCTGGAGCGCCACATGCCGCGCTGGCTGGCGATCCTCATCGCCTACCTGGTGTTCATCGTCGGGGTCATCTTCCTGTTCTTCGTGGTTCCGGTCCTCTTCGTCAGGTCGATCGACGAGATCGACATCACCGCCATCTCGGACTCGATCGACGATTGGGCCATAGCCATCCTGAACGATCTCAGCAGCATCACCATTCTCGGCTTCACCGTCGACCTCACATCGATCACCCAGCCGATAATCGATGCCATCCAAGTCACATCTCCGCCCTCCCTGGCGTTGACCGCCGACCAGGTGAGCGCCCTTCTGTTCGGTGCGCTGGAAGCGACCGCCGGCCTGTTCGGAGTCGTCGTGTCGATCTTGAGCTTCGTGATCTTCACTCTTCTGATCGCCCTCTATATCAGCGGGAGCGGTGCCAGATTCGCCCACAGCACGCTCGGGCTCTTCCCGGCCAAGCACCACGTTGAGGTGGCCGCACTGGGAAGCAGGTTCTCCGGGGTCTGGAACGACTACATCAGGGGAGAGCTCACGCTCATGGTGATCATGGGCGTGACCACCGGGATAGCTGTGTGGCTCATCGGCGTACCCGGAGCGTTCGTGCTCGGTCTCATCGCCGGGCTGCTCGAGGTGATCCCTACGTTCGGGCCAATCATCGCCACCATCCCCGCTGTGCTGGTGGCGCTGGTACAGGGGTCGGTCCGGTTTCCCGAGATGAACAACGTTCTCTTCGGAGTGCTGGTCATCGTCGTGTACGTGCTCCTGCAGCAACTGGAGAGCCAGCTCGTCTCGCCGAGGGTCTTGGGGGGGTCGGTCCAGGTCCCGGCGCTCGTCGTGCTGCTGGCGATTACCGTCGGGTTTGCCGTGGCCGGCGTTCTTGGTGCCATCCTCGCCGTACCTACGGTGGCTTCGGCTCGGGTGTTGTTCCGGTACGCATGGACCAAGGCCACAGGTGTCAACGTGTCGGCGGCTCAGGCCCAGCGGGCACCGCCGGACCGAGACGACGCGGAAGTAGCCATGAGCAGCACGGTTTCCCGCGCTGACGATTGGCCGCCCCCTCCGCCGTGAGCGAGCCGGAGACCCGAGAACCGTCCACCGACGGCGACGGCCTGATCTCTCGGGTGAAGACATCGACCGGGCTGGCGCGTCAGCGGGCACTCGAGACGCTGGAGCGGGAGCGGATACGCAACCCGCTGGTGAGAATCGCCTACCAGTCCTACGAGCGCGACCGGAGATTCGCCGGAGGAGTACTCGCTGGAGGACTTTCCTACCGTCTCTTCCTGTTCCTGCTCCCCTTCTCCCTCTTCATCGTGACTGCCATCGGCGCGGTCGCCGATGGGGTGAACAGAGAGCTCTCCGATCTGGCTCAGCACGCCGGGCTGGGTGCTTCCCTGGCGGCAAGTGTCGGGGCGTCGGTGGACACATCCAACCGTGGCATCTTCCTCATTGCCGGCTCGGCCGCCGTGCTGACGCTGGCCGCCGGGGTGGGGGTGATAAAGACGATGCGTTTGATAAGCGCCATCGCCTGGCAGGTTGATCCGGGACGCATGACCCGGCGGATCTTCGCCTCCGCAATCCTCGCCGTGGGGTGCATGGCACTCATGGGTTTCCGCGCCTTGCTGCTCGAGGTGTCTGCCGGTCCGCTGGCCGAAGCGATCATCATCATCGCCGAGATGCTGATGATCGCCGCCGCCGTCCTTGCTGCGTATTGGGTTCTCCCCCGAGCAAAAGGGACCCATTGGACCGATCTGATTCCCGGCGCGGTGTTGGTGACCGTTGGTTTTGCCGCCCTGCGGATCGTCACCATTGTGTGGTTCGCCAACCGGCTAGATCGGGTGGACGACCTCTACGGGGCTCTGGGTGTGGCCACCGTGTTTCTCGCTTGGCTGTTCATCGTCGCCCGGCTGCTGGTAGCCGGAGCCGCGCTAAACGCCACCCTATGGCTCGGCCGCATGGAAGATGACGCACCAGCTGAAACGTCCGAAGGCGAAGTCTCCAACGGGACTGCGCATGTGGGGGACTAGCGGTGTCCCGGTCCATGGGCCGACGGAGATACCGCCCGACCGCGCCAGAGTTGCCGTTTGGTAGAGGCCTTCCTCGTCGGGGCGCTAGCCGCAGCCACACTGGTTGTGGGTGGGCTCATCGTGTTCATCCGCAAGCCGGCCGAACGCACCTTGGGGCTGGTGATGGCCTTCGGGGCCGGAGTGCTGGTGAGCGCGGTCGCCTTCGAGTTGGTCGAGGAGGCAACTGAGACCCCGGGGAGCGCAGGCGCCGCCTTCGTCGGTCTGTTCGCGGGGGCGATCACCTTCACCCTCGGCGACGCCGCGCTCGCCCGATACGGAGTCCGTCATCGCAAGGACATCGGCGGCGCCCCGCTGGAAGCATCCGGGCTGGCGATCGTCCTCGGTGCGGTGCTCGACGGTGTTCCGGAATCTGCGGTGCTCGGGCTCACCCTCCTCCAAACGGGAAACGTTTCACTGTCGATGTTCGTGGCGGTCCTCGTCTCGAATCTCCCAGAGGCGATAGCCGCCTCCAGCAGCCTCGAGTCCTCCGGCTGGAGCAGGCGCGGTATCACCGTCCTTTGGACAGCCGTTGCCGTGGTGGCGGGACTGTCCTCAGCCGCCGGCTTCGTCCTGCTCGACGGTGCGACTCCTCAGACACTTTCTTTCGTCCTCACGTTCGCCGGCGGGGCGATCCTCACCATGCTGGCGACGACGATGATGCCGGAAGCTTTCGACCATGTCGGGAGACCTGCCGGCTTGGCGACGGTGCTCGGCTTCGCCGTCGCATATGGCATCGACTTGATCGGTCGATGACCGTCGCCGATGGCTGGATTCGGGCAAGCCGGTAGGGTCGGCAACGTGCGTTCCGTGGAGGTGACACAGCCCATCGACCAACTCGAAGCCGCGCTGGCCGGCACCCAGATCACCGGGTGGGACGTTGTCTGGGCGGTCGTGGCGGTCATCGTGGCAGTGATCCTGTCGAGGCTGGCCCGCGGGGTGATGTGGCGGCTGCTGCGCAACGTCGACGGACTCTCATTGGACGCAAAGCAACTGATCTGTCGCGTCACCGCCTGGGTCGTGATCCTGCTCGGGATCGCCGTAGCCATCAGCCTGATAGGCGGGAACTCTGCGCCGATCGTCATCATCCTCATCATCGGGGCGGTGATCCTGGCGTTGGCGCTGCGGGGGACCGCCGAGAACTTCGCCGCTGGGATCGTGCTCCAGACCCGCGGTTCGATCAAGGTCGGAGACGAGATCGCTGCTTTGGGCTTCACCGGTATCGTCGAAGAGCTCAACGGGCGGAGCGTCGTCGTTCGCACCATCGACGGGAGGATCCTCCACCTGCCGAATGCCAAGGTGATCGAAGAGCCCTTGGCCAATCACTCGACGCTGGGCGCACGGCGCTCGGAGTTGTCGATCGAGTGCACCAATTCGGCGGACATCGAGACCGCCATCGAGGCGATCACCCGCGCCGCCACCCAAGCCGAAGGTGTGCTTGCCGACCCGGCGCCGTGGGTCGTGGTGACCTCGATGGGCGGCGAGGGCACGAGCCTCGTGCTCCGCTTCTGGCATGCGCCATCAGAAGGCCCGGTGGTGACCGCCCGGGTCGTGGCTGCGGTTGCCCGGTCGATCGACGACACCGGCGTCATCTCGGTTGGACCCGTCGCCCCTGTGTTTCCCGGGCCGCCCAGGTGATCCGAGCTCAGTGCGCCGTGTCCCCGGCCAGCAACTGAAGCGCATGCGGTAGGACGGGGAGGATCGCTTCGAGGTTCTCCACCGCTCCCTTAGGGCTTCCCGGGAGATTGATGACCAGCGATCGACCCACCGACCCGGCTGCAGGGCGGGACAGAGCTGCCATCGGCGTTGCCGCCAGCCCGGCGGTCATCATCAGGTGGACCAACCCGGGAGCCTCGCGCTCCAACACGGCCCGGGTCGCCTCGGGGGTGACGTCGCGGGGCCCGAAGCCAGTGCCACCGGTGGTCACGACCAAGGCCGCCACCGAGGCCAGTTCTCTTATCGCCAGCTCGATCAACGGGCGTTCATCGGGAACCGTGCGGCGTGCTATCTCGGTGTATCCGGCCGCTCCGAGAATCTCCTCGAGCGCATCGCCCGACCGATCCTCACGGGTTCCGACGCTGACACCGTCCGAGACGGTGAGCACGGCTGCTCCCGTCACGGTCGCTCTCCATTGGTGGAGTTGCTCGGCTCTTCCTGCTCCTGTTCTCGTCGTGCAGCATCGGCCCGCGCTCGGCGCTCGGCGCGGCGCAAAAGCCAAATGATCGCCAGCGCCGGCAGGGCGAACATGAGGATCTCGTCCCAGCCACCCTGATGGAGCAGGACCACCGGCAATCGGGAGATCACGCGAGAGCGGTGACGGTCATGACGGCGAGGGTGAGCGTCACTATGAGGAGAAGCATCCCATACTCTCGCCGTACCGTGTTGCCCTGGGGATCCAGCAACGCCATCCGCTGGTGCACCACCGCGAGCGACGCGATGCCGCCGCCGACGAAGCCCGCCGCCTGGAACCACCACAGGGTGGCAGGGGTGGCGAAGAAGGCGATCTTGTGATCGGCCGTGCCGAACAGGTCCCAGCCCATGCCAAGCGGGTCGCTGATCGTCGACAGGAGAAGCTGCCCCTCGAAGAGGAGGACGGGGAGGTGGTGGCCGAGCGTCGCCGCCAGGGCCAAAGGCGCCAGCGCCGGGGCAAAGACCCTAGTCATCGTCGAGGCTGGGAACTCTCTGCGGGCGGCAGAGCGGGATGCGAGATATAGCGCCACCGACACGAGAGCCGACATGGTCAACAACCCCAGCGTCCCAAGTGCGACTGAGCCTGCGGCGTTGCCCATCATCCCCAACCACCACGGGGTGAAGGAGAACCCATCCCACAACACCGCTCCGATCATCACCGCGACGAATCCGCCAAGACCCGGTGGCGATGCCATGCGTGTCAGCGGGTCGAGCCACCCCCTCTTTCGCCCGCCGCTCTCGTCCTTGCCGAGCGGTGAGATGCCCCCGGCCATCGCGTTGTAGGTGGTAAAGGGGTCGGCGATCCGAAGGGCTCTCTCTCGGCCGGCGACCGCAGCCAACCCGAGCAGCCCAACGGTGAGTCCTACGGCCCCCCACCCAAGGGCCGCCGCCATGCCCCTGAGCGGAGACACCACCTGTAACCACACAAAGACCAGGTACCCGATGGCAGCCGGCCAAACGCCGAGACGCTCCATTTTGGGCCGGGTCGCCGCCTCGCCGAGACCGGTCCATTGGGCAAGCGCACGCCACGGGTTGAGCGACGCGTAGAGGTCACCGAACACGATCTCCGCCAGCGGCAGGCCGAGCCAGAAGAGCACATTGACCAGCACCGGGGCAAGGTTGCGCGACGGGTTGTCGACACCGGCGATCCCGGCGACGACGACCAGAACCAGCCCGCCAACCCCGATGATTTCAGCCGCCCGGGACGGCCGCTCCATCGGCCGCTCGAGGCTCTCGGCGGTGACCTCCTCCGGGCGGTCTTGTGGTTGTCGGGTAGCCACCACGGCGAAAGCGACCACCAGGATCAGTCCTCCCGCGAATAGAAAGACCTCCAGCGGCAGAGGCAGATCGCCCTGCGGCCCCATCCCGTGCGCCGCGGTCGCTGCCGGGACGAGGAGCAACGCGAGCAACAGCCCACCGGAGGTCCACCACCGGCGGATCGATCCCCCGGTCACGGGGAGGGAGGGTACTGCCGCCTGCGTTGCAGGCGGAGGCGGAAGACGGAAGGCGGAAGACGGAAGACCGAAGACGGAAGACGGAAGCAAGGGGACGGCGGACGGCAGACGGCCGACGGCAGCCAAACCAACTCCGCTTACTCGGAGGGGAAGGGCTCACCGACGCTGGGCGTGTCACGGCGCGACAATTGAGACGATGGATGTTTTCTTCGAGGCGGCGTTGGACGAAGCGCGGGTGGGGGCCGGTGAGGGCGGGATCCCGATCGGCTCGGTGCTGGTGATCGATGGCGAGGTCGTCGGACGGGGCCACAACCGCCGTGTCCAAAAGGGGAGCGTCGTCCTCCATGCCGAGATGGA
This sequence comes from Acidimicrobiia bacterium, assembly GCA_036258335.1. Classification (GTDB taxonomy): domain Bacteria; phylum Actinomycetota; class Acidimicrobiia; order Spongiisociales; family DATADW01; genus DATADW01. The sequence continues at coordinate 52,724 of DATADW010000083.1, forward strand.
TGCGCTCGAGGACGCAGGGCGTCTATCAGCCGACGATTACCGCAGGTCGACGCTCTACTCGACGCTTTCACCGTGCGACATGTGCTCGGGCGCCGTGCTCCTATACGGCATCCCCCGGGTTGTGGTGGGGGAGCACAGGACCTTCAGTGGCCCCGAGGCCTACCTGCGGTCTCGCCAGGTCGAGGTGGTGGTGCTGGACGACCCCGATTGCCTGCGGCTGATGACGCGATTCATCGCCGAGAACCCCGATCTCTGGAACGAGGACATCGGCGAGTGAGACCGCCGATCTGGCCGGGTGGCGCAGCCCGCTGCGGCGGGTAGCCTCGCCACCGTCATGACCCACACCTCCGACGACCTGGTTGACGTCCACCCCAGGAGACAGATACTCGCCCTCGTCCTGGCGGTGACCGCCACCGTCCCAGGAATGATCATTCGATTCACCGAGCCGGAGCTGTCGGCCCCCATCCAGGCGATCACGTTCGGCTTGGCCATCGTCGGCGCCGCCTTCGTCCTCGCCTGGGCCGCCGAGGTGGCGCAACTAGACATATCAGCCGGGCTCGCCATAGCCCTGCTCGCCCTGATCGCCGTGCTCCCCGAGTACGCCGTTGACCTGGTGTTTGCCTGGAGGGGTGGTGAGGCGTACGAGACGTACGGCGCCGCCTGCGGCCCGGCCGGGGTCGATTACAACGACACGCCGTGCTCGTTTGCCCTGGCCAACATGACCGGGGCCAACCGGCTGCTCATCGGGGTGGGGTGGTCGATGGTGGTGCTGCTCGCCTGGTGGCGTTACCGGACGTTGTCGCGACGCAGGGCCAAATCGCCCGAGCGGGTCACCCCCGCCCAGCTACATGAGATGGAGGGTCAGACCGGTTCCGGGATCACCCTCGACCGGGGGCACACCGTCGAGGTGGCATTCCTCGCAGCAGCCACCATCTACTCGCTGACATTGCCGCTGAAGACGAGCATCACGCTGATCGACGCCGCGGTGCTCGTCGGGATCTTCGTGCTGTACACGATCCGCATCTCGAGAGCGCCCGCCGAGGAGCCGCATCTCGTCGGGCCCGCCCGCTACGTGGGCACCTTCTCCGACGCCCCCCGAAGGGTGGCTGTGGTGGCGATGTTCGCCTTCGCCGCCACGGTCATCCTGCTCTGCGCCGAGCACTTCGCCGACGCCTTGGTGGAGTCCGGCGAGGCGGTGGGGGTCCCGGCCTTCTTCCTGGTGCAGTGGCTGGCGCCTCTTGCCTCCGAAGCTCCCGAGTTGTTGGTGGCTGCGCTTTACGCCTGGAGGCTCAACACGAGCAGCGCCCTGGGAACTCTGGTCTCGTCGAAGGTCAACCAATGGACGCTGCTGGTGGGAACTCTCCCCATCGTCTTCGCCATCTCTGCGGGGGAACTGGTCGGGCTGCCACTCGACTCGCTCCAGCGCGAGGAATTGTTCCTCACCGCGGCCCAGTCGCTGTTCGCTGTGGCGCTGCTCAGCAACCTCTCGCTCGGGGTGCGCGAGGCGCTGGCACTAGCCGGGCTCTTCTTCGCACAGTTCGTGCTCGGCGCGGTCGTCCCCGAGCAGTTCATCGCAGCAGAGCGCATCGGGCTCGGCATCCTCTATCTCGTGCTCGGCACGGTGATCTTCCTACGCGATCGCAAGAGGCTGCCCCACTTGCTGCACGACGGGTTCCGCGCTCCCTATGCCGAGTTGTTGGCCGAGACCAAAGGGCCTTCTCAGCCCGCCGGATAGCCGCCCACGAACTCGTCGACCACTCCACCCGAGCTGACCTGCGCCGTCCCCTTTTTCCCAGCGACCTCATGGACGAAGACGTCCTGACCGAAGTTGCGGGTGTTGAGCCGGCAGGTTGTGTTGTCGGTCCCACGTGCCCAGATGCTGACCGTATGGTTCCCGGCGCCAACATCACGGAACATCCCGGTGATGCCTATCGGCGAGTTGGCCGCAAACAACACGGCACTCGATCCCGTCTCCAGGTTGAAGTTGGTGGAGGTCTGGTTCTGGTCGTTCCTGTTGTCGATGCGAAGCTGGAATTCGCAGAAGCGATTGTCGACGTCACCGCTTGCGCCGCCGTGACCGTTCCACATCAGCAGCAAGTCGGAGCCGCTGGTGTCCTTGTTGAAGCTCCCGACCGTTCGGATCTTCTGGTACTGAGCAGTCACCGACTTCGTGTCCTGACCGGTGTAATGGAGTCTTGTGAGTGTCGGCGCCCCGGCGTAAGCGGAAGCCGGCTTCCCAGCCAGTCGGGCAGCGTTCACTGATGGGGCGGTCAACGGATCGTTCCCCGACAGCCGGTACAAGAACGATGCCATCTGCTCGCGGGAGACCTTCTCCTTCGGGCAATACTGGGTCGCGGTGCAGCCTTGGGTGACACCATTGTTGCGTACCCACTCGATGCCGTCGATGTGGACATTGTTATCGTCGACGTCGGCGAAGATGCTGCCAGCGAATGCCGCCGCGGGCACCAAGAGCGCAACCAAGACGAGCAGAATGATGGCGAGTCGCTTCGAGATCGTGACTTGAACCACCAGGGCCTCCCTTTGGACGGACACGCCGGAGGGAAACCGCACGCCCCCGACGGTCCGCGGAAGCTAGCGCAGAACGGGGCCAGGGTCCAGCATTGTCAGAACGTCCGCTCGACGCTGGCGTTTTGACCCGTCCGCCGGCTGTCAGCCCGTCGCCAACGAGGCCAATTGGCGGTGAAGCTGCCGCTCCTGGGCGAACAAGTCACTAACCGACCGGCCCCGGGCGGCGTGAGGGCTCTTGAAGAAGAACCCGAGCCAGTCCTGGACGCCGGTTCCGCCACGACGAGCGGCCAGGTCGAGCAGAAGCGCCAGATCCAGCACTATCGGAGCCGCCAGGATCGAGTCCTTGCACAGAAAGTCGATCTTGATCTGCATCGGGTACCCCATCCAACCGAATAGGTCGATGCTGTCCCATCCCTCTTTGTCGTCGCCACGAGGTGGGTAGTAGTTGATTCTCACCTGATGGTGGATGTCGCCATAGAGTTCGGGGTGTCGCTCGGGGAGGAGGATGTCCTCCAGAACGCCCAGCTTCGACACCTCCTTTGTGCGGAAGTTGGCCGGATCGTCCAGCACTTCGCCGTCGCGATTCCCCAGGATGTTGGTGCTATACCACCCACTGAGCCCGAGAACCCGGGCGCGCAGCGCGGGGGCGATGGCGGTCTTGATCATCGTCTGGCCCGTTTTGAAGTCCTTGCCGGCAATAGGCACCCCGTTTCGCTCCGCCAACCGGCGTAGCGCCGGGATCTCGGCGGTGAGGTTTGGTGCTCCATTGGCAAATGGAACACCGGTGCGGAGGGCGGCATAGGCGTAGATCTGGCTGGGAGCGATGCTTGGATCGCTCTCCTTGAGCCCGCGTTCGAAGGCGTCCAACGATTGGTGGACGGGACCGGGCTCGGAGAAGGCCTCTGTGCTGGCGCACCAAACCATGACCAGTCGGCTGCACGAGTTGATGGCGGAGAACCGCTCGATGTCTTCCATCACCTGCTCAGCAAGGTCCATCAGGTTGGCCCCGGTCTTGACGTTGTCGGTCCTCTCGAGCCGGCTTACCCAAGCAGGGTCGAAGACGGCCGGCATCGGCTCTATTGCCTCGAGCGTTGGTCTGGCTGCGTCGAGGTCCTCCGAGCCGAGGACTCCGGCGCGCCGCGCCGCCTGATAGCCGTTGTCGCTGTACGGATCCCAGACGCCGAAGACGAGGTCGGGGAGGCTGGCGAGATCGAGCGCATCGGCGATCCGGCCAAGATCCTCACCGTTCTCGGATTGCAGGTGCCCGAGCTGGGTGAGCGACCCGACCGGCACCCTCCGTCGACGACTGACCGCGTCCACACCGGCGATGAACGTGGTGGTGACAGCGCCCAACCCCGGGGTGAGGACGCCGAGCGGACCCCGCAGAGATGTCGAGTCGGTCACGGTGCCTCCTGGAACGACGGGTGGGATGCGGGGCAAGGTAAGTGGACGCCAGTGATTATGCAAACTGATTAAAGTGATTCTTAGAAGAAGTATTACTTATGAATTCCGACCATCCCAAATCGCTGTCCTCGGTGCGGATCCACCACCTTGCCTACCTGAAGGCGGCGGTTGAGGCACCGAATTGGACGGCAGCGGCGGATCTGCTGAACGTCACCCAGTCGGCCATCTCCCAAGGCATAGCCCAGTTGGAAAGGACCATTGGGGTCCCCCTGTTCATCCGCTCCGGCCGGCGCCGGGTGCTCACCGACGACGGCGCCGAGGTGCTGCGATTCGCCGCCACCGTCCTCGCCGAGGCTGAGCGTTTGGAGCGCCGCCTCGACCAGCGCCGCCACGGCTTGGCCGGGACACTGCGGGTGGGGATGATCGACGCCGCCGGCCTCTATCTGTTCCCCACGGCGGTGAGCGAGTTCCGCGATCAGCAGCCACAGACCGAGCTCCGATTGGTGATCGACAACAGCGAGGTCCTGCTCGACATGATGCGACGTGGGTCGCTCGACCTGGCTGTGGTTGTCGCCCCGGCTGACGGCGTCGATTCCGAGGAGATTCTCGCCGAGCCTTTGTTCGTCTACGCCGGGCGGGGCATCAGGGGCGGCCCCGGGCCAGGCGCCCAGTGGGCTCTCTACCCGGAGGGCTCGCACACCAGGGCGGCGATCGACGACGGGTTCGCTCGGCTGGGGTTACGGCCGGTGGTTGTGGCGGAGAGCCCCAACCCATCGGTGCTTCGGCAGATGGCTGACCTCGGACTCGGGTGGACGGTGCTCCCTCCGGCTGTCGCTGAACAAGGCCCCAAGCCACTCCGCCGTTGGGGTGACGCCATCGCGGCGCGCAAGCTGCTCGCCGTCCACCACCCCGGCGGCCCCGATGCCCGCAGCGCTCGTCTCCTCGCGATGATTCGTAAAGTCGACTAGTGGAAGCGATGGGTCCGCTCGAGCCGGCAATAGAAGTGGCGATCCTCGCCGACGCTGTCCAGGCCGCAGCCGGAAAGCTCTACGTGCTTGGCGGCGGTTGGGACACCCTGCTCGTGCCGCGGTTCCCGGCGCGGCACAGCATCGGGATCGGAGTCAAGGTCCGTGTGCCATGGACGCTCACCGGTGAGGACTTCACCCTCGCTGTCGAGCTCCAGGACGAGGACGGACGACCTGTGCCCAATGCAGCCAGGCTCCGCCATGCCTTTCGTGCCGGGCGACCCAACCATCACCCCGAGGGGATCGACGTGAGCGTGGTGCGGGCCCTCACCTTCGCCAACGTGCCCCTCCCCGCTCCAGGGGGATATGCCTTCTCGGTCCTCCTCGGCGACATCGAGCGGGCACGGCTCAGTTTCCGGGTGATCGCCAGGCCGAAGAGAAGCTGAGGACGGAAGGCCGAAGACGAAAGGAGGGCCGTGGCTGTCGTCGAGGTTCGGGGGCTGAAGAAGTCCTATGGCGACGTGGTTGCCCTGGGTGGCATCAACCTCGAGGTTGCGCCGGGTGAGGTGGTGGCCATGCTGGGCCCCAATGGCGCCGGGAAGACCACGACGATCGAGATCCTCGAGGGCTTTCGCACCCCAGACGCCGGGGCGGTCACGGTGCTCGGGTCGGAGCCTGTTGCCGGTGGGCGGTCGTTCCGCGACAGGATCGGGATCGTCCTCCAGTCGAGCGGGATCGAAGGCGCGCTGACCGTCGAGGAATCGCTCACCATGTACTCGCGCTACTACAGCGCGCCCCGCCCGCCCGACGAGGTGATTGAGCTCGTCGGGCTCGGCGAGAAGCGGGGTGGTCGCGTCGCCACGCTCTCGGGGGGCCAGCGCCGCCGACTCGATCTTGCCCTCGGAATCCTGGGAGCACCCGAGCTGCTGTTCCTCGACGAGCCCACCACCGGGTTCGATCCCGTTGCCCGTCGCCATGCCTGGGAGCTGATCGATCAGCTCAGCAAAACCGGGACCACGATCTTGCTCACCACCCACTACCTGGAGGAGGCACAGCGACTCGCCGACCGGGTGGTCGTGATCGATCGGGGCGTGATCGTGGCCCAGGGAGACCCGGCGACCCTGGGCGGACGGGACACGGCTCGCGCAGTCATCGTCTTCCGGCTGCCCGAGGGGGTCTCGGTTGATGGCATTCCCAACGCAGGGTCGATCGAGGTCTCCGATCGCACGGTGACGCTCACCACCGACCAACCGACCGCCGCTCTGCACGAGCTGACCCGGTGGGCGCTCGAGAGAGGAAGGGAGCTCGAGGGTCTCGAGGTGAAGCGGCCGACGCTCGAGGACGTCTACCTGCGTCTGGTGGACCGTCAACCGGACGGCGAATCGGTGGAGACATGAGACCGGGGTGGAGGCTGCTCGTAGGTCAGATTGGTTGGGAGTGGCGCATCTTCTGGCGCATCCCCATATCCGCCTTCTTCACTTTCGTCTTTCCATTGATGCTTCTTGTTCTCCTCAATCTGCTCTTCTCCGGCTCCACCTTCGGCGAGGGGACAGGGGTTGCCTTCGCTCAGGGATTCACCCCGGCGATCGCGGTGTTCGCCCTGGTCACGTCGTGTTACACCAGCCTGGCGATCGGGACCGCCATTTCGCGGGACGAGGGGGTTCTCAAGCGGGCATGGGGCACGCCGCTGCCGAGGTGGGCCTATCTAGGGGGGCGGATCGGGGCCACGGTGGTGATTGGGCTGTTCTCGGTGGCGGTGATGTTCGTGGTCGGCGTCGTGTTCTACGACGTAGTCATCCCGTGGGGTCGCGTTCCGGTAATCGTCTTGTTGCTCGTGGTGGGAGCAGCCTGTTTCTCAGCGCTCGGGGTGGCTGTGGCAGGTTTGACGCCGAATGGTCAGGCAGCGCCTGCGATTGCCAACGCCACGTTGCTTCCGCTTGCCTTCATCTCCGGGGTGTTCTTCCCATTGAGCTTTGCTCCCGCCTGGCTGAGCACCATTGCGAGCATCTTCCCCTTGCGACCCATGGTCGAGTCAGTCAGCGAGCAATTCAACCCGGCGGCGACTCCGGTCTTTCCCTGGCCCGAGATCGGCGTGATGGTGGCGTGGGGTGTGCTCGGCGTGCTGCTAGCGGCGCGCTTCTTCACCTGGGAGCCAAGGGCAGGTGGGGCCCGGCGCCGGCGGGGCGCTCCCGAAGCCGCGTGAGATCACAGGTACACGCCGGGATAGGACCTCTGCTCTTCCTCGGTGTCCGCCGGCCCCTGCAGCGCCCTCTGCTGATGTAGTTGCTGGAGTTGCGCCTGTGCCGCCGCCTGTTGGCTCCACAGACTCGCCTGGATCCCGTGGAAGACACCCTCCAACCAACCGACCAACTGGGCCTGGGCCACCCGCAGTTCCGACTCGCTCGGCACCTCGTTACGAATCGGGATGAACATCTCGTCGAATTCGTCGAGCAGCTCCGGAGAGAGGATCTCTCTCAGCTCCGTCAGCGTCCGCTCGTGTATCTCGAGGAGCCGGCGGCGCCCGGCGTCGTCGAGCGGTGCCTGACGGACCTCGTCGAGCATCGCCCGTGTCATCGAGGCGATCCGGATCAGCTTGGTCGGCTGGCTTACCGGAGGGGCGGAGCCGCGCTGGGCAGGAGCCGGCACCTCCACCGCGTCTGGCGTTTCGGCGTTCTGAGCGTCGTCGGGCATGCTCCTCCTCGTCCCGGATGAGGGTAGGTGCTGCGCCCTCACTGGAGCGCCAACGGTGCGGCTGTGCACGCCGACTCATTGGAAAGTGTTGCGCTATGATGTAGACTATCGCCGAGTACCTCCGGAGGATTGGTCCCATCGGGTTCCACCTCCTCCGGGGCACCGTGAACCGGACGGTGGATGGCCGCTCATAGCGGTGGAAGATGCGATGTGGCCGGGGGATGGGGGGTCCGCATTGCTGGGCCGTCCGCGGCGTGCATGGCACGCGGGGACTGGAGGAAGGACGCAGAATCGAGATGGATGCCAACGATTACCCGCCGATCCTCGACGCAGCCCACGTCTCAGAGCTGCTCGGGATGAACGTGCAGATGGTCCGCAAGTACGCCCGCGAGGGCAGGATCCCGGCATACCGTCTCCCTGGAGGTCGGACGTTCCGCTTCTTCCGTGACGAGATCTTCGGGTTCCTCCGCGAGCACCCGGTCGTCGAAAGCGTGGACGGCACGGCCAAGCTTCAAACCGCCTCCGAAACCGGCTGACCCGGGAACGCATGCCGCCCGGGAGCTGGGAGACCCACCCCGATCTGCGGAAGCTCCGACGTGAGACCGATCGGGAGTTCCGTGAGGAGGCAGCTGCCGAGGAGGCGGATGCCGCCCAACTCCTGCTGCGCAACCGCACGCTGGCCGACGCCGCCTTCGAATCCATGGTGCGCGGCGACGAGGTCACCCTGGCCGCCGGTGGGCGTGAGTGGGGCGGTCGGCTAGTCGAGGCCGCGGGTGATCTGACCGTGGTCGACACGGGCTCCCAACACGTATCCATCAGTTTGTCGGCGCTGCGCTGGTTGCGTATCGATGCAAGGGGACGGGGAGACGGCCACCGCAGCGGCGGGT
>DATADW010000084.1:0-3215 GCA_036258335.1 Acidimicrobiia bacterium
ACTCCACAGCGGAGCCGGCGTGGTGGTGGACGGAAACTACACGGGTATCGATGTGCACCGCGCCGCTCGGATCGGAGCAGCAGCTCATGGTGGGCAGATCGTGATCTCGGCGCCGAGCCGGGAGCTGCTCGGGACATCGAGCGATGTCATGGTGACCGACCTTGGTTGGTTCGAGCTCAAGGGTCTCTCCCGCCCCGAGCATCTTTATCAGGCAACGGCCTCCGGGCTCCCGGCGAATTTCCCGCAGGTGCAGGCCCGACCGTCATTCAGAGCGGGCCTTCCCCGCGAACTGACACCGTTGTTTGGAAGGGAGAGCGACATCGCGGCTATCGCCCTACTGCTCGATTCGACCATCAGGCTCCTAACTCTCATCGGTCCCGGAGGCATGGGGAAGACACGCTTGGCAGTGGCAGTGGCGCGGAGAATCGAAGATCGTTATCGGGATGGGGTCGGGTTCATCAGCTTGGCGGCGGTTACCGATCCCGAACAAGTTGACGTCACGGTCGTCATGGGATTGGGCCGGACCGTCGAGGGCACTGCCAGCGCCGAGGATGTGATCGTCGACGAGCTGCGTGAGCGGCAATTCCTCCTGGTCCTCGACAACTTCGAGCAGGTGGTGGATCGAGCGCCTCTCCTACGCAGTCTGCTCGAGCGGCTGCCCGATATCCAGATACTGGTGACGAGCCGCATAGCTCTGCAGCTTTCCGTAGAGCGTGAGTACGGGGTTGCCCCGCTGCAACTGCCCGAATCGGGGGCAGGACCTGGCGGTGTGGCCGATGCCGCCGCCGTCCGTCTCCTCGTCGATAGGGCCCGGGCGGTTAGACCAGACCTGGCGGTCACCGCCGACAATGCCGAGGCTGTCGCCGAGCTGGTGCGTCGGTTGGACGGCATCCCATTAGCTATCGAGCTGGCTGCCGCCCGCCTCCGCCTGCTCGAGCCGGCGGATTTCTTGAGTCGGCTGAGGTCGGCCCTCGACCTGGAGTCCGGCGCGGTAGACCTTCCCCCGCGGCAGCGGACACTTCGTGCCGCCATCGACTCGTCCTACAACCTGCTTGCTCCCTCCGAACAATTGCTGTTCGGGCGGCTGGGGGTTTTTGTCGACGGTTGGACCCTGGCAGCGGCGGAAGCAGTCACCGGTGACCCCGGCGCAACCGAGGTGGCGGCGGCGCTCGACACACTCGCCGCCCACAGCCTGATACAGCTGGAAACTCTCCCCGGAGCGGGGGTGCGGATGCGGCTGCTGGTACCACTCCAGGACTACTGCCGCGCCCTGCTCGAGGAGTCCGGTGAGCCGGAGACCATCAGAGTCCGCCATGCTGCCTTTTACGCCGGGATCGTCGAGGGGTACCCGAGGGGCTCCGGCGTTGGGATGGCGGATTGGCGACGAAGGATGGAGTTGGAGTGGGGAAACATCCAGCAGGCGATCCACTGGTGCGTGGACCGGCTCGACTACTCCGTCTTGGCTCGGTTTCTGGTCTCGCTATGGCCGCTTCTGTGGCAGGAGGATCGGATCGACGAGTCGCTTGGGTGGTTGGAGGTGCTACGCCCCCACTTCGACGAACTGGAACCCAGTCTCAGAGCTCAGACGTTCCATGTCGACGGCTTCTTCGCCCTCGAGGCGGGTGACTTTGAACGCGCCCTGGAAGGGGGTCAGCGGGCAATGGAAGCAGCGGCCGCACTCGGCGACGAGGAGATCGAGGCCAACTCCCGGCTGGTGGTCGCCGGAAGCCTCCCCGCGTTTGATTTCGACGACCCACGCATACCGGAGCTCATCGTCGAAGCCATACGGGTCTTCCGTAACCGTGGCGATACGGTCAACCTGGCCTACGCCCTCAACTTCCTCGGCTCGTACCAGGCGGGGAGGGGCGACCTCGCCGAGGCACGGAAGGCTGTGGAGGAAGCCGTCCTCCTGTCGGCCCGCATCGAAGCATTGCCGATAGGAGCGCAGAGTTCATCTCTCGGTGCCTTTGTGGAACTCATCTCCGGAGACTTGGACCGTGCCAAGGTGTACCTCGACGCTGCTCGTACGGCCTTGGCGGTAACACCGAGCCGGGAGGTGCTCTCCTACATCCTCGATGGCTACGGGTGGTGGGCGCTCGCCAAAGGGCGTGAGATCGACGGTCTCTCCGCCCTCGGTGCCGCAGAAGGGCTTCGGGCTCGAATAGGTCTTCGAGTATGGCCTCTGGCCGCGGTCCAGATCTCGCTGTTGGCCCGAATGGCAGACTCTTATGAGGATCCCGAAGCGCAAGCCGCACGCAGGGCCGGTCGGGAATTGACCCCCGATGCTGCCCTGGCTCTTGTAGCCGGCTCTGAAGAGGCTCCCTGAGCGCGGTTTGGGTCACGACGCCGGCGGACGACCGGGAGCGCAGCGTGGGTCGCCGAGTCCACCGCCAGCGGCTCACCCGCGCCGAGATTGTCGCCCTATGAGACCGGTTCTCATTCTTAGGTATTGTATTCGGGCCGCGAGAGATTGAGAAACAAAGCGAAAACGATGCGCGACGTCGAGAACCCATTTCCGCTCGCTGGGGGCGGTTTGGACTTTTCCCCAGGTCAGGGGATCGAGCGGGTCTGCCCTCGCACAGAAGAAGCCGGGGTTCCAATCCCCTCACCTCCACAAGGAAGGCCCTGGTCACAGGGCCCAACTGCCTGATGGGGTGAAGGGTCTGGGCCGCGTTTCGGCCACGCGAGCGTGTTCGGTGTCTGTCTGTTCGGTGTCTGGCGGACGTGTGGTCCCGGTAGGTACCTGACACTGTGGCTTCGATACCTACGGTGACAGTTTGGATATAGCGTCAGATCTGAGCCAGCACACCCCGCAGTGGTGGGGGCACCGCGTTGGATGGTAGGGCGGCCACCATCAGCCACGCGTAAGGGAGTTTGTGAGTGCCGAGCCAGTCCCACAATTGGCGGTGGTGCGTCTTGTGACGATGGGCGGGCTGGTTCTGAAAGTTGCGGAACTTCTTCAACTGGCCCTGAGCAGCGATGAGGTCAACAAAACGATCGGGACCGAGGGCACGGAACAGCTCGTCTTCCAGATCGGAGACGCACACGAAGAAGCCCAGAGACTCCATGCTCGCCCTGTCGAGCCCCGAGCCGATTCCGCCTTCTTCGATCGCCCGACGGAAGGCGGTCTCCTCACCCTGGTCACACATGCCGGCGAGTTTGACGTTGTGTCCCTTGGGGCCGAGGAGGTCGAGGAAACGGCCGAAGTTGGTGGC
>DATADW010000085.1:0-8868 GCA_036258335.1 Acidimicrobiia bacterium
GAGTACTCGTTGATCAAGGAGCACCGGCCGAGGTTCAACATCAGGCTGCGCGACGACAAGAGCTACCCGTACCTGGCGATCACACGGTCGGACCGATGGCCCAGGGCCAGGGTGATGAGGGGCAAGCGGCGCAAGGGCACCCAGTACTTCGGTCCATACGCCCACACCTATGCCATCCGCAAGACCCTCGACCAACTACTGCGCACCTTCCCGGTCCGGACCTGCTCCGACAGCCTCTTCCGCCGTCAGGAGGCCATGGGGCGGCCGTGCCTCCTCTTTCACATCGAGAAGTGCTCGGGTCCGTGCATCGAAGCCGTGGGCGACGAGGAGTACCAGGGATACGTGGACTGGTTGGCCGCCTTCCTCCAGGGTGACACCGACCAGGTGATCGCCGAGATGCGGCGGGAGATGTTTGGCGCCGCCGACCGCCAGGAGTACGAGGTGGCGGCCCGGTTCCGCGACAGGATCATCGACGTGGAGCGCGCCTTGGCCCGTCAGGAGGTGGTCACCGACCGCTCCGAGGATCTCGACCTGATCGCGCTCGAGGACGACCCGCTGGAGGCGTCGCTCCAGGTGATCAAGGTCCGCCGGGGACGTGTGGTGGGGAACCTCAGCACCGTGCTCGACCGGGTGGAGGACGTCACCCGCCCCGAGCTGTTTGGCTCGGTGCTGCGCGAGCTCTACGGCGATGAGCCACCGCCCCGCTCGGTGCTGGTCGAGGAGCTCCCCCCCGACTACTCCCTGTGGGAGGCGTGGCTCACCGAGAGGCGGGGTGGCCCGGTGGCGCTGCGGGTGCCGCAACGCGGGGCCAAGCGCCGGCTGATGGAGACCACCAGGGCCAACGCCGCCGAGGCCTTCGCCCGGCACCGGATGCGGCGCCAGTCCGATCACAACGCCCGGGCACAGGCGCTGCGGAGCCTTCAAGAGATCCTCGACCTCCCCGAGGCGCCGCTTCGGATCGAGGCGTACGACATAGCGACGCTTCAGGGCGGTGACAGCGTCGGGTCGATGGTGGTGCTCGAGGACGGATTGCCCAAGCGCTCCGACTACCGGCGATTCCGGATCCGAACGGTGGTGGGACAGGATGACTTTGCCTCGATGGAGGAGGTGCTGCGGCGCCGACTGGTCGCCTATCTGGGCGAGGTCGACCAGACACCCACCAAGAGGGGGCGCTTCTCCTACCCACCATCGCTGATCCTGGTGGACGGTGGCGCCGGCCAGCTGAGCCGGGCCGAGAAGGTCCTCGACGAGCTGGGACTCGACATTCCCGCAGCAGGGCTGGCCAAGCGGATGGAAGAGGTGTACCTGCCGGGGAGACCGGAGCCGCTGCACATCCCTCGCGACCAAGAGGCGCTCTACCTGCTGCAAAGGGTGCGCGACGAAGCCCACCGCTTCGCCAACACTTATCACCAGACGCTGCGCTCCAGGTCGATGGTCGACTCGGTGCTCGACGATGTCCCCGGCCTCGGCCCGGTGCGGAAGAAGGCCCTCCTCAGACGGTTCGGCTCGCTCAAGCGGCTCCGCTCCGCCGAGGCGTCCGAGCTGGCCGAGGTGGTTCCGGATGCGGTGGCTCGGTCGCTCTACGCTGCGCTCCATGGCTGACGTCGTGATTCCGGCGACCGTTGGGGACCCTGCCGATTCGGCAGCGTCCACTCCGCTCCACCCCAGGGTCATGGTGGTGACTGGGATGTCGGGGGCGGGCCGCTCCACGGTGGCCAAGGTGCTGGAGGACCTCGGTTACTTCGTGATCGACAACCTGCCACCCGGTTTGATGGGCGACGTCGTGGCGCTCAACGACGTGCCCGAGGGTCGCAAGCGGTTGGCCGTGGTGGTCGACTCCCGCGGCGGGCTCCCTTCGGACGAGCTGCAGGGGGCTGTCAACCGGCTGCGCGCTGCAGGTGTGGAGACAACCGTGCTCTTCGTCGACGCCGACGATGCCGCTCTGGTACGCCGCTACTCGGAGAGCCGCCGTCCCCACCCGGTCCCCGCCGCCACCGTCACCGAGTCGATCACCGCCGAACGTGACCTGCTCGAGGAGATAAGGGAGGGCGCCGACCTGGTGATCGACACCACCGACACCAACGTCCACCAGCTTCGCCGGCAGGTGGAGGAGCGGTTCCGCGACCAGCCGGTCAGCCAGCCGATGCAGGTGGCGCTGGTCACCTTCGGATACAAGCACGGGGTGCCCCGTGAGGCCGATCTGGTGTTCGACTGCCGGTTCCTACCCAATCCTCATTGGGTCGCCGAGCTGCGGCCCCAGACCGGCAAGGATCCCGCCGTCGCCGATTACGTCATGGGCAATCCCGATGCGGTCGCATTCCTGGATCGGGTCGAGGACATGCTGAGCTTTCTCATCCCCCGGTTTCGCGAGGAGGCCAAGTCGTACCTCACCATCGCCATCGGTTGCACAGGTGGCCGCCACCGTTCGGTCACGCTGTCCGAGGAGTTGCGGCGCTGGCTCGAGGAGCACGACATCTCCGCCACGATCCGCCACCGCGACATCGACAAATGACCCAAGCGGTCACCGATCCCGAGGTGATGTTGGAGCCGCTACGCCTCGACAAGAGCGGCCCTCGGGTGGTGGCCCTGGGCGGCGGCCACGGTCTGGCCATTGCGTTGGAGGCTGCGCAGAGCTACGCCGGATCGATCACCGCGGTGGTAACGGTGAGCGACGACGGTGGGTCTTCTGGGCGCCTCAGCGGCGACTTTGGCATCCCACCCCCTGGCGACATCAGGCGGTGTCTGCTGGCTCTCAGTCCGGAACCGACGGTGTGGGGCGAGGTCTTCGCCCACCGCTTCGCCATCGGCGATGTCGCCGGGCACTCGATGGGCAATCTGGTGCTCGCCACGCTCAGCGAGCTGCTCGGTGGGTTCGACTCCGCTGTCAGGGCGGCCGAGGCGATGCTGCAGACGGTGGGACATGTCATCCCGGTGGCAGGCGAGCGGCTGATCATGGAGGCGCGGGTCGCCGGGTCCACCGTGGTCGGACAGGCGGAGATCACGCGCGCCCGGGGCGGGATCGAGTCGTTGACGCTCGTCCCCCAAGATGTCACGGCGAGTCCCGACGCTCTCGAGGCCATCGCCGCCGCCGACCAGATCATCCTTGGCCCAGGGAGCTTGTACACCTCGGTGCTGTCGGTCTTGGTCGTGCCCGGCATCGCCGAGGCGGTCAACGCCTCCCGGGCACAGCGGGTGGCGGTGCTCAACCTCATCACCCAGGACGGCGAGACGCTGGGAATGAAGGCCCTCGACCACCTCGACGTCATCGGCCGGCTCGGAGGGATCGGCGGGGGCGCCGTGATCGTCCATCAGGGGCCTCTCGCCGTCCCACCCGGGCACGACCAGCTGTTCCTGGATGGGGACGAGGCGGCGGCACTCGGTTGGGAGATGACGGAAGCCCGGGTCGACGACCCCGAAGCAGGGTGGCCCCAGCACGATCCCATCCGGCTCGGCGAGGTGCTTTCCGCGCTGGCGGGGGAACGGAGGAGCGGTTGAGCAGATTGCCCACACTCGACGACGTCGACATCCCGCGCCACGTACTGGTGCGGGCCGACCTCAACGTCCCGCTCGACGGCGGCCGGGTTGACGACGACTTCAGGATTGTCGCCAGCCTCCCCACCATCGAGCAGCTGCGTGCCGCCGGGGCGGTGGTGACCGTTTGCAGCCACCTGGGAAGACCCAAAGGACCGGATCCCGCGTTCCGGATGGACCCCGTTGCCACCCGTCTCTCCGAGTTGGGCGGATTCCCGGTGACCAAGCTCGACGTCGTGGCCGGTGATGAGGCGGAGCAGGCAGTTGCGGAGGCCGACCCGGGCCAGGTCATCCTGTTGGAGAACACCAGGTTCGAGCCCGGGGAGACCAAGAACGACCCGGAGCTCTCGGAGAGACTCGCCCGGCTTGGCGAGCTCTTCGTCCTCGACGCCTTCGGCTCGGCGCATCGAGCGCACGCCTCCACGGTCGGGGTTGCCGAACATGTCCTTTCGGTCGGCGGACCGCTCCTGCTGGCGGAGGTGGAAGCCTTCGGCCGGTTGCTCGGCGCCCCCGACACGCCCTATGTGGTGGTGCTCGGCGGCGCCAAGGTCTCCGACAAGCTCGGCGTCATCGGATCGTTGCTCCCCAAGGTCGACCGGATGCTCATCGGGGGCGGGATGTGCTTCACCTTGCTTGCGGCGCAGGGTCGCGAGGTGGGGGATTCGTTGCTCGAGCCAGACCGTATCGAGGAGGTTCGGGCCATCCTCATTGGCGAGAACGGCAGCAAGATCGTGCTCCCTTCGGATCTCGTGGTCGCCGACCGCCTCGAGGAGGGTGCGGCGCCGTCGGTGGTGGGGATCGACGAGCTCGCCCCGGGAAGTGTCGGGCTCGACATCGGGCCGACCACGGCCGATCGGTTCGCCTCCGAGATCGCCGCCGCTGCAACGGTCTTCTGGAATGGCCCGATGGGCGTATTCGAGTGGGAGCCGTTTTCCGGGGGGACCCGGCGAGTGGCCGAGTCGATGGCCGACCACCCCGGTTACACCGTGGTGGGTGGGGGTGACTCGGTTGCCGCCGTGCGGCAATTCGGGTTGGAGGAGAAGGTCTCCCATCTCTCCACTGGGGGAGGGGCAGGGCTCGAGATGCTCGAGGGCGCCACCCTCCCCGGGGTGGCCGCATTGCAGCGATGGGCGAGCTGATGGACCGCAAACCGCTCATCGCAGGCAACTGGAAGATGCATGCCACGCACCTCGAGGCGATCCAGATGGTGCAGAAGCTCAGCTACCGGCTCGATCCCGACTGCTACGAGCGGGTCGATGTTGTCGTCTGCCCACCCGCGACGGCGCTCCGCTCGGCGCAGACCGTGATCGAGACCGACCACATGAGCATCCGCCTAGGAGCGCAGAACTGCCACTGGGAGGAGAACGGGGCCTTCACCGGCGAGATATCGCCGTCGATGCTGGCCAAGCTCGACGTGGGCTATGTCATCGCCGGCCACTCCGAGCGGCGGCAGCTCCTCGGAGAGACAGACGACATGGTCAACCGCAAGGTGAAGGCGATCTTGGCCAATTCCATGATCCCCATCCTGTGCGTTGGCGAGACCTTGCAGGAGCGGGAGGACGAGCTCACCACCGATGTGGTCAAAACGCAGATTGAGGCGGGTCTGCGCGGGATCGGGGGCGAATCGGCCGGTTCGATCGCCATCGCCTACGAGCCGATCTGGGCGATAGGAACCGGTCGCAACGCCTCGGCTGATGACGCCGCCGAGACGATCGACGTCATCCGCAGCACCGTCGGGAGGGTTTGGGGCGATGAAGCTGCTGCGGTCGTCCGCATCCTCTACGGCGGCTCGGTCAACCCGGGCAACATCGCCGGCTTCATGGCGAAACGAGGCATCGACGGAGCCCTCGTCGGCGGGGCCTCGCTCGAACCGGACACCTTTGCCGCCGTCGTCCAGTACTGGAAGAACTGAATCCAAGCGGACGGCAGACGGCAGAACTTCCGTCCCCGCAGGGGGGAAGGGACCCGCCGCGAAGCAGCGGGTGGGGGGGCTGGCGACTTCCCAACGGTGCGGAACCACCCGCGGGAGGCACGGTCTCTCGTCCCCTTGTAGGGGGGAAGGGACCCGCTGCGGAGCATCGGGTCCTGGGCTGGTGAACCCCCACCAGTGCTTGTCTCACTCTTCGGGAGTGCTCACCTCGGTTTCCAGGAGGGCGGCGGCTTCCTGGTCGAGCATGGCGCCCACGTCGGAGGCAACGCCTCGAATCACGACCCGCCTCACCTCCAACTCTTCAAGAAGACGCCGCGCTTTCTCCACCTCCCCGGCACTGATGTTGGCGACAAGAGCCGACTCACCGGGCGCCAGGTCTTCGCCGAGAGCCCTGAGGTCGTCATCCTCGTAGCCCTTGTCGCGCAGTTTGGCCACCAAGGCGCCGATCCCGGCGCCTATGGGAGCGCCCAGCAACGCCACCGGACCGAGCATGATGCCCAGCAGTCCGACCACCGCCCCGAACCCGAACCCGACCACGGCGCCCTCGGCAGCGCCGGCGTCGTGGGTCTCAGCCCAATGCACCGCCCCGTCCTGCTCCCTGCGTATCACCGCCGCCATGCTGATTGCGTTCTCGCCCAGGGCCGGGACCAATGTGGCGAGAGCCCGGGTCGCCTGGTCGGGTCCTCCGAAGATCGCCGCCAGCAGTTGCAGGTCACCTTCGCTCATCGTGTGCTCCCTATCGCGTGCCGATCACGCTACCGAGATCGACGCTCGGATAGGCCCGATCCGGGTCCCTGTCTAGGCTCGACGTGATGACCACCACCCTGGTGATGATCCGCCATGGTCAGTCCACATGGAACCTCGAGAACCTTTTTACCGGTTGGACCGATGTCGACCTGACCGACCGGGGGATGGCCGAGGCAGAAGCAGCCGGAGCAGTCTTGGCAGCCGAGGGATACCGCTTCGACGTTGTCCACACCTCGGTCCTGGTGCGGGCGGTCCGCACCGCCGAGATCGTCCTCCACAGGATGGGACTCTCGTGGATCGACGTGCGCCGGCATTGGAGGTTGAACGAACGGCACTATGGGGCCCTCCAGGGGCTCAACAAGAAGGAGACCGCCGATCGCCACGGGGCCGAGCAGGTCCTGTTGTGGCGGCGGAGCTACGACGTTCCCCCGCCACCGCTCGACCCCGACGACGAGCGGCATCCCCGCCACGACCCGCGCTACGCCTGGCTGCCACCCGATGCGATTCCCGCCACCGAGTGCCTCGCCGATGTGGTCGACCGGATGATGCCCTATTGGCACGACCGTATCGTCCCCGACTTGAGGGCCGGTCGCCAAGTGGTGTTGGTGGCACATGGCAACAGCATGCGGGCGCTGGTGAAGCACCTAGACGGCATCAGCGATGAGGAGATCGTCGGTCTCAATATCCCCACCGGGGTCCCACTCGTGTACCGGCTCGACGAGGACCTGGCCCGGATCGAGAGCTTCTACCTGGGTGACCCCGATGCGGTTGCCGCCGCGTCGGAAGCGGTGGCGCGGCAGGCGGGCTGACGGCTGTGAATTCGCCGCCGGGGGTGGCATAATCCGCCCTCCTCGCTGACCTAGTCGCTGGCGCGGGCACTCATCATGAACGCTGTCACCATCGCCCTCATCGTCCTCCAGGTGATCGTCTCGATCGCCCTTATCGTGCTGATCCTGCTCCACGCCGGGCGCGGCGGTGGTCTGTCTGACATGTTTGGCGGCGGGATGGGCCCGCTGTCCAGCGGCTCCACCGTGGTGGAACGCAACCTCGACCGGCTCACCGTCGTGGTCGGGGTGGCGTTCGGCATCACCACGATGGTGCTCGCCTGGCTCCTCGGCTGAGCTTCCTCTCACATGGCTTTACTTCGACGCGTCCTTTGTTTGTTGGCGATCTTGTCGCTCTCTGCTTCCCCTGCGATGGCGGTGACGGGTGTTCCGACCGACCTTGCCGGCGGGCGGGCAACGGTGGCCATGGTCGGGAGTTCCAAATCGCTCAACCCGCTGCTCGATCGATCGGATGTGATCATGCAACTCCGCCCACTGCTCTGGGCGGCTCCTTTCCGGCTAGACCCGGAGACCCTTCGACCCGAGCCCTGGCTGGTCCTTCGCATCCCGACGCGTGAGAGCGGTGACCTCCGGGTGATGGCTGACGGCACATTGCGAGTGATCCTTCGGATCCGCCCAGAGGCCGTTTGGGACGACGGGACACCGGTCACCGCCGACGACTTCGTCTTCACCCATGAGGTATTGACCGGCCCGTCCGTGGCGAATGACCTCAGCCCCGCTCATGGGGAGGTGGTACCGGGCTCGGTGACGGGGACGGGCAGGAGGGTCGAGTTTCGGCTAGCCAGCCCTTCGTTGGATTGGCTCGATGCCTTTCCGTTCCTTCTGCCGGCGCATGCTCTATCCGGTTCCGAAGCGATCGGAGGCTGGACTTCCTGGCCAAGTGCCGCTCCGTTCCGTGTCGAGACGTACGTGCCAGGAGGTCATCTGCTGCTGGAGCGGAATCCACGCTATTGGGAGCAGGATGAGGCGGGTCGCTCGCTGCCCTACCTGTCTCAGCTCGACATTGTCTTCGCCGGGAGTCGCGAGGATCTGGACGAAGGGTTCCGGCAGGCCCGCTTCGATGTGATCGGGACCGATCCGGGCTCGGCTGCTCGGTTGGCCACCCTTCCCGGGGCTGCCGCATACACGATGCCCGGTGAGGACTGGGAGCATCTTGCCTTTGAGGTGGGTCCCGGGAGGGAAGTCCGGAACCCCGAGTCGCTGGTGGGTGAGCTCGAGTTCCGAAGGGCCGTCGCCATGGCGCTCGACCGCTCCAGGATCGCCGAGGTCGCTGGTGTCTCGAGCAACGAGGTTGCTTCATCGGCGGTCACGCAGGCAGTCGGACCGGGAGGACCGTGGAGCATGTACCACCACGACCCGGCCGCGGCCCGAGAACAGCTGAAGGCTCTCAAGCGCAGGCTGGGCCCTGGGACCGAGCTCTCGCTGGCCCTATCGGTGAGCGACGCGTTGGCGCGACGCCGCGTTGCGGCCGCCATCGAGCGTCAACTCGAAGCGGTGGGGATAGCGGTCACAGTGGAGAGGCTGGATGTGACCACCCTTTTCGCCGACCGGGTGATCCCGGGCACATTCGAGACGGCGACGTGGGCGTGGGTGACCACGCCGGGTCCCGCCGGCTCGGTCGACGACGCGATCGAGTGGTTCTTCACCTCCCCCGCCGATGGCGGATACCAATTCGCCGGCTGGGGGATAGACGGTGTTGGTGGTACCGATCTCACCTCATCGGGCGGCGACCTCTCCGAGGCGTTCGATCTGAGCGACGCAGTCGGCGCCCTCGAAAATGTGGATCGGGCCCTGGCCGAACAAGCGCTGCTCATA
>DATADW010000086.1:0-21094 GCA_036258335.1 Acidimicrobiia bacterium
GGTCGGGCTGGATGACGAGCGGTTCGCCGAACACGTGGCGCGACGCGCCGTTGACGAGGGTTGGTCGGTGCGCCGGATCGAGGAAGCGGTAAAAGCCAGGAGAGGGGCGCCCACCGCTCCCGCGGCGATCCGGGAGCTGCGCCCGCCTGCGCTTTTCGAGTTGGAGCAGCGCCTGGCGGAGCAGCTGGGGGCAAAGGTTGAGATCCAATACCGCAACGACCGCGGGAGGATGGTGATCCACTACGGCTCGGTCGCCGAACTGGAGCGTCTCTACCGGAGGCTGCTCGGATGACCGTCGGCGGCCCCGGCGGTGGGGGCCGCCCTGACAAGGAACGAAGCCATGGCTGTCACCGCTCTCTCCCCCACGGAGGCGCCTAGTGCGGTGGTGGCGATCACCACCGCCGGCGCCCGGGTCTCCTTGAGAATCGGCACCGCCCGTCCATCGACCATGAGGTCGAGGTGCGCCGCCATCTCGGCGGCGAGTAGCGCTCCCGCTTCGCTGCGGCTCATCGAGCTGGCGAAGAAGAAGACCCCGGGCTCCTCGACCGGAAGCTGGAAGGAAACGATCATCTCGGCACCAAGCCGGTTGGCTCGTCGGGCTCGGACTCGCTCGGGCATGTTCGTGTCGGCGCTTCGGGACATGAGTGGCACACCGCCCCGCCCCTGCAGCGCCAAGGCGGCGCCATTGGCGGCATCCCACGCTCGGTCGCGTTCGTCGTCGTTGCGGCAGCCGGCATCGAAGTAGACCCGGCTCCCCGCCAGCGTTCGGGGGAGAGAGCGCAGCCACTCGCGCTCGCGGATCGCCTCTCGACCGGTCTTCTCCGCGGTGCGTGACACCAGCCGCAGCTCACCGAGGACCTGCGGTCCGGTGATGCCGTCCTCCGCTATCTGTCGGTTGTGCTGGAAGTCGCGCAGGGCCCGCTGTGTATCGGGCCCAAAGACACCGTCGACCTTCCCCGCGTCGAAGCCGAGGTCGTTCAACCGGCGCTGCAATTCGGCGACATCCTCGCCCCGCGCCATCGGCCTGCGGTAGTCGAGGGGGCGGTCACCGAGCACGTAGCCGGCTTCGTATAGCGCGCGCCAGGTGTCGGGACCGACGACCCCGTCAGGATTGAGACGCCGGGACTGCTGGAAGCCGCGCACGGCATCGACCGTCGCCTCTCCATAACAGCCCTCTGGGTCCCGGTCGGTAGGGAATCCGAGCGCGCCGAGACGCGCCCGGATATCGCTCACTGCTTCGCCGGCGTCACCCAATCGATAGAGCCGCACCGGCGCATAGTGACAGGATCGGCAGGGCTCGGCTAAGCAGCGGTCTGGATCAGGCGAGGAATTCGGACAACTCGCTGACCATGTTGGCCTTGGGGCGGGCGCCAACGATGCGCTTCTTGGCGATGCCCTCCTGGAAGACGATCATCGTCGGGATGCTCATCACGTCGTAGGACGCCGCGGTTTGCGGGTTCTCGTCGACGTTGAGCTTGGCGATGGTGATCTTCTCGGCGTACTCGGCACCGATCTCATCGAGCACCGGGGCGACCATACGGCACGGACCGCACCACTCCGCCCAGAAGTCGACCAAAACGGGTGTTTCGCCCGAAATGGCGTCTTCAAAGGTCTGGTCGGTGACGGTGATGCTGTGCTCGCCCATGGTTCTCCTCGATGGATGGTGTGCCTGGGTAAACCGGGCAGCCTACGGGTTCATTCCTGCTCGGCGAGCCATCGCTCGGCGTCGATCGCCGCGGCGCAGCCGCTTCCTGCTGCGGTGACAGCCTGACGGTATACCGGGTCGGCGACGTCACCGGCGGCGAAGACCCCTTCGACCGAAGTTGCAGTCGATCCGTCGCCCTTGAGCACTACATACCCAATCGGGTCCAACTCGACCTGGCCGCTAAGGATGTCGGTATTCGGCCGATGGCCGATGGCGACGAAGAAACCGTCGGCGTCGACAGTGGTCGTTTCGCCCGTAAGGACGTGGCGCAACCTGGCGCCGGTGACACCGGAATCCCCAAGCACCTCCTCCACCTCGCTGTTCCACAGCACTGAGATCTTGGGGTGGTCGATGGCGCGCTGCCCCATGATCTTCGATGCGCGGAACTCATCGCGTCTGTGGACGATGGTGACCGCGCTGGCGAACTTGGCCAGGAACAGAGCCTCCTCCATCGCCGAGTCACCGCCCCCTACCACCAGCACCCGCTGGTCGCGGAAAAAGAATCCGTCGCACGTAGCGCATGCCGAAACCCCGCGCCCCGTGAGACGCTGCTCCCCCGGCACATCAAGCCAATTGGCCGATGCCCCGGTCGCGATGATCACCGAGTCGGCGGTGTACTCGTCCTCGCCCGTCCAGAGACGAAAGGGCTTGGCGGAGAGATCAACCCGGGTGACGTCGACCGTGAGCAGTTCCGCTCCGAAGCGTGCCGCTTGCTTGCGGAAGCGCTCCATCATCTCCGGGCCCATGATCCCGTCCGGGAAGCCCGGGTAGTTCTCCACCTCCGTGGTGATCATCAACTGACCACCGGCACTGCTCCCTTCGAGCACCAAGGGCTTCAGGTCGGCTCTGGCGGCATAGAGGGCCGCGGTCAAGCCGGCAGGCCCCGAACCAACTACTACAACCTTGTGAGCCACTCTGCTCCTCTACTTGGTCAACCAACCTGGGCGGGTGGCGACATCGAGGCCGGCTCCGGGATGGTGGCCGACTTGACCTCGGGTGGTAGCTCGGCCTGGGGCGGCCGTGCACTCCTCCGGCTCCAGACCAACAGTCCGGCGAGCACGAAGATTCCGCCCATCACACCGAGGGCGCCAGCCGGAGTGAGCCAGTGGGCCAGCAGGTTGTAGAGCGCTACGAAAAGAAAGACCACCGCGGTTATCGCCATGGTGGCCGCGATCAATCCGAGTGACACGATGGTGACGATCCGGTGGACCCGGTCGACCGTCATCGTTCGAACCCTGACTGCGATGCTCTCCAAGAGGTCGGCGAGTCGGACGGGAAGGTCTTCCATGGCGGCGAGGTTAGCGGTGCGTTCCGGAACCGTTCGGGAGAAGGTCAGCGCTCGGCGATGAGCGTGCAGTCGGAGGTGCGGTAGGCCAAGGCCGCCCGCTCCCCGGAGTCGTTCACCACGACGTATACCTCGACCTCGTCATCACCAACGGTTAGCAATGCAACCAAGTCGATCTCCGACCCTGGTCTGTCCGGCCCGACCCGGTCGACGCAGATGAGCGCCGTCTCCTCGCTCGAAAGATCGCGACCGATTTCCCTGTCTCGCAGGGCGAGCAATCGGCTGGCCAAACGGGATGGAGATACCTCGGGCAGACGTATCGCCGCCAGTTCGCTGGCGGTGCGGTTCGTGTTGTCGGCGGCACCGGCGGCTGCAGCCGTGGACTCCGTGCCCCCTGCGGCGGCCGTGGACTCCGTGCTCTCTGCGCCGCCCGTACTGGGGACCTGGATCCCGCCTTGGAGGGTTGCGGTGTCCTCCTCGGTGTCAAACGACTGGTTCGCGGTGGCCAGATCGGCGCCCGCCTCGGGGGCCATCTGGTCGACGGTGGCGACCGTGCCACCCCCATCCCGGAGGAGGGAACCGACGCCGAGCACGGCGACGACCGCCGCAGCCGCCCCCGCCACGGCGAGGACCCGCCGGGTGAAGGGCGAGATCTGAGCAGGTCGCGTGCTGGGCAACTCGGTCTCCAACGCCGCTCCCACCCTCCTATGGAGCCGCGCCCGCTCCAGGTCATCGAGAATTGGGCGTGGGGCTGCGGCAAGCGCGGCGATGGCTGTCCGCTGGGCATCCCACTCCTGACGGCACAAGTCGCAGGTGGCGACCAGCGTGGCCGCCATCTGCTGGTCGGCGTCTGGGTCGGCAGCCGCAGCGGCTGCGATCAGATCGAGATCGTGTTCATGCATCGGGACTGTCCTCGGCGGCTGGCAGCGCCGGGTCGGCGCCCATCCACTCAAAGCGAAGTATTGAGGTCATTCGGTTTCCAGGTTGGTAGGACGAGGGGCAGGCCCAGTTCGGTTCCCCAGCGCCTCGGCGAGTTGGCGCCTTCCCCGGAAGATTCGTGACTTGACGGTTCCTACGGGGACGTCGAGCAGGGTGGCGATCTCCTGGAGAGCCATGCCCTCAAGATCGGACAACACGACGGCGATGCGGAAGTCGACGGGAATGGCAGCCAGCGCCACTTCCAACTCGGGGCGAAGCTCCACTGACTCGAAGGCGTCACCGGCGGTCGGATCGGCCGGTTCCATGCCCTCGGGTAACGCCTCGGTGCGCTGCCTGGCCCGTCGGCGGTGCTGGTCGTAGCAGGTGTTGACCGCCACCCGGTACAACCAGGTGCTGAACGCTGCCTGGTCGTTGTAGAGATGTGCCTTGCGGTAGACGGTGACAAAGGTCTCCTGGGTGGCATCGAGGGCCAGTTCGCGATCGCCCATCACCCGCAGGCAGACTGCAAAAACCCGGTCCTCATGGCGTCGCATCAATTCATCGAAGGCCCGTGACTCGCCATCGACGAACCGGCGCACCAACTCGGTGTCGCGCTGCCGTTCATCCGTCATGGTCGGAATCTGACCTCGGCGATGGTCGCGTTGTAGGCCCCGCCGATGTCGGGGAGATCGGTGAGCCACAAGAGCCAGACACCGTCGGAGCGTGGCGGTACCTGGACCGTGGCCCTCTCGCCGCCCACCCTCCCCGATGCGAGTCGTTCCCACCCGGACGGGTCGGGGGCTGTCTGTTCCGCCCACTCGAGCGACCACGACGTGTCGTCGGTCACCCCTCGTAGCTCGACTGTCCCGGCAGTGCCCCGCACCTCGAACACGACCCCGACGCCGGGTTTGAACCGCCAAACGGGTACTCGGTACCGCTCGGTGGACCAAGTGGTTGCTGGATCCCCGTCGGTCAGGTGAACCACCTCGTCGTCGTTCTCCTGCTCATCGCCGGGGGGCGGGTCGTACACCTCGACCCCGACAATGGCCACCGAGCCCTCGGCGAGAGTTGTGGTCGGCACGGTAGGTGGGGGAGTGGTGCGGGGAAGGTCGGGCGCCGAGGTGGTTGGGCTCGCCGGGAACAGGACGGGCGACTGGGGCCTGGCGGTGAGCGAGCCACCCAGCAACACCATCCCGGCGGCGACGGCCAGCAGCACCCCGGTGAGGGCGAGCCCGCGCCACGGGGAGTCGGACACCGTCGCCTCGGGCACCGGGGTCGTCGGTGCCGCCTGCAACTCCTCGGCAAGATCGGCGGCGCCGACCATCCCCCGCAACCCATGCTCTAAGGCGCGATCGACCGCCGGGTCCACGCCATCGACTACCTCCGATGGCGGGATCCGCCCCGCTGGTTGCCCGGTCAACGAGCGGTCGAGTGCCGCGGCCAGGTCGTGGACGTCCTCGGCCTGAGTGGAACTCCAAGCCGGTCTTCCGAAGGCGGTGAGCTTGGCCGGGTGAACGGCCGAGTAGAGGATGGCGGAGGGGTCGATCGCCCCGTGGAGGGTCCCCGCGGCGTGGACGGCGGCGAGCGCCGCCGCCAGTCCAGGCGCGTTCCCCATGAACTCATCAACCGGCATGGTTTCGCCTGCGTCGAGCCGGTGGGACATGGTGACCCCCCCACCCCATTCGCAAACGCTGTAGACCCCGCCAGGGACCTCACCCGCTTCGTATACGGCGGCGATATGACCGTGGGACACGGCTGCGGCCGCACGCACCGCATCGAGGAATTGAGCTCGCCTCTCCGGGTCGGCATCGGGTCCGACGATCCTGATCAGAACGGGACGGTCGAGCGCTGTGTCCACCCCGAGCCACTCGTCGATGTCGCCGTCACGACCGAGCCTGACCTCGAGGCGATACCGGGGCGGGATCGGCGGCGGCACACTGCAACGGTAGGACGTCGGGATCGGCGCCCCGGTGCTCTGTCAAACAGTGCTCCACGCCACTCCGATGGCGCCAGGGCCGGAATAGGCGCCGATCACGGGGCCGAGTGTCGACCGGTGCAGCCTCTCGGGGGGCACGAGATGCGTCAGCCGGGCGGTCAGATCCTCGGCGTCGGCAGGAACGGCCGTCACCACGGCCAGGTCGACCAGACGGGCGGCGAGGACCTCGACCGTGCGGGCCAGAACCTCTCCGGCGTCGTCCC
Organism: Acidimicrobiia bacterium; assembly: GCA_036258335.1. GTDB lineage: Bacteria > Actinomycetota > Acidimicrobiia > Spongiisociales > DATADW01 > DATADW01. The sequence goes on from DATADW010000086.1 coordinate 6,108, forward strand.
GGCCCTTCCAACGACGAGCACCGACCAGCATCCCATCCTTGACCGTGACAATCGGACGTTGCTCCAACCAGCCGGCGATCCGATGCTGGATCCGGCCGACATGGCCCTGGCGACGAAGGGTGTCGAGCGAGTCGAATGCGATGGCTAGGCCGGTGCTCTGCTGCGACGCGGCTAGGTCGTCGAGGTTGGCGCCTTGCCTTGCCCGCCGAGCCGCGTCGAGCACCTGGAAGCCGAGCGCCATCGAGACGGTCCGTGAGTCCACCACCCTCACCGCGACCGATCCGCCAAACCGCTCCCCGGCGAGAACCGCCGCCTGATGGGAAGCCGAAAGCTCCGCCGACATGGTGAGGACGAGGATCCCGGCCGCTCCCGTGTTCGCCACAGCGTCGAAGCAGGACGAGAAACGGGCCGCGCTTGGAGCCGCTGTCTCCTTCGGCATAGGCGCGGCGGCGATCTTCGCCCACAGCTCCTCGCGGTCTTCGGCTCGGTCCGTGAGCTCCTCGCTACCCAGACGGATGGTATGCGGGACCACCTCGATCTCATTGGCCGAGAGCAGGGATGGGGGGAGGTCACACGCCGAGTCGGTCACCACCCGGACGGCGCTCATGAGCGTCGCAGCACCTCGAGGCGGTCGGGGAGTAGACGAAAGCCCTCTGCCCGATAGAGGGCGGCCGCACGCTGGTTCTCCGGCTGGGTGTTGAGCAGCATGCTGTGGGCCCCATGCCGGTTCGCCCAGCGCTGCGCTTCCCTGACCAGAGACTTGCCCAGGCCACGACCCTGCGCCTCGGGATCGACCGCCACCCGCTGCAGGTAGGCGGCGCCCAACTCGGCGCCGACGATGGCGAAGCCGTCGACCCGCCCGTTGCTCCCGACCACCAAGAAGACCCGGTGAGTCGTGGATCCAAACGCCTCGCGCAGACCAAGCTCCTCCAGCCGCCACGGCGGCTCGAAGGCAGCTCGGTCGATCTCGGCGGCCCTTTGCCATGATGGCTCAGTAGCTTCGACCACAGGGTGCGGAGGCCGATCGTCGCCTCTGGGGAGTTGACAGCGGTAGAGGTCGAGGCGGAGGTGCGATCCGAACCCCGCCCGCTCCCACACCCCTCTTCCACTGTCGAGCACGGGTGGCGACGCCACGCCGCTTACGCCGAGGTCGACCAGATGGTGGGCGCACGCCTCGAGAAACGCCGAGCTCCCCCTGACGAGCCTGAGAGCTGCGTCGGGGACGTCGCGGTTCCAGGGACGGGCGTGTGCGAGAGCCCAGCCCCGGCGCAGCGCCACCGCATCGGGCCATGTGCCACGGCTCCGCACCACGGTCACCGGTGCCGTCCAACCCGCGTGCTCACCCGCCGAGGATGCCACGCCGAGCGGGATTTGGTGATCTCGAATCCGGCTGTGCAAGAGTCCACGGATGGACCTGGTGCTTCTCACCCACCCGTCCTTCGCCGACCACGACACGGGTCCTCATCACCCGGAGAGACCTGCCCGGTTGACGGCGGTGCTCGAAGGCATCCGCGCCTCGGCTGCGAGGCTGGTCGAAGTTGAGCCGCCCAAGGCTGACGTCGAGCTACTCGGGCTTGTCCACGACGCCGACTACATCGAGGCGATTCGCAACTTCTGCTTGGCGGGCGGTGGATCGCTCGACCCGGACACCGTCGTCGGTCCGGCCTCCTGGCAGGCGGCGGTGCGGGCCGCCGGTGCCGGACCGAGCGCTGTTCGAGTGCTGGCGGCGGGCGGAGGCGACGCCGCTTTCGTGGTAGCGCGCCCCCCCGGACACCACGCTCTCGAATCCAGGGCGATGGGGTTCTGCCTGTTCAACAACGTGGCGATAACGGCTCGTAGCATCACCGCAAACGGGGATCGGGTGGCCGTCATCGATTGGGATGTCCACCACGGCAACGGGACGCAGGACACCTTCGCCGCCGACCCGGACGTGCTCTACGTGTCGCTGCACCAGTTCCCCTTCTATCCGGGTACTGGCTGGGTCGACGAGACCGGATACGGGCCGGGGAGGGGGACGGTGGTCAACCTGCCGCTGCCGGCCGGGTCGGGCGGAGATGTGGTGGCAGCGGCATTCGAGCGACTCGTCGGTCCCATCGTCGAGCAGTTCTCCCCCGACTGGGTCCTGGTCAGCTCCGGGTTCGACGCCCACGACGCCGATCCTCTCGCCGAGTTGCGGCTGGTCGAATCCGACTACACCTCGATGGCCAGCCAAGTCGGGGCGGTGGCCGGCCCGGGACGGACCGTGCTGATCCTCGAGGGTGGTTACGACCTTGACGCGCTACGCGGCTCGGCGGAGGCGGCGGTGCGCGGTCTCGCCGGTGAGTCGCAGCCCCCCCGAAGCGGTGCTGTGACCTCCCCCCAGTCAGCCTGGACGATGCTCGACCTCGCTGCTTCCGAACAGGCGCGGTACTGGCGGGTGAAGTAGCCGGGGCGGCGCCGACTTGCCAACCCAGGGCTGGCAGCTTGGTCGGCACGGGAACCGTGGCGGGCTGCCAAGCTACGGACCCGGATGAACGTCCCCCCCCGTCTCCGCTGGCTGGTCGAGCCGGGCTCGCCCGCCGTCGAGCTGGGACGACGTTTCGACGCCGCCGGTCACCAGCTCTACCTGGTCGGTGGCTCGTTGCGAGACGCGCTTCTCGACCGTCCCCACGATGACCTCGACTTCGCCACCGATGCTCACCCCGATGCGGTGAGGAGGGTGGTTGCCGGCTGGGCCGATGCCGTGCACGGAGTGGGGGAGCGGTTTGGGACGGTGGCGGCGATCCGGCAGGACCACACCTACGAGATCACCACTTTCCGCAGCGAGGTGTATCACGACGACAGCCGCAAACCGCAGGTCGAGTTCTCCGGGGATGTCATGTCGGACTTGAGTCGGCGTGATTTCACGGTCAACGCCATCGCACTGCGATTCCCAGAGCCGGAACTGGTTGACCCCTTCGGAGGTCTGGCCGATCTGGCCGCCGGCGCACTTCGCACCCCGATGGCCCCCGAGGTGGCCTTCTCCGACGACCCGCTGCGGATGCTCCGGCTACACCGCTTTGTGGCGACGCTCGGTTTCACCCCAGACCCCGCCGCCGAGTTAGCGGCGCAAAACATGGCCGGACGGCTTCAGATCGTCTCGGCGGAGAGGATTCGCGACGAGTTCACCAAGCTGCTCACCGCCCCCTACCCCGAGACCGCCCTGTGGGGTGTGGTTCGCTCCGGGCTCGCGGCCTACTTCCTTCCCGAATTGGTGAACCTGGAGATGGAGCAGGACCCGGTGCAGCGTCACAAGGACGTGCTGGCCCACTCCATCGCGGTGACCGTGTGCACCAGCCCCGACCTGGTCCTCAGGCTGGCCGCCCTGCTCCACGACATCGGCAAGCCGGCCACCAGGCAGTTTGGCGCCGGTGGGGTGAGCTTCCACCATCACGAGGTTGTCGGGGCGAAGATGGCCAGGGAGAGGCTTCGAGCGCTGCGTTACCCACGCCTGGTGGTCGACGAAGTCGGGGACCTCGTGTTCCTCCATCTGCGTCCTCACACCTACAAGATGGGTTGGACCGACGCCGCGGTGCGCCGCTACGTGCGCGATGCCGGTCATCTCCTCGGACCGCTCAACGAGTTGGTGCGGTGCGACGTCACCACGCGCAACGCACGCCGGGCCAGGGCGGTGCAGGGCCGAATCGACGAGTTGAAGCGGCGAATCGATGAGCTCGGCGAGCAGGAGGAACTGGCCCGGCTGCGCGCCCCGATCGACGGTCACCAGGTAATGGGATACCTCGGGATCGAGCCGGGCCCGATGGTCGGCGAGGTCATGAAGATGCTTCTCGAGCGGCGCATCGAGGACGGGCCTTATGGCGCCGAGGATGGGTTCGCCATGGTCCGCCAATTCGCCATCGATCGTGGCCTCGGTGACCCGGGCCCGCCCCCCGACGGGAGCATCCCGTGACCAAGCCTGTCTCCGGCCGTCCCCTCGTCAGGTTCCCGCCGGGCCTGGCCCTGGCTCTTCTGGCGACCGTTGCCGCCTGCTCATCGTCGCCGAACGGGCCGGTCACGACGTCACCCCCGGTGGTCACGACCTTGGCGGCACCGACCACGGTGGCACCGACCACGGCGGCTCCGACCACCTCTCCTTCTGCTCCGAGCACCGAGCCCCCGACCACAGCCGTTCCCGACGCGAGCGTCGAGGGGATCGGTGACCCGTATTATCCGTCACTGGGAAATGGCGGCTACCAGGTGGCGCGCTACCAACTCGACCTCGCCTGGGACCCGTCGAACGGAACCCTCGGCGGCACCGCAAACCTCCATGCCACCGCCGAAACGGAGCTGAGCGCGTTCCACCTCGACCTCACAGGGATGGAGGTGACCGGCGTGGAGGTCGACGGCGCACCGGCGCCGTTCGACCGCGTCGGCTCCGAGCTCATAATCTCCCCGGCTGAGCCTGTTGCCGCTGGGCCGTTTCAGGTCGAGGTTGCCTACCGAGGCGACCCAGCCGGTACCACACCTGAGGGTTCACTGTTCGGCCCGTCGTCGTGGCACCCCGATGATGACGGCGCCTTCGTGATGGGGGAGCCCTTTGGGGCATCCGGGTGGTTCCCCTGTAACGATCATCCCGCCGACAAGGCCCAGGTGCGATTGCAGATGCGGGTGCCGGAGCCTTTCGCCGTTGCCTCGAGCGGCGTTCTCGAAGGCGTCGAGCGGATCGATGGCGGGGATCGGGTCTTCACCTGGCGGACCACACGACCGTTGGCTCCTTACATGCTCGCCCTCGGGATCGGACGCTGGGTGGAGGAGGAGCAGCAGGGACCCGTGCCCATGGTCAACTACATGGACCCCGACCTGACTGATGACGAGACAGCGCTGTTCGACCGTCAGCCAGAGATGCTGGAGAGACTGGTCGAGTTGTTCGGCGCTTATCCGTTTGACTCGTACGGCGCCCTCGTGCTCGATGACGAGACCCCGCAGGCGGCCCTCGAGACGCAGACCCTGAGCACCTTCTCGCGGGCCTCGCTCGGCTTCGGATCGAACGTCGTGGTCCACGAGATGGCGCATCAGTGGTTCGGCGACAGCGTGACCCTGACCACATGGCAGGACATCTGGCTCCACGAGGGCTTCGCGACATACAGCGAGTGGCTGTGGGACGAGGCCGACGTCGGTCCCGATGCTCTTGAGGCCTCGGTGCGGTTCGCCTACGGAGTGATGGGTGGCGCCGCAGCCGTCGCTCAAGGCGCTGATGCGGAGGAGGTGGCCGAAGAACTACCAAACATCTTCCCTCCGCCCGGAGACCCTGGGCCCGACCAGGTCTTCAATCCATCGGTTTACCTGCGCGGCGGACTCACGCTGCACGCTCTCCGCCTCGAGATGGGTGACGAGGACTTCCTCCGGCTGCTCAAGTCGTGGGCGCGTCGGCATAGGTACGGGAATGTCACCACCGACGACTTCATCACGCTGGCCAGTGATATCGCGGCCACCCCGGTCGACGATGTCCTCGAGGATTGGCTGTTTCAGCCGGTGGTGCCTCCCATGCCACAACTGGGCCTGGCCCCCGTGGGCCAGTGAGCGAGTCGGGGCGGGGCGATACGCATATGCGTATAGACTCCAGCCTGCCATGGCTACTGCCGCCGTTCTCGGGGCCTCCGGATACGCCGGGGGCGAATTGGTCCGTCTCCTCGACGGGCACCCCGATATCGAGTTGACCCACATCGGTGGTCACGCCTCGGAGGGGCGTCGTCTCGGCGAGCTGCATCCCCAACTCGTGGGAGGCGATCGCCGGCTGGGACCGATCGATCTCGACAGGATCCCCACGGTCGAGATCGTCTTTCTTGCGCTGCCTCACGGGGCGTCTGCTCTCCTCGCCGCCGCCGCCGCCGAGAGGGGCATGACCGTCATCGACCTGGGCAGCGATATGCGGCTCGATACCCCAGAGCGGTACCACAGCGCCTACGGCGCCGAGCACCCGATACCCGCCGAATTGGGGGAGTGGGACTACGGGCTCCCCGAGGTGTCGGCGAAGCCGCAGCCGGGAGCCATCCGTGTCGCCGTCCCCGGCTGCTATCCCACGGCCGCGGTGCTGGCGATCGCACCCTTGGTGGCCGCGGGAATCGCTGCCGACACCGGGATGGTGGTGGACGCTGTTTCCGGTGCGACCGGTGCAGGACGGGCGCTGCGGACCGACCTGCTCTTTGGCGAGGTTGCCGAGGGGGTGCGGCCATATGGCTTGGGGGGACACCGTCACCGCCCCGAGATGGAGATGGCGCTGGAGGGGGTCGCCGGGCGACCGGTCAACCTGAGCTTCACCCCGCATCTCGCCCCGATCCAGCGCGGCCTTGTGGCCACCGTCACCGCCACCATGAGCCGCGCCGCTGCGACCGGCGACATCCTGGAGACGATGGATGCCTTCTATAGGGGCCGGCGGTTTGTAGAGGTGCTCGACCGGCCGCCGCAGACCAGGTGGGTATCTGGGTCGAATCGAGCCATGGTTACCGCTGCAGTCGATGAGCACGCCGGGACCGTGATCGCGGTCGCCGCCATCGACAACCTGCTCAAAGGGGCGGCCGGGCAGGCAGTGCAGTGCGCCAACCTGGCGCTCGGTCTCGACGAGGGGGCCGGTTTGCCCGTTGCTGGATGGATGGCGTGATTAACGGGTTGCTTGACGGGGCCGTCATCCCAGCCGGAGAACACCAGCTCGGCGAGCTGTCATGACGACGGGGCACGCCGCTCCCGACTCCTCCCGGGTTCGCATCGCCGGGACCATGGGGAAGGCGGCGATCCTCATGGAGGCGCTGCCCTACATTCAGGCGTTCAAGGGGCGCACCGTCGTCATCAAGTACGGCGGGTCGGCGATGGTCGACGCAGCCCTTCGACACAGTTTCGCCGGCGACGTCACCTTGTTGGCCACAGTGGGCATCCGCCCCGTGGTGGTTCACGGCGGCGGTCCACAGATCACCGCTGCCATGGTGGCCGCCGGGTTGGAGCCCGTATTCGTGGATGGGCTCCGGGTGACCGACGAGGCGGCTATCCGCGTAGTGCAGCGCGTTCTAGCGGGCGAGGTCAACCCTGACATCGTGCGGTTGCTGCGTAGCCATCAGGCTGCTGCGGTGGGGCTCACCGGGCTCGACGGCGGGATGATCGAGGCGAACCCCCGCGACGCCCGGCTCGGATACGTGGCGGAGGTGTCAAGAGTCGATACCGGGCTGCTGGACACGATGATCGGCGGCGGCTTCATCCCCGTGGTGGCGCCACTTGCCCGGGGCGAGGACGGGGCGCTGTACAACGTCAACGCCGACATCGTCGCCGGTCAAGTTGCCGCCGCGCTCGGTGCCGAGAAACTGGTCTATCTCACCGACGTCGAAGGGCTTTACCGCCACTTGGGTGATGAGGGAAGCCTGATCTCCTCGATCGCCCTCACCGGTGTGGAGGAGATGCTGGAACGGGGCGAGGTCGCCGGTGGGATGCTCCCCAAGCTGAGATCCTGCGTCGCCGCCATGAGCGCCGGTGTGGGTCGGGCCCACATCCTGGACGGGAGGGTGCAGCACGCCCTGCTCCTCGAGATATTCACCCCGGAAGGGATTGGGACCATGGTGGAGCACGGCCAGCCGACATGACTGTGGTGGAACGGGCCGAAATGGTTCTCATGAATACATACCGGCGTCGGCCGGTGGTGTTCGTGCGGGGAGAGGGATCGTGGTTGTGGGACGAGCACGGCAAGCGATATCTCGACTGTCTGGGAGGGATAGCTGTGGTCGCAGTCGGTCACGCCAACCCTGCCGTCACCGCTGCAGTGACCAAGCAGCTGGAGACGCTGACACACGTCTCCAACATCTTCTACACCGAGCCGATGGTGGAGCTGGCCGAGCGGCTCGCCGGACTTTCCGGGCTGGGGAGAGTGTTCTTTGCCAATTGCGGCGCAACGGCGAACGAGACGGCGCTGAAGCTCGCCCGCGCCTGGGGCAGGAACCGCCGCGGTGAGGATTGCTTCGAGGTGGTCTCCCTGCTCGGGTCGTTCCACGGCCGGACGTTGGGTGCGCTCGCCGCCACCGGTCAGCCCACGCTCCAGGCACCGTTCGCCCCGATACCCAACGGCTTCACCCATGTGGCCCCGGGGCGGCTCGAGGACCTCCGGGAGGCGGTGACTGCGAAGACCGCCGCGGTGATGGTGGAGACCATCCAAGGTGAGGGCGGTGTGTTCCCGCTCGACCCGGGCTACCTCGTCGAGGTGCGCTCACTGTGCGAGGAGCGCGACGTGCTCATGATCGTGGACGACGTGCAGGCCGGGATGGGCCGCACCGGCACCTGGTTCTCCTGGCAGGACCTCGGTTTCGTCCCCGACGTGGCGACGGTGGCCAAGGCATTGGGAAACGGGCTCCCCATTGGCGCCTGTCTGGCCCGGGAGGATGTGGCGTCTGTCTTCCACCCGGGGGATCACGGGACGACCTTCGGCGGAGGCCCGACCGTGTGCCGGGCGGCGCTTGCCGTGCTCGACGAGATCGAGAGGAGGGATCTCCTGACCGTTTGTCAGGAGCGGTCCGATCAGCTTGTGGGCGGGTTGTCGGCTATTTCGGGGGTGGCCGAGGTACGGGGACGCGGCCTGCTACTCGCCGCCCGGCTCGACGACGACCACGCCGGTCCGGTGACGGAGCGGGCACTCGACGCCGGTTTGATCGTCAATGCGGTCCGCCCCGATGCCGTCCGCTTCGCCCCGCCGCTCACCATCTCGGGCAATGAGGTCGACCTGGCGGTGGAGCGCTTCGCTGGCGCTCTGTAGACGACAGACGGAAGACGGTAGACGGAAGACGGAAGATGGAAGTCGGAAGGTTCTTTCCGTCCCCCGCAGGGTGGAAGAGACTCGCTGCGGGGCAGCTGGTAGGCGGTAGCCCCGAATTTCCAACGGTGATCGCCTCGCGGCTGGCGAACCTTGGGAGCGAAACGTTCCCCCCCTCCGCGACGCCTGCGGCGTCGGGTACTCCCCCACCGGGGCGTGGGTTGGTCGATACGCATATGCGTATACACTCGCTGGATGGTTGACACGGCCTCACGGCGGAGAGCACTCCACCGACTGCTCACCGAGACCTCGGCGGGAAGCCAGACCGAGTTGGCACGACTACTCACCAAGGCGGGGTTCCCTGTGACCCAAGCGACCGTGTCCCGCGACCTGGCGGTGATCGGTGCGGTCAAAGTAGCGGCGGGGGATGGCCGCGAGGTCTACCGGCCCGCCGCCGCATCTCAGGTGGCACCCGGGCCGGCAGGTAGAGCAGTTGCCACTTACGCCCTCTCCATCACGGGTAGCGGGAACCTCGTCGTCATCAAGACGCGTCCCGGTGCCGCCTCTGTCGTGGCCGGCTCCATCGACGCTGCGGCCATTGGCGGGGTAATCGGGACCGTGGCCGGCGACGACACCGTCCTCGTGGTGGCCGCAGATGGGATGTCGGGTCACTCTCTCGCCGCGGATTTGGAGCGGATCGGAGCGGGGTCATGAAGCGGATCGTCCTCGCCTACTCGGGTGGCCTCGATACGTCTGTCATCCTGCGGTGGCTGATCGAGACCCACGACGCCGAGGTGATCGCCTACACGGCCGATGTCGGTCAAGGCGACGAGGTCGGGGAGGCAGTCGATAAGGCACTTGCGACTGGAGCAGTGGACGCCATCGTCGAGGACCTCCGTCATCAGTTCGTCGACGAGGCGGTGTTCCCGGCCCTTCGTGCCAATGCCGTGTACGAGTGGTACTACCTACTGGGAACCTCGCTCGCTCGCCCCGTCATCACCCAAGGCCTGGTCAGAGCGGCGCGCACCGCCGATGCCACCGCCATCGCCCACGGGGCTACGGGGAAGGGGAACGACCAGGTCCGTTTCGAGCTCTCCGCATACGCTCTCGAACCAGACATAGAGGTGATCGCCCCGTGGCGGGAATGGGATCTACGGGGGCGGGCCGACCTCGTCGCCTATGCCAAGGAGCACGGAATCGCGGTGCCGGTGACACCGCAGCGGCCCTACTCGATGGACGCCAACCTGCTCCATGTCTCCTACGAGGGCGGAGTGCTCGAGGACCCGTGGGAATCACCACCTGCCGGGATGTTCCGGATGACCGCAGATCCTGAGCGGGCTCTCGACCGGCCCGAGGTGGTCACGGTCGGTTTCGAGCACGGCACCCCCGTGACGGTGAATGGTGAGGTGCTCGACCCGGTCGGGTTGCTCACCCGGCTCAACGCCATCGGGGGCAGACACGGGGTGGGGCGGGTTGACATCGTCGAGAATCGATTCGTCGGGATCAAGAGTCGGGGCGTGTACGAGACGCCCGGGGGGACCATCCTCCACCACGCCCACCGTGCGGTGGAGTCGATAACCCTCGACCGCGAGGTGGCGCACCTGCGCGACGAGTTGGTGCCCCGTTACGCCGAGATGGTCTACAACGGGTTCTGGTTTTCACCCGAGCGCGAAGCGCTGCAGGCCTTCATGGACCAGGTCCAGGCGCGGGTCAACGGCGAGGCGCGGCTTCGGCTCTACAAGGGGGCGGTCACCGTCGAGGGGCGCCGCTCCGAGCGCCACGACCTCTACGACCGGGCGACGGCCACTTTCGAAGAGGACGATGTCTACGACCAGGCCGATGCCGCCGGGTTCATCCGTCTTCACGCCCTACGGCTGCGGCGACTGGCGGAGGAGCGTCTCGGGGAAGGTGAGTGAATGACGCTCTGGAGCGGGCGGTTCGCCGAACCGCCCTCCGATGTGCTCTGGCGGTACACCGTGGATCACAGCGACCGCCGGCTCCTCGTCGACGATGTCACCGGATCCCTCGCCCATGTGGCCATGCTCGGTGGGGCCGGGATCCTGCCCGATGAGGACACCGACGCCCTCACCGATGGGCTGCGCCGCATCCTCGGCGAGGCCGAAAGTGGTGAGTTCCGGTATGTCAACGGCGATGAAGACGTCCACAGCGCAGTGGAGCGGCGTCTCATCGAGTTGGTGGGAGAGGTCGGCGGGAAGCTCCACACCGGCCGATCACGCAACGATCAGGTTGCTCTCGATCTCCGCCTCTACCTGCGCCGCGCCGCCGAGGGCCGTGCCGATCAGCTTGCTGCCTTTGCCATGATGCTGGCCGATTTGGCTGAGGGCACCGCCGATCTGGTGGTACCGGTCTTCACTCACCTCCAGCAGGCACAACCGATCTCCTTCGGCCACCACCTCCTGGCTCACGCCTGGCCCATGCTGCGTGATCGCGAACGGATCATCGAGTGCATGGCGCGTCTCGACGTTTCCCCCCTGGGTGCGGGCGCCGCCGGAGGAAGCAGTCTCCCATTACGCCCCGATGCGGTCGCCGGCGAACTGGGCATGTCCGCGATATTCGAGAACTCGATCGACGCAGTGGCAGGGCGTGACGTGGTCTGCGAGTACGTCTTCTGCTGCGCCCAGACCGTGGTGGGCCTATCCCGGCTCGCCGAGGAATTGGTGTTGTGGGGGACGACCGAGTTCGGTTGGGTCACCTACGACGAGCGGACTGTGACTGGCTCGTCGGCACTACCGCAGAAGCAGAACCCCGACATCGCCGAGTTGGCCAGAGGTCGGGCGGCCACCGTCCTCGGCGATGTCACCGCCCTGCTCGCCCTGCAGAAGGGACTACCGCTCGCCTACCAGCGCGACCTGCAGGAGGACAAGGCTCTCGCCTTCCACGCCGACGACACGCTGGCAGCGACGCTCGAGGCACTGGGCGCCATGCTCGCCGGGGCCCGGTTCCACCCACCGCTCCCGTCGAGCGAGACAGCTGCGCTCGACCTGGCGGAACGGCTCACCGGACGCGGCGTGCCATTTCGCCGTGCCCACCAGGCGGTGGGCCGTCTGGTGGCGGCCCTCCATGGGAACGGCCGCGACCTCGGTTCGGCAACCGGCGATGACCTCGCCGCCGATCCCCTTTTCGAGCAGGCCGACTTGGAGGTGATCGATCCTCAGGGGTCTGTTGCCCAACGGCTGTCGCCCGGCGGGGGCAGCGTCGCCAGCGTCCATCATCAGATCGAGACGTTGCGCCGCCGCCTGTCCAACTGACCCTTCCCGGTTCGCCCTGTGTACTCTCGCCACCACGTAGACGAGAGGAGGTGTGATCGTGTTCCGTTTGACCGACGACCACCTCCGTCCTGGCGCTCCCTTCGACTGAGCGCCGGACGGGTGGTCGCCTGATACGAGAGGTGACCATCGTGCTCGATATCCGATCTGTTGAACGCGTCGAGGACTTCGCCGCGCCCGACGATGACCCCGACGATCTCGGCTGGGTCAAGGAGATGTGGGAGGACGGCAGCAGCCGACCCGAGTGGACCTTCGTGGCGACCGCTGCCGGCGCCACCGTGGGGCGGGCCGGCTTCGTGGTGACACCGAGTGTCACCAACCCGGCTTGGGTCGGCTTGCTGCCCCCATTGGAGATGACGCTCTTCGGCGCCACCGCCTGGGCAGGGGACCCGGTGGTGGTGCTCGCCGAACTGGTGAGGGCAGCCCGGCGCTCGCTGGGCGACACCGTGCCAAAGATCCTCGAGATACGCACCAACCCGGCCATCCATCAGCGGCCCGACGAGAGGCTCGCCCTCGCCGCGGCGCTGGACCTGCCTCTGTTCCAGGAGAAAGAAGGCGTCCTCTGGGAAGATCGAGGCGAGAGTGTCGAAGCTTCCCGGCGTCTCCGGTTCTGTTCTCTGGCCGACATTGGCCCACATACCTACGCCGAGGTGTTCGCCCGCATCCCCGAGGGGACGCTGGATCGCAACGACCGGTGGTACTACGAGCGGGTCCGGCCCGGGCACTGGGCGGCGCAGATGATGGAGTACGCCGATGGGGCCGAGGAGACCTGGCTGATCGCTGCGAGCGCCGAGGGAGCGGTGGGCATGGTTGCGATTTCGCCTTTCGACGAACCGGGCACGGCGACGATCGCCTACATCGGCGTGCTCCCCGAGAACCGGGGCAATGGGTACGTCGATGATCTGCTCGCCGCCGGCACCGACGCGGCGCAGCGGGCCGGTTTCACCCGGATCCTCTCCGATGTCGACACCCAGAACCATCCAATGCTGGCGGCGATGGAGCGGGCCGGTCACCACGCCTCGGCCACCCCCTGGCATGTCTGGAGCCACCGAGGAGAGGTGAACTGAGGACAGGACCGACCTGCTGTCGGCTGGAGACACCCTGAGCATCGCGTTCCGGTTCCTACCCTGACTTGTGGTGAGCCAGGTCTTCCGCATTCTCGCCGTGCCGCTGATGTTGGTGGGGTTGCCGGTGGCGGCTGCGACGCTGGCGGGCTTCTTCGGGGCGCAGTGGTGGCTGTTCGATGTGATCTCCAGCTTCCGCGCCCAGTACGCAGCGATCCTGGCGGTGGCGGCCTCAGTCCTGGCGCTGGCCAGATGGTGGGTGCTGGCCGCGATCGCCGGTCTCGCCTGCCTACTCAACCTGGCCGTCATCTTCCCGTTGTATCTCCCCCGGGCCGATACGGCGGATGACTCGGCGCGCATCACCGTGCTCTCCTTCAACGTGCTGGCGGGGAACTCCCGATACCGGGCGGTCACCGACTACATCAGGAGGACCGGGCCCGACGTGGTCTTCCTCCATGAGGCATACGAGCCGTGGGAGGAGGCGGTGGAGGCGGCCGATCTCGGATACGAAGTCACCAGGAGCCGCACCGAGGAGTTGATATTCGGGACTCTCGTCCTGACCCGACCCGGGGCCGAGGTGCGCTCCTTCGGCTTCGCCGCGGGGCAGCGGCGGGGAGTGGAGGTGCGCCAGATGGTGGGGGACCGCGAGGTTGCGGTGCTCGGGATCCACCCGCTGGCACCCACAGGGCCCGGGCGCACCGAGCTGCGCGACGGCCAGCTCGACTGGGCGGCGGAGTGGGCAGAGTCGCAGACCGGTCCGACGGTGGTCACCGGCGACTTCAACGCCACCCTCTGGTCGCACGCCTACCGCGAGCTACAGCGGCGTGGCGCTCTAACCGAGTCGATGCGCGGGTTCGGTCTCCAGCCCAGCTACCCGGTTGGGGTACCACTGCTCAGGGTTCCGATCGACAACCTGCTCCACAGTGCCGACCTGGCCACGGTGTCGCGTCAACTCGGTCCCTCGCTTGGCAGCGACCACTTTCCGTTGTTGGTGGAGCTGGCAATCCGCGGTGGTGATTGATGCTTCGGCGTAGGCGACCAGCGATCGGCGAGTCAAGGACATGCTTGGACTTCATTCAGTCGAGAAGACGAGTTGCCGGCTTTTGACCTTTCTGTCGCAGACCTGGCGGAAAGCCGATGCCCGGTGTTGCTCACCAAGGGGACCACCACGGAGCCGTGGGAAAGCGCGTGGTGGACCTGCTGGGGGCGCGCCTCCCCGACACACACGTGGTGGAACTGGAGGGCAGTCATGCACATCACATCGAGAGCTTCGAACGGTTCATCGATGTGCTCGAAACCCACCTGATGGCCGTATCGACCATCTGAGCGGAGCCGGGAGTCGAAGTCCGAGAGCGCATTCTTCAGGGACTGTCGACCGTGCGACACTGGCGACTCGACTAGTTGGAGGACCAGCCGATGGCCGATCGCTTCGCCAACAACCGCGCTCGTCTCGCCGCCCTCGTTGGCGAGGGCGCACTGGTGGTGGTCCCAGCGGCGGGGGAGACGGTGCGCAATGACGACGTCACCCACGAGTTCCGCCAGGACTCGTCGTTCTTCTTCCTCACCGGGTTCGACGAGCCCGAGGCTGTCGCTGTCATCGCCCCCGGGCACCCCGAAGCGGAGTTCTCCCTCTTCGTTCGACCGCGGGATCGGGAGATGGAGGTGTGGAACGGGTACCGCGCCGGGGTGGAGGGGGCGAGGTCCGCATTCGGGGCAGATGCCGCCCATGAGGTCGCCGACTTCTCCAAAGAACTCCGCAAGCTGGCCATCGGGAGGGAACGTCTCTACTACGCGCTGGGTGGATCGCACGATGACACGGTCATCGGCCTGTTGCGCACGATGCGCGCCCACCACCAGTCGTATGGAGTACCGGTTCCCCTTGACGTCTCCGACCTG
>DATADW010000087.1:0-10852 GCA_036258335.1 Acidimicrobiia bacterium
CCGCGGCGCGGCGACAACGCAGAGATGGCGGTCATCGAGCTCGTTTGAGCAGTACTCAGTACTAGTACTGATACCACTACCGAAGCCACCCATTACTCAAGACTCGATACTCAATACCCAAGAGCTGTTCCTCGACTTCACCCGCGCCGAATGGGCCAAGCTGCGCGAGAGCTCTCCCTTGACGCTCACCGAAGCGGACCTGGACGAATTGCGTGGGATCAACGAGCGAGTGTCGCTCGACGAGGTGGCGGACATCTACGTCCCGCTGGCCCGGCTTCTCAGCCTCCACATCACAGTCAGCCAGGACCTGTTCCGCGTCACCGACACCTTTCTCGGCAACCCTGGGCAGAAAGTGCCATTCGTTATCGGCATCGCCGGCTCGGTGGCGGTTGGCAAATCGACGACTGCACGGATTCTCCAGGCCCTCCTCCGCCACGGCGGGTCGCACCGGCACGTCGACCTGATCGCAACCGACGGGTTCCTCTACCCCAATGCCGTGTTGACCGCACGTGGTCTGATGGAGCAAAAGGGCTTCCCCGAGAGCTACGACCGGCGGCGGATCGTCTCGTTCCTCGCATCGGTCAAGTCCGGCGTCTCGGTGGTGGAGGCGCCGGTGTACTCACACCACAGCTACGACATCGTCCCCGGCGCGTCCCAGGTGGTCGAACGCCCCGACGTCCTTATCGTCGAGGGGCTCAATGTCCTCCAAGCAAGCGAGGGAGACCGGCTCTTCGTCTCCGACCTGTTCGACTTCTCCATCTACGTCGACGCCGACGAGCGCCACGTGGAGGAGTGGTACGTCGAGCGGTTCCTCACCCTGCGCAACACCGCCTTCCGGGATTCGGGCTCCTACTTCCACCGCTGGAGCAGCCTCAGCGACGACGAGGCACGGGAGACCGCGCTCCGGATCTGGCGTGACATCAATGGGCGGAACCTGGTGGAGAACATCGCGCCGACGAAGGAGAGGGCACGGCTCATTCTGGACAAGGGCGCCGACCACTCGGTGGCCGGGGTGAGGTTGCGACGACTCTGACACGCCAGCGGGCAGCCGTCCGGCGGCTCCTATCCTGTGCGGCCCATGCTCAGACAAGTGGCGCGCGCCGCCCGGCTCGATCGATCGGTTTACACAGAGCTCTACTTCGATGGCGCGGCTGTGGCCAACGCGCTGTTGGTGGTAGCGCTGTACGCCACTTTGTGGGGAGCGGGCCTCCTGGCCGCGGCGGGCGCCTTCAATCTGTTCGCTCTCATCCAAACCGTGATCCTGGCGTTGTTCAGCTGGGTCGTTCTCACCTTCGCCGTCTTTCTGATGGGGAGCCGCGTTTTCGGGGGAAGGGCCGACTTCCAGAAGTTGCTCGCCTCCACCGGCTTCGCCCACGCCCCTCTGCTCCTGCTCGGCCCGGTTCTTTTCGTCATCTCGCTGATGGGGTTCGATGGGTTGGCGATCTTCGTCTTCCTTCTTCTCTGGGCCTGGTTCCTGGTAGTGCTCGAGGTTGCGGTCGAGCAAACCATGGAGTTGCCTCGTCAGCAGGCATGGCTTACCACGGTGCTCGGGTTCGCCGTCTGGTTCGGCATCTCGCTGCTACTCCCCGGCGGGCCGTTCTGAGCCTGCCTTGGTCACCTACCGGCTCGATCTCGCCTACCTGGGTGGTGGCTTTCACGGTTGGGCGGCGCAGCCGGGTGTCAGGACCGTCCAGGGGGAGGTGGAGCGGGCGCTCAACCGGATCACCGGGCAGGAAGCAAGCCTGGCGGTAGCGGGGAGGACCGACGCCGGGGTTCATGCCGGGGCTCAGGTGGCGAGCTTCCAGCTACCCGAGCAGGTGCTGGAATCGAAGGTGGTCAATGGGCTCAACAGCATGCTCGGGCCCGAGGTGGCGGTGGTTTCCTGCCGGTTGGTCGAGGACCGATTCGACGCACGCTTCTCGGCATGCTGGCGCTCCTACCGTTACCGGGTCCTCACCACCGACACACCCGACCCGTTCCAAGCGTCGACGTCGTGGCATTACCCCGGTCATCTCGACCTGGCCGCGATGAACAGCGCGGTCCATCACCTCGTCGGCGAGCACGACTTCGCCAGTTTCTGCCGGGTGCCGCCGGGGGGAACGGCTCGGAGGCGGGTCCTAGACGCCGGATGGTCGATGGGTGACGACCAGATAGCCGTCCTCGCCATCGCCGCCACCTCGTTCTGCCATCAGATGGTCCGATCGGTTGCCGGCCTCTCCACGGAGGTGGGAAAGGGCCGGGCGGACCCGGCTGCGGTTCCTGAGATCATCGAGAAACGCGATCGGGCTGCAGCTCGCCGGGTGGCACCTCCTCACGGTCTCACCCTCTGGCGTGTTGGCTACCGGGAGTGGCCCGATGAGTGAGCATCGACCGGAGGCCGTGTTGTTCGACGCCGGCGGGACGCTCGTGGTGATCGATGCTGTGACTCTGGCGGGCCGTCTCGATCCACTGGGGGTCGCCGTGCCGCAACAGGACCGCGTCACCGCGGCCCACTACCGGGCCATGGCCGAGTACTCCGACCGGCTATCCGCCGGCGACGATCTTCACTGGCACTGGTGGATCCGCCGCTTCCTCGACCACTGCGACATCGAGGCGACCGAGCCGGTATTTGCGGCCGTCGACAAGTGTCGGTGGCTGTGGCACCACGCCCTGCCCGGGGTGGTGGAAGCGGTGAGCCTCCTCTCCTCTCGGGGAATTCGGGTCGCGGTCGTCTCCAACTCCGACGGGACCGTGGGCGAGGAGTTGGTGACGGCTGGCTTCGACGGCCTGTTTGAGACGGTTGTGGACTCTCACGTGGTGGGGGTCTCGAAGCCCGATCCGCGGATCTTCGCCATCGCCCTAGATCGGCTCGGAGTTCCCGCCACATCCACTTGGTATGTGGGCGATTCGCCCCACCACGACCTCGGCGGCGCCTCGGCCGCCGGGCTGGGTCGGGTCTACCTGGTGGACCCGCTCGGGCTCCACCAACCCAGGGCTGGAGACGACCCTGTGGGTAGCTACCAACCCTGGGTTGGCATTGTGGGGAGCGTGGCCGACCTCGTCGGCCGAGCCGAGTTTGCGCCCTAGCCCACCGATGGCGCGATTGGCCTTGGAGTCCGCCCTGATCTACCATTCGTCGGGCTCGCCGTCCGGCGGGCGCTCCTGCGCGAGACCCGAAGGTTCTCCATGAAGCCGAAGCTGCAGTCCACCTATTCGCCACGCCCCGGCGAGGTGGAGCGCGTCTGGCATGAGATCGACGCCGCCGATCTTCCGCTTGGCCGCTTGTCCACCGAGATTGCTCGGTTGCTGCGGGGTAAGCACAAGCCTCAGTTCGCCGCCCACGTCGATACCGGCGACTTCGTCGTGGTGGTCAACGCGGCCAAGGTGGCGGTCACCTCGGGAAAGAGCCAATCGAAGATCTACTACCGCCACTCGGGTTACCCGGGCGGGTTGCGCGAGGAGTCATTCGAGCGCCTCATCAAACGACGCCCGGAGGCGGTGATCGAGCGGGCCGTGAAGGGGATGCTGCCCAAGAACCGATTGGGCAGGGCGATGTTGCGCAAGCTCAAGGTCTATGCCGGCCCCGACCATCCGCATCAGGCGCAGCGCCCCCAGCCCCATGCCGTCTCTCTGCGAAAGGTGGAAGCCTGATGGAACAGCCCCTCATCCAGGCCACCGGTCGTCGCAAGGAGTCGGTGGCCCGCGTTCGTCTCTATGACGGCTCCGGCCAGTTCGTCCTCAATGGCCGGGCCTTGGAGAACTACTTCCCCACCATGGCCCAGCGCATCCGGGTAATGGAGCCCCTCCAGGTGGCGCAGGTGATCGGCCGCTTCGACGTCCAGGCGACACTCGAGGGCGGCGGCACCACAGGGCAGGCAGATGCCCTCCGTCTGGGGATCGCCCGAGCCCTGGTGGATTACGACCCCGAGCTGCGCCCGGTGCTCAAACGCGGCGGTTTCCTGACACGGGACGCCAGGCGCGTCGAGCGCAAGAAGTACGGGCTGAGGAAGGCCCGCCGGGCGCCGCAGTACACCAAGCGGTAGGGCCCACCCAGCGGTGGCCTCGACCGAATTCGGCAAAACTGCTCGTCTCTTTGGGACCGACGGGATCCGTGGCGTTGCCAACACCGAGCTGACCGCCGATCTGGCGCTTGCGCTGGGCCGGGCGGCGGCCGGGGTACTCGACAGGGGACCAGTCCTGATCGGCCGCGACACGAGGCGGTCGGGCGACATGCTCTCCGCGGCACTACAGGCCGGGTTGCACTCCGCCGGTATCGACACGGTGGACGTCAACGTGCTCACCTCGGGAGGGATCGCCCATCTAACCGCCGCCACCGGTGCTGCCATGGGTGCAGTGGTGTCGGCGTCGCA
This sequence comes from Acidimicrobiia bacterium, assembly GCA_036258335.1. GTDB lineage: Bacteria > Actinomycetota > Acidimicrobiia > Spongiisociales > DATADW01 > DATADW01. The sequence continues at coordinate 4,350 of DATADW010000087.1, forward strand.
CAACCCGGCTGAGGACAACGGGATAAAGCTGCTCGGGACCGACGGATCCAAGCTGAGCGACGCCCAAGAGGAGGAGATCGAGCGGCTGCTCAGATCCGGCGAGCAGCCTCGCCGGCTCTCCCGTGAGGGTGTTGGGATGAGAGCCAACCTGCGAGACGCCGTAGACATCTACGTGGAGCATCTCGCCGGACAGGCCCGGGTCCTCTTTGCCGGTCTGCCGGTGGTGCTCGACTGCGCCAACGGGGCGGCGCACCGAGCGGCGCCGCGGCTGTTCGAGCGGCTTGGTGCCGAGGTGGAGTTGCTCGCCGCCGAGCCCGACGGACTCAACATCAACCTGGGATGCGGCGCCACCCACACCGATTTCCTTGCCGCCAGGGTCGATGGCAGGATCGGTTTGGCCTTCGACGGCGATGCCGACCGGCTGATCGCGGTCGATGAGGACGGCGTACCGGCCAACGGAGACGTCGTCATGGCGATCATCGCCCGGCACTGGGGTGCGACCAAGCGGCTGCGACCGCCCGTCGTCGTCACGACGGTCATGGCCAACCTCGGGTTCCGCAAGGCCATGCAAGCCCGCGGGATAGAGGTGGTCGAGACCCAGGTTGGCGACCGCTATGTCATGGAGGAAATGCGGGCCCACCGGGCGGTGCTCGGTGGCGAGCAGTCGGGCCATGTCATCTTCTCGGAGCTGGCGCGTACCGGAGACGGGTTGCTCACCGGGTTGCTGCTCCTCGAAGTGGTTGCCGCCACAGGGAGCGAGCTGCGCACTCTGCGCAAGGAGGCGATCACCGAGTTCCCCCAGGTCCTGTTGAACGTTCGTGTCGCCAACCGGGAGCGGTTGGGCGAGGCCGACGCGGTCTGGGCTGCGGTGCGGCGCGCCGAGGAAAGCCTCGGCAACGACGGGAGGATCCTGGTGCGCGCCTCGGGGACCGAGCCGCTTGCCCGGGTAATGGTCGAGGCACCCGACGAGGCGACCGCCCGAACCATCGCCGAGGACCTCGCCGCCGTGGTAGCAGCCGAGTTGAGCTGAAGGAGTGCCCGCGCGGACCGCGCGCGTTGGCCTTCCGTCTGCCGTCTGCAGCCTGACGTCTTCCATCTGCCGTCTTGGGTCTCCCGACCCATGGATATCGGGTGGTTTCCAGGTAGGGTGACGATCGACAAAGCCGACCGGGACGATTCAGCCCAGCGCCTGGCCCCTCTTGGTGGGGTGACGAGGAAGAGGGAGTATCGAACCACTCGGCGGATGCCCTCTCGGCCTTCCACGGTCGTGACGGGGCGGGGCAAAGTCCGGTGGCGACGCCGGGGACAGAGGCCGCTCCGATGTGGAGGCGCCGGCGCAATCGCCGGCAGCCAGCGTCCGTCCCGGTCTAAAGCATTGCGCCTCTCGGGCCGTTACCCAGAAGCGCGGGACACGGGAAGGAGCTGACGCATGTGCGGAATAGTCGGCTATGTAGGGCCGCGGCCCGCCATCGACGTTCTCATCTCCGGGCTGGAGCGCCTGGAGTATCGGGGCTACGACTCGGCGGGGCTGGCGATCCACGACGGTGAGGTACTGGCTGTGGTGCGTCGGGCCGGGCGGATCGCCGATCTGGTAGATGCCGTCGAGGTGACAGGCGGCGCCGAAGGAAGCACCGGGATCGGGCACACGAGGTGGGCCACGCATGGTGCCCCCACTACGCGCAATGCCCATCCCCACGGCGACTGCGCCCAACAGGTGGCGGTTGCGCACAACGGGATCATCGAGAACTGGCTCGAGCTCAAGGACGGGCTTATCGCCCGCGGTCACGTCTTCAGCTCGGACACGGACACCGAAGTGGTGGCGCACCTCATCGAGGAGATGGCAGCGCTTCCTCTGGCCGAAGCGGTGCGAACGGTGATGGGGAAGGCCGAGGGCGCCCTGGCCCTAGCGGTGGTGCGGCGCGATGAACCTCAGGTGGTCGTCGGTGCCCGCCGAGGGAGTCCGCTGGTCGTCGGGGTGGGCGATGGCGAGAACTTCATCGCCTCCGACATCCCCGCATTTCTCTCTTTCACCCGGAGCATGGTCGTGATCGACGACGACCGTGTCGTCGTGGTCAGGCCGGACTCGGTGGAGGTCACCGATCTCGACGGCAAGAAGGTGACTCCCGAGACCCGCACCATCGAGTGGGACCTAGAGGCCGCCGAGAAGGGGGGCTACCGAGACTTCATGCTCAAGGAGATCCACGAGCAGCCCAAGGCGATCGCCGACACCCTCGCCGGGCGGGTGGACACCCTGGGGCGGATCCATCTCGACGAGCTCGCCCTCGACCGGGATCAACTGCGCGGCTTCGATAAGGTGTTCGTAGTCGCCTGCGGTACTTCCTATCACGCCGCCCTGATGGCCAAGTACGCCATCGAGCGGTGGACCCGGATGCCGGTGGAGACCGACATCGCATCGGAGTTCCGTTACCGCGACCCGGTGCTCGACGACCGCACCCTGGTCATCGGGATCAGCCAGTCCGGGGAAACCGCCGACACGCTCGCCGCCACCCGCTACGCCCAAGCCCAGGGCTCCACTGTGGTCGGTGTGAGCAACGTGGTCGACTCCTCGCTGGCTCGGGAGTCCCATGCCGTCCTCTACACCAGAGCGGGACCGGAGATCGGGGTCGCGGCTACCAAGACCTTCACCACCCAGCTGGTGGCGATGCAGCTGCTCGCCCTCTACCTGGCACAGGAGCGGGGAACACTCGACCCGGGGACGATCGGCGTCATGGTCAACGCCCTGCGCTCGTTGCCCCGCCAGGTCGAAGAAGCGCTGCGGCGCAATACCGAGGTCGAGGCCCTCGCCGGCCGGTTCGAAGGGCTGCGCGACTTCTTCTTCCTCGGCAGGGGCGCCGCCTACCCGGTAGCGATGGAGGGGGCTCTCAAGCTCAAGGAGATCGCATACGTCCGCGCTGAGGCCTACGCCGCCGGAGAGATGAAGCACGGTCCGATCGCCCTCATCGAGAAGGACGTGGTCGTGGTCGGTGTGGCCACCGGTGGCCATGTCCGGGCGAAGACTCTTTCCAACATGCAGGAGATGCGAGCTCGCAACGGGACCATCGTCATGGTGCTCAACGAGGACGACGCGGAGGGCGCCCGGGTGGCCGATGAGGTGCTCTGGGTCCCGCCGGCACCCGAACTGATCAGCCCGGTGAGCGCCGTGGTCCCGCTCCAGCTGCTCGCCTACTGGGTCGCCACCCAAAACGGCCGCGACGTAGACAAGCCGAGGAACCTGGCTAAGACCGTCACTGTGGAATGAGCTCCCGCCGGGGAAGCCCTAAACAGGCAGCCCCTGACCGGGCAGACTGACGGCATGCGCATCGTCGGGTTGGGAATCGACCTCGCCGACATCGATCGCGTCCAGCGGGTACTCGACCGGTACCCGCGATTCGCCGATCGGGTCTTTACCTCGCACGAGCGCGCCTACGCCCAGCGATTCGCCCGCCCGGCGCGGAGGCTCGCCGCCAGGTTCGCCGGGAAGGAGGCCGTGATGAAGAGCCTCGGGACGGGGTGGCGCAGGATCCGCTGGCAGGACATCGAGATCACCGGTGGCGGGAAGCCCACCGTGCGTCTCATGGGGTCGGCATTGCAGCGGGCGGGCAGGCTGGGCGTCGTCGAGGTGCAGGTGAGCATCACACACACCGACACGACGGCGATGGTCTTCGCCATTGCCCTCGGCGAGCACTGACCGGCGGTCCAGCTCAGACGTCGTCTAATGATGTGGCGAGGTTCGATATCCCATCAGGCTCGAGCGGTTAGCTCGATGATCGAGACGTTGGCGTGGGTTCGAGCAGCCAAGGCAAGGCCAGGGTCTTTTGTCGCCAGCGGCTCGTCGACTTGCTCAGCGAGGGCAACGAAGAACGCGTCGGCGGCGGTCAAGTTGTCGCCCAAGGCAGTCACCCGGCGACCACGTCCTTGATCCACGGTTCCCAGCGCGTTTGGAGAGGGGCGATGTCCCGGGCGCCCCACAACGAGACGGCGACGGAGGCGTATCCGTGTTCGGGGGACGGGACGATGCTCGCTTCGAGGAGCCCGTGGTCCAGAGGGTCGACCGAGAGCAATAGCTTCGATGGCGGGTCCATCGCTACCACCTCGCCGTACAGGTGGTCTCCGAGCGAGGTCGTGATGTCGTACCGATCGCCGGCGGCGAGCCCGGACAACGTGCCCAATTCGGCAAGCGCGGCGGTGAGCCTTTCCCATCCGACCTCGGCCCGGTCCATGAAGGGGGCCATGATCCAAAACGCGTTGCGTGGCTGGCCCGCGTGATAGGTCAGATAGTGGCGTAGTGCCAGGAAGAAGCCATCCCAACCGACGTCGGTGCCGTCATAGAAGGCGTCCCAGTCGGCGGAGTCGGGTATCCCCGAGTTCACCATGCGGAGCACCGTGGTCCCGCCTGCCGCCTCGATGGTGTATTCCTCGATGATCGGCTCCTCCAGCGGAGGGTCATTTGGGCCTGGGTCGCCACCACCTGCCGGGAGGTGGACCAGGCGGAGGCGGTGGGGCGGCTCCCAGACGTCGATCTTCCCCCAACCGTCCATCCCCTCCCCCCAGGAGATGAGGTACTTGCCGCCGGCGCGCGGCTCGACCTCGGCGCGTTCCACATACCAGCCGGTGAGCTGGTCGGCGTCGGTGAGCGCCTGCCACACCTGATCGGCGGTGGCCTCGATCTCGATCTCGTGCTCGTGGCTCCTGGTCATGCTTCCTCCTCGACCTTGGTGATCACCGGATACGAGGTGGCCACCACCCGGTGGCGTCGTCCCACGCCCGGCTGGTGGTACCGCTCGACCAGAACCGCGACCGAATCGCGCAGGTCGGCGGCGAACGAGTCGAATTCGGCCGGTGTGCCCAGATTGATCTCGGTGTCGATGGTGAAGGTGGCCAGTGGCTTTCCCGCCTCGTCCGCCCTGTCCCGGAGCACGGCCACCTCTCGCACCGCCCTGGCGGCGACTCCGACGAGGTGGGCGCTGGAGAATCGGTCGGCGTCACCCAGCGGAACCATCCCCAGCACATTCGGATCGACGATCACCGATCGGGCGGTGGCACGGTAGAGCCGCTCGGTGAGCCCGCGGCGCGGTATCTCGCCGACCAACTCGACCAGTCCGGCTCGCTCCAGCTCGCGCAGGTGGTAGTTCACCTTCTGGCGCGTCACGCCGATGCGCTTCCCCAAGGTGGTCGCCGATCCTGGGGTGGCGACCTCGGTGAGGATCCGACGTCGCAGCGGGGAGAGTGCAACCGCCACGCGCTCGGGGTCCGACACCACCTCCATTGCCCGCATCACGGCAGTCATCCGCCGAGTCTGCCATTTGACAAAGGAAGTTGTCAAATAGGATCGGAGGTGGCAGTGACGACGGGGAGAGTCACCCCCTCCGCTCGCTCCGCTCGCGCCACCCCCTCACCGGGGGAGGCCATGACCTAACCACCTACCGCCTACCGCCTTGAATACCATCGCGGAGATGGGCGGAGCGTCCAACCGATGATCCCCGTCCTCACCCCGGAGATGGCGGCGGCGGCGGATCGCGCCAGCGTCGAACCGGTCGAGGTGCTCATGGAGCGGGCCGGCGTGGCGGTGGCGCGTGTTGCCGCCGAGATGGGGGCCGGGTACGGCGCACGTGTCGTGGTATTGGTTGGACCAGGGAACAACGGCGGCGACGGGTACGTGGCGGCCCGTCACCTTCTCCGGCGCGGGGCCGCCGTCGAACTCCACTTGTTGGAGCCACCACGAACCGAGGCCGCCCACCGCGCCGCGATCGAGGCGGCCAAGGTCGGCATACCTGCGAAGCCTCTGGGCGAGCCTCGGGCCGCAGATCTCGTCATCGATGCCATCTTCGGGGGCGGCTTCCGCCGGGGGATACCAGCGCCCGTGTCCAGTTGGATCGGGTCGGGGGCTCGGGTCCTGGCGGTGGACGTCCCTACCGGGCTCGATCCCGGGAGCGGTGAGGTGGAGCATTCTGCGTTCCATGCCGAGCGCACCGTCACTTTTCAGGCTCTCAAGCTTGGACATGTCTTCGGAGAGGGACCAGAGCGGTGCGGAGAGGTGGTGATAGCCGATGTCGGTCTCCCGGCGATGGAGCCAGAGCTTCGGTTGTGCGAGGACGGCGACGCCCCCAGACCGATCAGACCACGGTCCGCCCACAAATGGTCATCTGGGTCGGTGCTCGTGGTGGGTGGTTCCCCTGGTATCTCCGGGGCAGCCCTTCTGACGGCGAGGGCCGCCCTCCGCTTCGGCGCCGGATCGGTGGCGCTGGCTTGCCCCGGAGGCCTCGCCGCCACTTATGCCGCGGCCGATCCCGAGTTGCTGCTGCGTAGGGTGGGTGGGGGCGATCGCTTCTCCCCGGCCGACGCTGGGGGCGTCGTCGATGCGGCTACTCGGTTCGACGTCGTGGCTCTTGGTCCCGGGTTGGGTCCCCAACAGGAGGAGTTCGTTGCCCGCTTGCTCAGCTCGGTGAGCAGGCCGGTGGTGCTCGATGCCGACGGGATCACCGCCGCTTCCCCCGACCTGATCG
>DATADW010000088.1:0-8859 GCA_036258335.1 Acidimicrobiia bacterium
AGAGAGGCGTGCTCCACCACGACCCGGTTGGAGTACGAGTTGCGTCCGGTGAGGCTGTACATCCAGGCGAACAGCCGGCCCCACCGCTCGGGTTCGGCGTCGGGAGCGTCATGGGGCATGGGGAGGACGACCGTATCACCATGCCGGGCAGCGGCTCTCTCCGGTGGGCATACTTGCGTCCGAGGGAGGGGAGCGGATGGCGGACACAAGCCGGATCGTCAGCGGTTTCGACGTCGAGATGCACCTGGGTAGCGGCTGGTTCGCGTTGGCGCTCCAAGGCCTCGCCGACCACGGTCTGCTCATCCCCGATCCCCCGCCGCCTCCCATACCGCCAGGTGCTGTGGTTGTGGTCGACGGGTCACGGTGCTCCCCGAGGATCCCGATTGGGACCTCGAAGTGGCGGTCACCATCTCCGGGGTTTCGCTCAGCGGATTGGGGACGGGGCGATTGAGCCGCCATTGCGGCTGGTGGACTTGCCCGGTGAGGCGACCATCCATATTCCGGGAAGCAAGCTCGGTTCGGTGTGCCTCCGGCCAACCGCCATTCGCCGCAGCAAGACCGTGGTCACCGAGATCGAATTCAGCAGCGGTCTCGACCTACGGGTGCCCGAGGCCGTCCTGCTCCAAGACGCAGGCGCCATTGTGGTCAGAGGCTTTCAACTGATCCACCCCAAGAACGCCTTCCCCTACTCCGCGCCAAGCCCGACGACTCAACCGACAACAACTTCGAGAAGCTTCCAAAGTTCTAGACGGAAGGCGGAAGGCGGAAGACGGAAGCCAATCCGTCAGTTACCAGCGGCGAGGCGGTCTTCCAGGGTCCGTCGCAGCTTCTCCACGTCCTCGGGCAATCCCTCCACGTGGAAGACGTCGATTGCCTGGCCGGCGAGGGTGTCGACGGTTGCACGGTGCACGTCGAGACCGGCGGTGGCCAGGGCACGGCACACGTCGTAAAGCAGACCGAGCCGGTCGGCGGTTCTCACCTCGATCACGCCATGACGGCCCGTGCCGGGAGCAACTCTGACCGAGGCTTCGGTGTTCGGAGAGCCGCCCTGGCGCCGGGCATAGGCCTCCACCTTGGCCCGGAGCCGCTGGGCCAGCGGCAGATCGCCCTGCAGCGCGGCACCCAGGTCGGTGCGGATAGCGGGCCACCGCGCCGGGCCGATCATCCCCGTCCCTAGGGCGTCCTCCACCGTGAACGCATCGAGCACCAGGCCGTCGCTCCGAGTGGCCACCCTGGCGGTGCGGACCGACACCGAGTGCAGCGCCAGCACCCCGCACACGGTGGCGAGGAACTGGGGCCGGTCCCCGCCGGCTACCACCACATCTGACAGCGGTGCGCCGGGCCGGACATCGATCCTGACCTCCCCCGGGGCAGGCGGCGGCTCACCCAGCCGGATATGCCGAGCGACCTCCTCGGCGCCGAAGCGGAGGAGATACCCCTCCGGCATACCGTCGGCGTGGCGCACCACTGCATCGAGACTGACCCCGGCTTGGTCAGCAGCGGTCTCGATCACCTCCGCCTCGAGCGGAGCCCGCGCCCCTCGTGCCCGACGCGCCATCTCGGCGTCGGCCCGTGAGAAGAGCGACCGCACCAGAGAAGCCCGCCATGAGCTCCACGACTCGGGACCGGTCGCCCGGGCATCGGCGACGGTCAACAGGAAGAGAAGGCGGAGCGACGACCGGTCGCCAACGCGGTCTGCCACCGCGGTGACCACGACCGGATCGTCCAGGTCCTGACGGATCGCAATGGTGGGTAGCAACAGGTGCAGGCGCACCGCGGTGGCCACGGTCTCCACCGACCCCCGCCCGAAGCCGAGACGGTTCAGCATCGCACGGGCCAGTTCGGCGCCCTCCTCGGAGTGGTCTCCGGGCAGTGCCTTCCCCAGGTCGTGGCTTACCGCCGCCAGGAGCAGCTCGTCGAGCGGACCGAGGTCCTCGGCTACCTGGCGGCACCACGGCTCTGCCGAGTCGGGGGCGGTAACGGCCACGACCTCGGCGACGGTCCGCCAGAGATGGGCATCGACCGGGTGCTCGTGGAACGGTGCCACCTGGGCGAGCCCGACCACCCTATTCCATTCGGGGAGGGCCCTCGCCACCCACCCCGCCTCTACCAGCCGGTCGAGCACGTCCCAACCGGCGGTCCCTGCCCCGACGATGCTGAGAAGGTTGGTGCGGTCGGTCTCCGACCAAGCCGGGGCGGGCTCGCCGGCCAGCAACGTACGCTGATCCATGTCCGGAATCCAGACCCCTCTCGACGCTGCCGCAGCCGCCATTTCAAGCGCCGGCGAGCCATCTCGGCGCAGGACCCGAGCCGGGGAGCGAAGAGCCCCCGCCACCATACGCCCGGTGGCTGCCACCGGGTCGAAATGGGTGGGGACCGCCATGAGTGGCCGGGCCAGCCGGTCGCCAACCCGGACGGCCCGGTAAAGATCGTTGGCTACCTCGATCGGGTCCGCCCCGAGCCACGCGCCAACCGCCGCTCGGCGCTCGGTGGCGAACACGTCGGTTGGCCCGCCGGCAACGGCGTGGAGGGCGTTTCGCACGGCGCGCAGCACCTCGCGCGCCTCATCCTCCCCCGACACTGGCTCGAGCCCGGGTTGGCCGGTGAGGTTGGCGCGACGACGTAGCCAGTCGGCGGTGTGGAAGGAGCGCAATGCGCCTCGGCCGGCCTTAACATCCACCGACTGCCTGTGATATGGCTCGGCCGTCCGCCGAGCCCTCTCCTCGGAGGCGAGCACCGAGACGAAGCGGCCACGCTCGCGCCTCAGGAGCGATGCCAGCTCGCGCTCCAGCTCGGCAAACGGCTCGGGATCTCCGGCCACCACCCGGCCGGTGAGAAGCGAGCAAAGGGTGTCCACCCGATCGCGCCCCGCTGCCACCGCTTGGCGCACGGTGCGGATCGAATGGCCCACCTTGAGGTGGGCGTCCCACAAGGGGTAGAGGATCGACCTCGCCTCTGCGTCGTCGGGTGAGCCGAGCAGCATCAGATCGATGTCGGAGTGGAGCGCCAGCTCGCCCCGGCCATACCCCCCAACGGCGATGACGGTCACCCCCGTACCCGCGGCCAGCTCGACCAGCGCCAAGTCGAGGGCGTCGGTCAGCAGCCGACACAATCCGCCGGCAACACCCTCGGGACCATGCTTTCGGCACCGGGCGTGGCGCAGCTCGAGGAAGCTGCGGAGCGCCGGGGACGGGCCCTGCTCAGATGGCGTCGGCGCCTCGCTCCCCGGTCCGGATCCGCACCACCTCCTCGACCGGGACCACCACCACCTTCCCATCACCGATCTCACCGGTGTTGGCCGCCTGCTCTATGGCGTCCACGACGGAGGGGAGAGTTCCGTCCTCCACCACGATCTCGATCCGGACCTTGGGGACGAACTCGACCTGGTACTCGGCACCCCGGTAGAACTCCGTCTGGCCCGACTGGCGGCCGAACCCGCGGATCTCGCCCACCGACATCCCGGTCACACCCACCTTCTTGAGGGCGTCCTTTATCTCGTCGAGCTTGAAGGGCTTGACGAACGCGATCACCAGCTTCATCTTCCCTCCTAGTCCGTCAGGGCGTATCCCCGCTCCTCGTGGAGCGAGATGTCGAGACCCTCTACCTCAGCCTGGTCGGTCACCCGCAGCCCCATGACGGCCTTGATGATCCGAGCCAGTATGTAGCTCATCACGAAGCTGTACGCCATCACCGCCACCACGGCGAGTGCCTGGATGGCGAGGAAGCCCGCATCACCGGCGAGGAGCCCGTCGGGGCCGGCGGGGTTGACCGCCGTCGAGGCGAATACGCCGAGCAACAAGCTGCCGACGATGCCACCGACCAGGTGGACCCCGACCACGTCGAGCGAGTCGTCGTAGCCGAACCGGAACTTGAGGCTGACCGCCCAGAAGCAGATCGCCCCCGCCAGCAGCCCGATTGCCATGGCGGCGAGCGGGGAAACGAACCCGGCGCACGGTGTGATCGCCACCAGCCCGGCCACGGCGCCCGATGCCGCGCCCAACGTGGTGGGCTTGCCGTTGCGGAGCCACTCCGCAGCCACCCACCCGAGCGCAGCCACCGCCGCCGCTATCTGGGTGGTGACGAAAGCCCCAACCGCGATTCCGTCGGCCGCGAGCGCCGAACCGGCGTTGAACCCGAACCACCCGAACCAGAGGATCCCGGTCCCGAGGAGGGTTAGGGGGAGAGAGTGTGGGCGGATCGCCTCGGTCCCGAAACCACGGCGTGGGCCGAGGACGAACACAAGGGCCAGCGCCGCGATCCCGGCGTTGATGTGGACGACCAATCCGCCGGCGAAGTCTCGGGCTCCGAGGGCGAAAAGCCAACCATCGGCTGCAAATGCCCAGTGGGCCACCACCGGGTACACCAGCAGCGACCAGAGGACGGTGAACGCCACCCACGCGGAGAACTTCATCCGCTCGGCAACGGCGCCTGTGATCAAAGCCGGCGTGATGATGGCGAACATCATCTGGAAGGTCATGAACAGGAGCCCGTCGGCGTCGAGGCCCGAGAGCCCTACGAAGTCCAAACCGCCGATGATGCCGCCGCCGTCCGTCCCGAAAGCCAGCGTGTACCCGATCAGGGTCCAGGTCACGGTGACGATCGAGATGGTGAAGAAGTTCTTCATCAGCATGCTGAGCACGTTCTTGGAACGCACCATGCCGCCATAGAAGAGCGCCAACCCAGGGGTCATGAACAGCACAAGCGCGCTGCAGACCAACAACCAGGCGATGGTGCCTTCGCTCACCTTCCGCCTCCTCCTTCGGGGTCGGGAGCACGGTTCCGCACCCTTGTTTCAGGCGAGTTTCGGGACGGTGAAGAGTCAGGACGCGCCGCAAAACAGAGCCGTTCTGTGGGCTCGAGCTGTCGCTGTGGCGCACTGTCGCTGTGGCGCGCTTCGAGCCCCGGGTTGGCGGTTCTAACGGACCGGGACCAGCTTGCGGACCAATCCGTCGTGCGACACCAGGTAGAGCTCGCCCTCCGCATCTATCCCGAAAGCGTTGATACCGGCGACCGCACCGAGTTGCTCGGTCCAATCCCGCCGGTCGACCGCCTCTCCATCGGCGATGCGGAAGCTGCGAATGAACCCGGTACACCAGTCGCCGTAGAAGTAGTGACCTCTGATCTCGGGGATCGCCTTGCCCCGGTAGACGTGGCCGCCGGTGATGGCACACCCCTCGTCGTGGCTGTATTCGATGACGGGTACGACGAACTGGCTCGGGTCGCACGGGTTCTCGGCGAAGCAGGTCGTCCCCTCGACAATGGGCCACCCCAGGTTCCAACCACCTCGCCGCAACGGGAGGACGTTCACCTCTTCACGCTGCTCCAACCCCACATCGGCCACGATCACCGACTTGGCATCGATGGTGAACCGCCACGGGTTGCGCAGCCCGTAGGCCCACACTTCCGGCGCACCGCCGCCCTCGACGAACGGGTTGTCCTCGGGGATGGCGTAGGGGAGGCCATCGGCGGGCGGACCGTCGACGTCGAGCCGGGAGATGGTGGCGAAGAGAGTCCCGGGATCCTGGCCCTGGGCCGACGCGTTGGCGCCGTCGCCCAGTGATACCCAGAGGTTCCCGTCGGGCCCGAAGAGCACCATACCGCCGTAGTGCCTGATGTCGGTGCTGTCCTCCGGCTGGGCGAGGTCGATGAGGAGCCGCTCCGAAGCCGGGTCGGCCCTACCACCCTGCGCCCGGTACTCGGCGAGCCGCCTGTTCCCCGAGGTGTGGACGTAATAGACGAACAGCCGTCCGTTCACCTCGAATCGAGGGTGGAAGGCGAGCCCGAGCAGGCCCTGCTCGATCCCGTTGGTGGCGACCCGGTCGCGGATGTCGAGGAACGGCTCGGTGACCAGCCCGTCGGGCCCGACCACCCGTATGGTCCCGGTGCGCTCGATAACGAAGAGCCGACGGTCCCCGGGAGGAGAGGTGGCGTACGTCGGCTGGCCCAAGCCCGATGCGATCTCCTGCAGACGGAGTCCCTCGAGCGGCGGAAGCGTGGTCGTGGTCGGCGGCATGGTGGTGGTGGTCCGCCGGGGCCGTGTCGTCCTCGTCGTCCTCGGCGGTGCCGATGTAGGCGACGGAGTCTCGATCGTGGTCCCGGCAGCTTCAATCGTCGTTTGAGCCGAACCGGCAGGCGAGCAGGCCGCCATGACGGCCACCAGCCCCAGTGCGAGGACCCGTCGGCTCACCTGCTGCTACCGAGGGCGTCCATGGCGGCGACACTGTAGGGATGCCTTCTTCCGGTCCTATGGATACCGAGGGCGCCAACCGTCGCCAGCTCGTGGGCGCGGCGCTTTGGCGGCTCGGGGATCTCACCGCGATCGACGAGCCGCGCTCCTACCGGGCCCGCGCTTACCGGCGAGGGGTGTGGGCACTCGACGATCTCTCGCTTGGCCTCGACGAGACGGTCGAGGAGATGCAAGCGGTCCGCGGCATCGGGGCGGGGATCACCCGGCTCATCGAAGAGATGCGCCGGACGGGCACGATCGCTGCCCTCGAGTTGCTCGAGCGCCGCTACCCGGCCGAGTCGACCCGGCTACGACAGCTTCCCAGGATGACGGCAAAGCAGTTGCGCCTGCTGAAGGAGATAGGGATCGACACCGCCGCCCAACTGAGCGACGCCATCGACAGCGCGGCGGTGGAGAGCCTGCGCGGTGTCGGCCCGGCTACCGCCGAATATTGGGACCGCATCATGGCGGGCTGGCCCGACGCCTTATCGCTCCCCGTGGTCAGCGCCGATCAGCTTGCCGGGGTGCTCGCTGCCCATCTGCGCCGCCTGCTCGGTGCCACGGTCACCGTTGGCGGCGAGGTGCGGCGCCGGGAGGAGTGGGTTGGTGTGCTCGACCTGGCCATGGTGGGCAGAGAGCCCGACACTCTATTGAAGGCCGCTGCGGAGATGGCAGCGGTCACCGGCCATTCGGAGAAGCCGGCAGCGGACACCGTCATCCTCGGCACCCACGCAGGTCTCCCCCTCCGGATCATCGCCGCATCCACGGAGCAAGCGGGTTGGGCGCTGGTCCGCTCGACCGGTCCGGCGCGACACGTTGCGGCGCTGGAAGGGCGAATGGGCACCACTCAGGTGAGAACTGAGAAAGAGGCCTACCAAAGCGCCGGATTGGAGTTGGTGCCTCCTCCCGCCCGCGACGAGGAGATACGCAAGGCGAGATTGGTGGGAGAAGACGACATCATTGCCGACTTCCACATCCACACCACGTGGTCACCCGACGGACAACAGGAGATCGAAGAAGTGGTGCGGGCCGCGGCGAGGCGCGGCTACCGGTGCATCGCCATAACCGACCACGCCGAGGGACTGCGGTTGGGGGCGCTGAGCGCCGAAGCGCTCGCCGAGCAGCGGCGCGTGCTCGAGGAGATCGAGTTGCCGGAGGGACTGGTCGTCCTCCATGGCGCCGAGCTCAACATAGACCGGGACGGGAGTCTCGACTACGACGACGACGTGCTCGCCCGACTCGAATTCGGTGTCGCTGGGATCCACTCGAACTTCGGGCTTGGCCGGGACGAGCAGACTGCCCGGCTGATCCGTGCCATCGAGCACCCCGCGGTGCGCGTGATCGCACACCCCACAACCCGCCGCCTCGGTGCACGACCCCCAATCGACTTCGACATCGAAGCGGTGCTCGACGCAGCCGCCCGCACCGGCACCGCCCTCGAGGTCAACGGCCACCTCGACCGGCTCGATCTCTCGGCCGACCTGGCCCGTCGGGCCGTTGGAGCCGGGGTTGCGGTCGTCGCCGACAGCGACGCCCACCGCCCCGACGAGATGGGCAACGTCGCCAACGCGGTAGCAGTGCTCCAGCGAGCCGGGGTTTCCCCCGAGGGTGTAGTCAATGCCTGGGACCTCGCCCGGCTACTCGAGTGGGCGACCCGTCCGATGGGCGTAGCCTGAGCGGAGCAGCAAGACTGCGGTCATGGACGACGGCTGGTACTTCTGTCTCGACCACCGGCGGGTCGAGCCCCGGCTTGGTTGCCGGGACGCCGAGCGCCTCGGTCCCTATCCGACCCGGGAGAAGGCGGAGCAGGCGCTGGAGACCGCCCAACGCCGCAATGCGGCTTGGGACAACGATCCCCGCTGGAACGAAGAGGAGTAGCTGACCGCGGTGGGAGCGCTCGGCCGGCCGCTGCGGCGCACCGAGGACCGCCGGCTGATCACCGGCGCCGGGAGGTACCTCGACGACCTCGAGCCCGCAGGCACGCTCCACGCGGTTTTCGTCCGATGCCGCGAGGCCCACGCCCTGCTCGGTGCCATCGACACCGAGGCCGCCTGCAATTCGCCCGGGGTCATGGGCGTCTTCGCCGCATCCGATCTGGGACTCGACCGACCCATGCCGAACATCCATCCCAGTCCTCTCATCCTCCGTAGCCGTCAAGCGAGGCCGCTGGCAAGCAAGGAGGTGTGCCACGTCGGCGAACCGGTGGCGGTGGTGGTGGCGACGACCCGCCGGGCCGCCATCGACGCCGCCGAAATGGTCGACGTCGTCGAGGACCCCATTCCCGCGGTGGCGTCGGTGGAGTCGGCTCTCGATGGCGGCCCCCCTGTCCACCTTGACAGCGACTCGAACCTGGTGGCGACGATGAACGCAACCTTTGGGGACGTCGACGCCGCCTTCGGCGGAGCGGTTCACATCTCGACCGTGAGGCTCCGTCAGCACCGGGGTGCCGCCGCCTTCATGGAGACGCGCGGCGTCCTCGCCAACGTCGAGGCGGGCAGCGGAGACCTTATGGTCTGGTCGTCCACCCAGGCGCCGTACGCCCTGCGGGAGCATCTCAGCCGATACTTCGCGCTGGGTGTCGAGCGGGTCAGAGTGGCGGCACCCGATGTCGGAGGTGGGTTCGGGCCCAAGGC
>DATADW010000089.1:0-5763 GCA_036258335.1 Acidimicrobiia bacterium
CCCATCGCCCGTGCCCAACCCACTGACCGGAACGGAGGTCGTGGAGGCCGGTGAAGTCGACATATCCGAGGCAGTTGAGGCTTTTGCCTCGGCGGCTCATCGCGCGGTCCTCGCCGGTTTCGACGGGATCCACATCCATGGCGCCAATGGCTACTTGATCAGCGAGTTCGTCTCCCCGGTGACCAACCGACGCGGGGACGCCTGGGGCGGCTCGCCAGAGCGGAGAGACCGACTCCCTCTAGTCATAGTCGAGGCAGTGCGATCGGCCGTCCCCCAAGGCTTCCCGGTGACCATGAAGATGGGATTGGTGGACGCAGTCCCCGGTGGTGTTGACCTCACCGAGTCTGTCCGCCGGGCGGCGGTGCTGGTTGCCGCCGGTGTCGACGCGATCGAGGTGTCCTCGGGTCTGATGCAAGCCCCGACGGACTCGGCCAAGGCCTATGTCGCCGTCGATCGGCGACGGGCGCTCGGAGACCTCCTTTTCCACCGGATACTGGCCAAGCCAACCCCTGAGGCCTACTTCCGCGATTGGGCAAGGGCGCTCCGGGCGGGTGTCGAGACGACGGTGATCTTGGTGGGTGGCTTGCGCACGACAGAGACGATGCGAGATGTCCTCACTTCGGGTGACGCCGACTTTCTGGCGATGGCCCGTCCGCTGATCAGAGAGCCGGACATCGTTCGCCAGATCGAATCCGGACGCGAAGGGCATGTCGCCTGTACCTCTTGCAACCTCTGTCTCATGCACGAGGGTCACCACTCGCTCCGGTGCTGGCGGGTTCCTCGGCGTCGACTACTCGAGCACGCCGCCTACCGAATCTCGGGTGGGTTTGCCGCGGCTGATGTGATACCGGTGCAGCGACCGCACTGACCGAGGAGGTCGGGCGAATTCAGGCCTCGTAGCCGCTTGCCCTGGCGGCTTCGCCCTGCTTCTCGGCCTTCTTCTTGGCGGCGGCGCGGCTGGACGCGTCGCCGCTCTTGTAGTGGTACTTCTTGCCCTCGCCGCCCCATTGGTAGAACGGTCCCTTGGAATCCTTGCCCCGATGGACTGGCATCGATCCTCCCTCTTCGGTAGGGATCGGCGTTACCCCACAGCCACCACCATCAAACGCGGTCTCTTTCCGAAGAGACCGCTCCGTTGTGACGAGACCCTTCAATTGTCCGGGTCGTTGCCATCGTTCCGGCTGAGCTCGTCCAAGCCCATCGTTCGCGCGATTCGGGCGATCCGGTCGTGGAGCTCGCGGATTGCGGACTCTGCCACATCGTCTTGGGTTTCGTCGAGCTCGTCGAGGAGGCCGCGGAGCTCCTCCTCGGCCCGCTCCTCGTCGCCTCGCTCCCAGTATCGGAGCGCTCTTCGAGCGTCTCGGTCGACGTGCTTGGCCAGTCGCCTGTCGATCGAATCGGTGGCGAGCAGCTCGGCGATGTCAGAGCCGAGGTCGTCCACAGCACCTGCCGGGGTCCCTTGCGACGGCGTTGTGTTGGCGGTAGCCGGACGAACAGTCGTCGGGGTCGGTGCCGACTCGATAGCAATGATCGTGGTCGTGGTCGACTCCGCATCGCTCGCCGCTGTCATCGCAACCGATGTGGCGGATGCGCTCCCAGTTGGGTCGTTTCGGCCGTCAAGGAGCGTCACCGCGGTCGCCACCAAGCCTGCCGCTGCGATCAGCCCGACGACGATCCAGCCCAAGGGTCGACGGGTTTGGCCACCAGCGTGTCGTGGCGTCCCTATCACAGTCGTGACCGCCGTCGCCGGCGGCCGGACCCCATCGTCGAGTGGGGGCTGATCTGTCGGCGTTACGACCTCAGCAAAAGGTCGCAGAGCCGCGGCGAGTGACGCGGCGTTGGGCGGACGGTCGCTCGGATCCCCCTCGATGGCGCTTAGGACGATCCGCTCCAAACCGGTTGGGAGATCGACCAGCGCAGATGGTGGGGTGGGCCGATGCTCTCTCTTGGCGACCGTCAGAGTCAAAGCGTTCTCGCCGGAAAAGGGCAACCGGCTCGTGAGCATCTCGTAGAGAACGACACCGAGGGCGTACAAGTCGGCGCGTGGCCCTGGTTCGCCGCCAGTCATCACCTCTGGCGCCAAGTACGGCATCGTTCCGAGCACGACTCCGCTGTCGGTGAGCCGGTTGTCAGCCAGGAGATGGCGGGCGATCCCGAAATCCGCCACCCGCACCCGGTCTCCCGGACCGAGGAGGATGTTGGCGGGCTTGATATCGCGATGGATCACGCCACGACGGTGGGCGTGATCCAGCGCCTCGGCCACCGCCAGGGCGATGCGGGCTGACTCCACTGCGGGAAGCGCTCCGAGCCTGCCGAGTCGCGACGAGAGACTCTCGCCCTCGACGAACTCCATCACGAGGTACGGACCGGAGGCATCGACCCCGGCGTCGTGAACCGTCACGATCCCGGAGTGGTCAAGCGCGGCGGCAGCCAACGCCTCCCTGCGGAATCTGGCGCTCGATTCGGGTTGCGCCGCCAGATGGGGGTGGAGCCGCTTCAGGGCAACGGGGCGGTCAAGCGCCCGATCGTGCGCTCGCCAAACCGTCGCCATTCCACCGCTCCCGATCGGAACCTCCGGAACGTATCGATCAGCGACGATCTCGATCTCCGTGTCCATCGGGGCGCAGGGTATATGGGGAAGTCGCGATTCGGGAGGTAGCAGTGGCGAGCGAAACCCGCTGTGTTTCGACCGGAGGATCTGCGGGTAGTCGGGGGAACTATGCCGGATCCGGGGTTCTCGGCCGTTCCTATCGCGACCATGCGTCGGCGCGGATCTGCCGTGACTGGCGACTTGTCGGTGGCGCTCGTTTCGACTTACCCGCCCACGCGTTGTGGGATTGGAAGGTTCGCCCAGTCGCTGGTCTCCGCGTGGGGTGAGACCGCGCACGACACATTCGTACGAGTTGCCCGGGTCGCGGGTGCCGATGACCCGGCTCACCCGCTTCCGGGAGTAGCGATCCAGTTCGACCCGGCCTCCAGCATCGCGGTGCGCGCCGCCGCGGGTCACATCAACAGGAGCGATGTTGCGCTCATCCAGCACGAATACGGGTTGTACGGTCCCGACGATGGCACCGCCATCCTCGATCTGGTCGATCAGATCCGCGTCCCGGTGACAACGGTCGTCCACACCGTGCTTCCGTCGCCGACCGCTACACAACGCCGCATCGCTTCTCGGCTCGCGGACGCCGGTCCCATCGTGGCCTCAACGGAGACGGCACGCTCGTGGCTGCGAAACAGGTATGGGATCGGTGAGTCCCGAATCCACGTCATCCCTCATGGGTCGTCGTGGCGCCCCATGTCGCCAATGTGGGCTACCGCGCCGCGCCGCCACCTCGTCACCTGGGGTCTTCTCGGTCCCGGCAAGGGCATCGAACGGTTGCTCCGAGCCATGGCCATGATCCACCTCGATCCTGCTGTGACGCTGGACATCGTCGGGCAGACGCACCCCAAGGTCTTGGCGCGGTCAGGGCAGTCGTATCGGAATCATCTGCAACGGCTCTGCTCGGAACTGGGGCTCGCGTCGAGGATCCGGTTCGTGGACCGCTATCTCGAGGAGGGTGAGCTTCAGCGGTTGGTTTCCCGAGCCGATGTTGTGGTGATCCCTTATGACAGCAAAGTGCAGGTGTCATCCGGCGTCCTCACCGACGCGATCGCCGCGGGACGGCCAGTGGTCGCAACCGACTTCCCACACGCCCGCGAGCTGCTGGCGGATGGCGCCGGTCTGGTCGTGCCCCACTCGGACGAGGCGCTCGCCGCGGCCATCTGCCGACTTCTCGAGGATGACGATGCCTACGTCTCGGCCACCCGCCGGGCGCTGCATGCATCGGACCGTCTCTCCTGGGAATCGGTCGCTGAGCAGTACATCTACCTGCTCCGTTCGGCTCACCGAGGTGATGCCGTGGCGTGATCCCGCGTTGTCGGGGCGCGGTGTAGGACAATGGTTGTGATGGAGAGAACGGCGGTGAGGATCGGGCCCGATCCGGCCAGAGTCGTGGCCAAGCCGTTCATTCCAGGCCACCCGAGTATCGGCGGCCCAACGGCACGGGTAGACCGAATCATCGAGCGTCTCCGCGCACTGGAAGACCCCGAGGTGTCGACGGCGATTGACGACGGCCGGCGACGGGCGAAGCGGCGCCACCGCGACATCGAGTCCACCTGGATTGCCAATGGCCGACTCGCCTGTGATCTGAGTAAGGACTCATGCTCCGGTCTCGATCGTGAAAGGCTGCTGCTGCTGGGGATGGCCTTCACTCTGGAGTACACCTTCGAGGCTGCCGCATTGTGCAATCCGTCGATGGTTGCACTCGGGCCATTGACTCCAGATGGAGATCAACGGATAGTGATGAGCGCCCGCGCGATAGGGGAGGGCCATATCTCCTCGATCACCTTCCGCGGAGGGCTTCTTTCTCCTGAGGGCAATCTGCGATTTGATCGCCCCAGCCCGTGGGCCAACAACGGCGAACGTAGCGTCGGACCCTTCGATCGGGAGACATTCCGCCTGAGATTGAGCGAGTTGGGAGTCCAAAACCACCTCTCGGAGCGTGTGCTCAACGACGTCGGCCAGAGCTTCAAGCTCTCGGAGTTGGAAGGTGCTCTGTCGCGCCGTGCCGACAGCGACGACATGGCGGCCATCCGTTTCGAGACCGAACGCGCCATGCATTGGCTGGCAACCTCCAACTATGAGGTCTCATTCGGTGAGATCCCCTTGGGCGAGCGGGTCCTTTCTCCTGCCGGTCCGGCTGAGAGCAGAGGCATGGAGGACGCTCGCTTCGTGAGATTCTCCGAGGAGGACGGGTCTACCAGCTACTACGCCACCTATACGGCCTTCGACGGGTTCGAGGTGCTTCCTCAGCTCATCGAGACCGCCGACTTCTCTACCTTCAAGATCTCGACGCTCTCCGGGAGATGCGCCCGGGGCAAGGGCATGGCACTGTTTCCTCGTCGGATTGGGGGCGACTTTGTCGCACTTGCCCGAATCGACAACGAGAGCACCTTCGTTCTGAGGTCTGATCGCGTTCTCCGCTGGGACGTAGCCGAACTGGCGCTCACCCCGACCGAGCCGTGGGAGGTGGTCCAAGCGGGCAATTGCGGCTCACCGATGGAGACAGCAGATGGATGGTTGGTGCTGATGCACGGCGTCGGTCCCATGCGGCGCTACGTGCTCTCGGCGGTGCTGCTCGATTTGGACGAGCCGACCAAGGTCATCGGACGGCTGCGCGAGCCCCTGCTGGAACCCGAGGCTTGGGAACGGGATGGCTATGTCCCCAACGTGGTGTACTCCTGCGGCGGATTGATTCACCGCGACATGCTGGTTGTTCCCTATGGGATATCGGACACCCGTATCTCGGTGGCCACGGCCCGGGTATCAGATGTACTGGCGGCGATGGATTGAGTGATCACTGATCGGTACGCATCGACGTAGCCGCTCGCCCAGGGACGTTGGGCGCCCAGCGGAGAGAGTCGACTCGGCTCCCTAGTTGCTATTGACCCCCGGCTTGGAGACCGTCGAACATGCTCCGTCGACATGCTCGAACCAGGGGAGATCCGTCGTTGCCGCCCCAGAACCACTCGACGGCCTCCAGCCTCGCCCTCCACCTGCCGTCGTGGGTGACTTCGCCGGCAATGGCGCAGGCTTGGCACTCGCGTGTGTTCGAGACGATCGCCGCCGACTCGCGCCGGCAACCAGTCGCGCTAGTCGGCGCTCCCGACTATGTGACGGGCAAGGACACGTGCCGCGAACGCCCGTGTGGTCTTGCCGTCTGG
>DATADW010000090.1:0-7932 GCA_036258335.1 Acidimicrobiia bacterium
GCTCACGTCCGGGTCGCCGGGCATCGCCCCCCGAGTCGTCGAGGTGTTGGTTGCTCATAGTGGGGGGAACCCCTTGGCGCTGCGGGAGTTGCCTTCGTTGCTTTCTGGAGACCAGTTGATGGGCCGAAGTCCGCTCCCTGATCCGTTGCCGGCGGGGGATGCGGTGAGCCAGGCTTTCAGCCGTCAATTGGGCCGTCTCGATGAGGCCGCTAACCGTGCGCTGTTGGTGGCGGCTGTCTCCGACGACGGTGATCTGGGGGTGGTGAACCGGGCGTTGGGTTTGCTGGGTGTCCCGCTCACCGCATTTGACCGGGCGGAGGAGGGGCAGTTGGTCGAGCGGTCGTCGGGGCGTGTTCGTTTCCGGCACCCGCTGATCCGTTCCACCGTCTACCAGACGGCCTCTGCCGCCGATCGGAGGTCGGTGCACGCCGCTTTGGCCGCTGCCCTCGGCAGCGACCAGACCGAAGCTCGCGCCTGGCACCAGGCCGAGGCTGCGGAGGGACCCGACGACCGGGTCGCCGAAGACCTGGAGCGGGCAGCTGCCGCCGCTCTGCAACGGGGAGCGCCGGCCACCGCGGCTACGGCGTTGGCAAAGGCAGCCGACTTCCGAAGCGACCATACCGACACCACCCGGAACCTCATCGCCGCCGCTGACGCCTGGTGGACCGCCGGTCAGCCGGACCGCGCCGAAAGGGTTCTGAGCCGAGCACGGTTGAGGGCGCCACCGCCTGTGCTCCTTCTCGACATGCGGCTCCTGCAGGGGCGGTTCGCGATCTGGACCGGAAGACCTGAGGAGGGCATTCGGCTGCTCAACGAGGCGGCACGCGCCGCCCCCGACTTCAGCCTGGGACGCGTGAGCCTGTTCTGGTCGGAAGCAGCGATGGCATGCATGATGGTGGGCGATACCCGGCGTGGTATCAGATCGGCGCGAAAAGCCCTCGAACTTGCGGCCGGACAGGACGTGACGGTCGCGGTGACGGCACGGAGCATCCTCGCCGCGGCCATGGTGGTGGGTGGTTTCCCCACTCCGGCCCGCCTCGAGGCCGAGACCGTTCGTGCCATGATCACCGACATTGAGCAGAGCATCGGCACGCCACTGTGCTTCGTGGCGTACACGCTGATGACCCTCGAAGAATTTGACGAATCACAGCGAGTGCTGAACCGCATTATCGCGACCGCTCGCGAGCACGGAGCGTTGTCTTACCTGCCGTTTGCCTTGGCTTTGCAGTCGTCTCTTTGCTGCCGAATGGGCCGATTCGAACCCGCCCGTGCCGCGGCAGCAGAATCTGTGAACTTGGCGGTCGACACCGACCAGCATTCCCAAGTGCCCCTCGGCAAGACCTCGTTGGCCTATGCAGAGAGTGTGCTTGGCGATGTTGAGCAGGCACGGACCCGGTTCATCGAGGTCGGCAACGACTCCAGACGGTACGGGATCGGATCACTCGAGACCATGTCGATTGCCGGGCTGGGCTCACTCGAGCTTTCGGAGGGCCGATTGGATGAAGCCGTCAGCGCCCTGGAGCGTGCGCGACAGATCGAGCAAACGCAGGGCGTCGGCGAACCAGCCATAATTGCTGCTTTTCCCGACTTGGTTGAGGCCTATGTGCGCTTAGGCCGGCGGTCCGACGCCGAGATGGGGCTCGCCTCATTCACTGAGCAGGCGGTTGGCAGCGCCGCCCCGATCTGGGCTACGGGTTCGGTGGCCCGCTGCCGAGGTCTGCTCGCCTCCGACGACCGGGTCGACGTCGAATTCGACCAGGCTCGGGCGATCTTCGAACCGAGTCCGTACCTGCTGGAGCGCGCTCGCACCGAGCTGTGCTGGGGGGAGCGCCTCCGCCGCAGCGGGAGAAGGGTCGACGCTCGCCCCCACCTGCGGGTCGCTCTCGAGTTGTGCCAGGGCGCAGGTGCGGTCACCTGGGCGGAACGGGCCCGCAGCGAGCTTGCCGCCACCGGGGAGCGCATCAGGCGGAATTCCGGGTCTGCCACCGCTCAGCTCACCCCCCAAGAATTTCAGGTCGGCATGGCCGTGGCCCGAGGGGCAACCAATAAGGAAGTAGCCGCCGCCCTTTTCGTCAGCACCAAGACCGTCGAGTTTCACCTCCGCAACCTCTACACCAAACTCGGCGTCCGCTCCCGCACGCAACTGGCCAACAAACCCATGTTCGACATCGATTAGCGACCGCGCTGGCACACGCAGCGACGAAGTCGCATTGGTGTCGTTCGTCTCCCGGGAAGAGAACGCGCCATGCCTGCGCTGTAGAGGAGACACCGACACCGGAGGAACCCAAAGTGCCCATAAACCGACTCAACCATGCCGTGCTTTTCGTCCGGGACGCCGATCGCAGCGCAGACTTCTACACCGCAGTCCTCGGGTTCCGGCGTCTGCCCTTCAACTTTCCCGGTGGGGTGTTTCTCCAGGCCGAGGGCTCGAGCAACGACCACGACCTCGGGCTGTTCACCATCGGCGAAGGTGCCGCCGACTCTCCTGCGGGTAAGAGCGCGGTGGGTCTGTACCACCTCGCCTGGGAGGTGGACACGCTTGGCGACCTCGCCGCCTTGGCCACCAGGCTGAGCGACGCCGGAGCATTGGTCGGTGCCACCGATCATGGCAGCACCAAGGCGCTGTACGGGCGTGACATCGATGGCATCGAATTCGAGGTCAGCTGGCTGGTGCCGGCCGACCACCTCGAACCCGACACCACCCCCGTTTCCCGCAGACTTGACCTTGATGCGGAAATCGAGCGGTTCGGGGCTGACACGCTGGGAGGAGTCGGCGTCAGCCGCCAGATGATCGGTTAAGAGAACGCGAAAAACAGATCAG
This sequence comes from Acidimicrobiia bacterium, assembly GCA_036258335.1. Classification (GTDB taxonomy): domain Bacteria; phylum Actinomycetota; class Acidimicrobiia; order Spongiisociales; family DATADW01; genus DATADW01. The sequence continues at coordinate 2,822 of DATADW010000090.1, forward strand.
CCGCACGGGCCGACATGTGCAGGACGCAACGATTACAGTTGACGAGCGGCCCGGCGATATGCCTTAGCTACCCCGGGCTCCGGTCCCGAGGCGGCGGCGGTGGTGCTTGACCCCCTTGGCACTACCGCCGCCCATCGGGTTTCCCTCCCGAGATTTTGGGACCTGCTTGTCTTTGTCCAAGCCGGCCGGCGCACGGCACCCCCTCGAGCAAGCTCCCGCCGAGGCCCTCGAGTGAGCGCTCAGCCGTGCCCCGGTCGTCGCAGTCGATCTCCTTCCCCTCAGGGGCGCATGTTGTCGAGCCCGGCCAGGGCCGGGGCGGCCGACGCCAGCATGGCGAATAGCGTCGTGACGAATATGGCTATACGACGGCGGGTCATCCACACCTCCTTAATGCCCGATAGTCCCCCAAGGGTGTCTCGCAGGTGTCTCTCCCCCGAGACATCTTCGACCGACCTCCGGCTCAGCCGGTACGCGAGCCCCTGGTGCGGATCGGGAACCCTTCGGCTCGCAGCATCTGGAGGTCGCGTTTAACCGTGGCCGGGCTTACAGAGAGCGCCGCGGCGAGGTGGTCGATGGTGGGCAGCCCGCCCTGCTCCTCGGCTTGGCCCAGCAGCCGAAGAAGACGGCTGCGGCGGCGCGAGCCTTCACCCTCCACAACCTCCTCCGGCGGAACCTCCAATGTCAATGTGACCTCGACCAGATCAGCATCGGTCAGTGTCCGGCCGACGGGCACATCGCGCCTCGGTATGGCCAGAGCCACCCGGGGCGGAGAGGTCTCCTCCCAGCTGTCGACGATGGCGCGGTGCTCGGGCACTCCGGCGAGGGCTCTCTCCAGCTGATCGGGGTGTAGACCCTCGAGCACCGCCATCAAGCTGCGGTACGCCTGGTCGATGAACTCACGGCGCGGTTCTTCGGGTCGTGCCAACGCCAAGACTGTGGCATGGGCGTGTGGGACGAGGTAACCCTGCTCGACGCTGGGACCGAGGCCGCGCATCGCCGCCGACGTCGCCTCCAGTGCCGACTCCATATTCCCGTCGGCGGCAAGGGCGCGGCCGCGCGCCGCGAGGAGACCCACCTCGACGTCCCTCAGGCCCAACTGGCGACATATCTCCTCGGCCTCGTCGATCCTCGCCAGAGCCGACATGCTGTCACCGGCGTCGAGGTCGAGCGATGCAAGGGCCCGCAGTAGCTGGACCTCAAGCCATTGCCGACCGCTCGCCTCTGCCTTGTGCATGCCCGAATCGAGCAGCCTCCGCGCCCGGGCGAGCTTGCCCCGGCGGCGAGCGATCCCACCAAGGACCTCAAGGCATTGCGCTTGGCCGCGCTCGTCCCCGATCTCTTCGAAGAACTCGAGGGCAGCGCCGGCCCACTCGGCGGCTCGATCGTCGTCCCCGAGAAGCTGGTGATCCACCGAAGCGGCGTTGGCTCGCACCATGGCCTCACCGCGCGCGTTGCCGATGGCGCGGAAGACCTCGAGCGCCTGCTCGTAGCTGCCGACCGCCTCCACGGTCCGTCCCGAGACGTAGTGGTGGTTGGCGAGGTTCACCAGGTTGACCGCTTCGCCGTAGCGGTAGCCCATGTCCTGGCAGAGCGAGAGCGCCTGGCGGTACGACCGCTCCGCCGCCGAGGCATCGCCGCGTTCCATCTGGATGGAGGCGAGCACGCCGAGCGTCTCAGCCTGTCCGCGCTGGTCGTTCGCCTCCACGCAGAGGTGCAGGGCTGCTTCGAGCTGGCCGACGGCCTCGTCGTACTCCCCATAACTGAGGGCGGTTCCCAGCGCCAGGCGTGCCTCGGGCTCCCTGCTCGGGTTGTCCATGTACGCCTCGAGGGCGGCCCGGAGGTGGGGAATGGCCTGCCGCACCTTGCCAGACCAGCTCAGCGCCGCGCCCAGAGCGGTAAGTGCACCGCCTTCGGCTTCCGTGCCAGTGCCCGCAAGCTCGAGGGCGCGCCGCGCCGCCTGCTCGGCTTCGGCGAACCGGTCGGTGTTGGCGAGCAGCCAGGCGCGCCGCCGTTCCACTTCGCCAAGGCGGTCGGGACGGTCAACGGCCAGCTGCGCCATGTCGCCCAGCACCTCGTCCTGCTCGTGACGCCGTCCCAGCACGGCGAGGGTTGCCTCGTACTCACCGAGCAGCTCGAACCGCTGTCCGGCCGAGAAGGCGGCAGGCCCTGCCAGCCCGACGGCGGCCCCATAATGGCGGGCAGCGGTCTCATACCCGAACAACCTCTCGGCGCGCCGCGCCGCCTCCCAGGTCGCCGCGGCGGCCTTGTCGCTGACCCCTCCTTCGGTGTAGTGGTGCGCCAGTTCCTCGCAGCGTTCGGGATGCTGCGCCTCGAGCACTTCTGCCACCCTGATGTGGAGCAAGCGGCGTTGCTTTGCCGGTATCTCGCCATAGACAACCCGGCGGACTGCGTCGTGATAGAAGCCGTATTCATCGCGATCCCCGACCAGTAGACCGGTGCGCTCCGCCTCGTCCACTGCCGCCAGGACGGCGTGGCGCGAGCCCTCGGCCGTTGCCAGGAGCGCCGGCAGGTCCACATCGGTGGAGTGGACGGCGACGGCCTCCAGCACCGACCGGACCTCTGGCTCGAGCGCGGCCACTCGGCTGGCAACCAGGTGATAGATGCTGGCGGGGAGCGGGAGCTGCGACGTTTCCAAATCGGCCAGCGAGTGGCCTTCCTCATGGAGGACGCGCAGGGTCTCGAGGACGAAGAGCGGGGTTCCGCTGGTTTCTCTGTGGAGCCGGGTGACGAATCGGTTGGGAACACGAGGAGCGCCGAATCCCCGCCCGACGAGCTCGGCGGTGTCGAAAACCGACAGTGGCCCGAGAAGCACTCGACCCCGCCCGGCTTTCCGGTCGAGCTCGCGGATGGCGTCCCAGACGTCGGCCCGTTGGCGCGCCTCGTCGTGCCGGTAGGTCACACACAGGAGTACCTGGCTCGCCGAGACCCTGTCGACCAAACGGGTCAGTGCCCGCAGGGTGTCCTTGTCAGCCCACTGCAGGTCGTCGATCACGATGAGGTGTGGTGCCAGGCGGCCGCTCGCCAGCACCAGTTGCACCAGCGCTTCCTGCTTGCGCTCCTGGGCCTCCTTGCCCCGCAACGAACCGGCCGGGGGGAGCTTCGAGGACCACATCTCGAGGGATGGGATGAGCTGAGCCACCTCGCGCAGCCAGATCCCGTCGACCTGGTGGGAGAGCTGTTCGGTGCGGAGAACTGTGAGCCCTCCGGCAAGCGCCGAAGTGAGAGCCTCGTAGGGGCGGAGGGCGCCCAGTTGGTTGCAGGCGCCCCAGAGGACGTCGAAGCCCCGCCAGCGGGCGTCTTCGGTGATCTCACGGACAAGACGTGTCTTGCCAATGCCTGCCTCGCCCTCGACCACCACCACCCCGCCTCGCGAGCCGAGTGCGCTCTCCAAGGCGTCGACGAGGGTGGCACGCTCCTCGGCCCTTCCCACGAACGGCGCCTTGCCGCCCGGCTGGAAGAGAGGAGGTGGCGGCTCCGTGTCGAGCGGACGCAGCCCGATTTGCCGGTAGCGGGCAATCTTGTCGTAGAGCGCGGTGGTGTCGGGGGAGGGCTGGGTCCCCAGCTCCTCGGCGAGCACCGAGGCGCAACGCCGGTACTGGGCCATTGCCTCGTTCACCCGGCCCAGCAGGAAACAAAGCCTCATCACTTCCTGGTGCGATGCCTCTCGCAGCGGGTCGTAGTGGGTGAGCCGGCGGGCGTAGGTGAGTGCCTCCTCATGGTTGCCGTGGGCCTTCTCCAGCGAGACCAGTTGCTCGAGGGCGCTGAGGAATAGCTGCTGGTAGCGCTCCTGCTCGATAACCACCCACTGCTCGTAGACACCGGGGAGGAGGTCGCCGCGGTAGAGCTCGACAGAGCGGCGCAAACGCTCCAGGTCGGCCGCCGGCGCCCTCGCCGGGTCGGGCCGGCCCACCTCCTCGAGCGTCCGTTCGAACTCCTCGGCATCGAGCCAGTAAGGGGCGGTGGGTGCAAATGCGAGCTCATCGGGTGTGATTGCCAAGAACCGCTGTGGATCGCAGACCTCAGACAGGGCGTCTTGCACCTGCCAGAGCGTGTGGCTGAGCCGTCGCCGAGCCCGTCCCTCGGACAGGTCGGGCCAGAACATCCCACCGAGGTAGTCCCGCATCTGGGGCCGGTTTCGGTTGATCACCAGATAGGCGAGCAGCGACCGGCCGAGCCGTGATGGGATCAGCGGAATCGGATGCACGCCCCATTCGAGGAGGAACCCACCCAAAAGATGGATCCGCAGCTCGTCCATGGTCCGCGATGCTACGCCGACCGGGTTTGTGTCCAGAGCAGCTAGGTGCTCACCACCGCTCTCGATGGACCACGTCGTCGAAGGGTTGCCGCATCGGCTTGGCGATCGGTGCCAGCGGGCGGTCCTCGGGGTATCCCAGAGCGATCATCCATGCGACGACCCGGTCGTCAGGCACACCGAGCAACCGCCTGGCCAGATCCTGATCGTCCACTGAGGAGTGCCCGGTGCCGATACCCAGGTCGGCAGCCGCCAGCATGATCGACATCGTCGCCTGGCCGAGGTCGTATTGAGTCAGCTCTCGGGTGCGGGGGTCGGCAGCGTCCGGAGCCACCAAGACGATCGCTGCCTGGCCGCGGGCCAAGTGGGCGGCGCCTCGCCAGACCTGCGGTAGCTCGGCGAGCACTTGAGCGTCGGTGACGACGACGAAGTCCCAAGGCTGGATGTTGCCCGCCGACGGGGTGCGCCGTCCCGCTTCGAGGACCCGGTCGAGGTCGCCTGGAGAGATCGGCTGCGAGGAGAACTTGCGGACATTGCGGCGCGATGTGATCGCATCCCAGGTTTCCATCGATGCTCCCCAAGGGTGGTTGGTTATGGGTCCTGGGTCAAGACGATACCCAGGACCGCGAGACGGAAGTCGGAAGACGGAAGACGGTCCTTTCCTTCGGGGGAGGGGGGCTGGCTCATTCCCCATGGTGCGAGGGCCCGGGGGACGGATTCGGATTGGCTTCCGTCTTCCGTCTTCCGACTCTTAGTTCAGATAGCCGCTGAGGTCGTCGAGAAGATTTGACGAGAAGAGCAGACTGCGGAAGCGGACGAGGTCGTCATGGAGCACCCG
>DATADW010000091.1:0-11697 GCA_036258335.1 Acidimicrobiia bacterium
CAGACGGCGGCGACATCCTCGGCGGTGGCCACCGGCGACATCACGATGATCATGGCCGGATTGTGCCAGGTCCTTTGGGGACAATCGCTACCCGACTATCCCAACCCAGGGTTGGCAGCTACCTGCTGGGTACTCCCCAACCCTGGGTTGGAAAGATGTAGGTGAGACCCCCTCCGTACACTCACGGCAATGCGGACCATCCTGGTCACCGGGGCGGCGACTTGGGTCGGCGGCCGACTGGTTCAGCGGCTCGAGGCCCGGTCCGACACAACCGTCGTCCCAGTTGACGAGCTCGCCCCCCGGGTCCCCTTTGCCACCCCTCTGCTCAAGGCCTCGCTCGACACCCTCGAGTTCGCCCGCACCGTGATCGAAATACGCCCCGACGTCGTGATCCATCTCCAGACCCTCGATCGGACAGCCGAGTTGGGGAGGGTGCGGGCACGTGAGGGGATGGTGCTGGGCGCTCAGGCGCTGTTTGGCGCCATCTCGAGGGTGCGGACGGTGCGACAGGTCCTGGTCAAGTCGGACACCGCCATCTACGGAGCAGGCCCTCGCCATCCCTCGATACTCAATGAGTTGACCGATGTGGCAGAACGGACCACCACACGTTACGAGCGCAGCCTGGAAGAGGTGGAGCGGTTCGTCGCCGACGTCGCAGCGAAGATGCCCGACGTCGATTTCACCATGCTCCGTTTTGTCGGGATCTTCGGCGAAGCACTCGGGAACGGGATATCGCACTACCTCCGGCTGCCGACGGTCCCCACGATCCTCGGATGGGACCCACGTCTCCAGTTGATCCATGAGGACGAGGCGGTCCGAGCAGTACTGCACACGCTCGACCACCCCGTCCCCGGCACGTTCAACATCGCAGCCGACGGCCAGCTATACCTGTCGCGCATCCTCCGGTTGGGAAAGCGCCGGGTACGGCCCATCCCCCGCCCGCAATTCGAGAGAGCGCTCCGCGTCCTGGGGGCCGGCGAGTTGGCCAAGCAGCGCCATCTCCTCTCGCTTCTCCAGCATGGAAGAGTGGTGGACACCACCAGGATGCGCCAGATCCTGGGATTCTCCTCGCTGCTCGACTGCAGACAGACGGTGCTTGCCGGCTATGGCCGGCTTGACGCGGCTTTGGCGGTCTGAATGGAGGACCACTGAGCGACCCGATCGCCTTCGCGCTAGAGGCGTTGGATGCCCCGGAGCTCGAGTCGGTGGCGTCGGCTCTGGGCATGGAGACACCCCCTGGTGCCTCAACCGCCCATCTGGCCGGGTTGATCGCCGCCGAGCTTCGCCGACGCGCCGGGCTCCCCGAGGCGAGATTGCTCGCCGTCACCGAAGCGCCGGATGCCGCCGCCCGCCGCTCGGCTCTGGCCGCCCGACTCCGAGACTTGGTGGACGCGGATCGCACCTGCCCGCATCGGACCTTGGAGGGCTTCACCTGCGGCCTGCCGGCCATCAAGGGCGAGGAGCAATGCTCGCTCCACGGCGGGGTCGACTCCTCAGACCTTGCCGTCCCTGCCCTCGGCAGGCTCGGGACGGATACCTGGCCGGCCCTGCTCAGACACCTGAGACTCGCCAGCTACGACATCGACGCTCTGGGGCTCGACCCGGTGCTGGCCGAGCTCGCCTGGCACATCGGAAACGCCCTCTACTTCGAGTACTTCCATGTGCGCGTCGAGGGGATCGAGCACGTCCCGTCGACGGGAGCTGCCGTGCTGGCGGCAAACCACGGCGGGGCGGCGATCCCATACGACGCCGCCATGCTCCAATTGGCCCTGCTCAACGAGCCGGCGGTACCGCGGCGTGTACGCGTCGTGGGCACCGAGGTCTTCAACATGCTGCCCTTCGTGTCGCATCTCTACCGCAAGATCGGAGCGGCGTACGCCTCGCGGCAGGACGCCCGCTGGGTGCTCGGCAATGGCCAGCTTCTCGGGGTGTTCCCAGAAGGGGTGCGAGGCTTTCAGAAGCCGGTATCCGAGTCCTACCGGTTGCGCCGGTTCGGCCGGGGCGGGTTCGCATCACTCGCCGCCGAGGTAGGGGCCCCGGTGGTCCCGGTGGCGATCCTCGGTTCCGAGGAGACGCACCCAGCTCTGTTCACGTCACGCACCCTGGCGAAGGCGGTGAGGACCGTCTTCCCCGACCAACGAGTGGAAGAGATGGCGGTGTGGGTCAACCCGATACCGCTTCCGGTGCGGTGGATGATCCGATTTCTCCCTCCGGTGCCCACCGCCCCCGGACCCCTCGACGGGCTTGCGGCCCTAGAGCTGGCCGAGCGGGTGCGCACCCAGATCCAGGCTGCGCTCGATGAGATGATCACGCTGCGGGGTCGCGCCTACTGACCCAGGGTGTGCGCAAGCGGGCCATCGTGAATTCATTCACAAAGGCGCTTGCATTTGCTAGCACCTACTGTTACGTTTGCTACCACATGACCGACGTAAGGACCGAATCCGAATCGGGGGTGGGGTCGTTCATCCGTCAGCAGCGGGAACGGGCCAACGTCTCGATTCGCAGGCTGGCGAAGCAGGCGGGCATCTCAAACCCATACCTCAGCCAGATCGAGAGAGGGCTTCGCAAGCCCTCGGCCGAGATCCTGAAGTCGATCGCCCGAGCCCTGTCGATCCAGGCAGAGTCGCTCTACTCACAGGCCGGGCTCATCGAGCAGGGGCCCCAGCCTCCGACCGTGATCGAATCGGTCGAGGCCGACCCCCAGCTCTCAGTGCGACATAAGCAACTACTCCTCGATCTGTACCGGACGCTGGTCGGGGAACAGGACGAAGTCCGGAAGGAGAAACCATGAAGATGGATGGGACCAAGACCGCGTTCTACGCCGTTGTGGGGGCGCCCGTGGTGGCCACCCGCAAGCTGACCGACACCCTCACCGAGCTGAGCACCAAGTTCGTCGGTGACTTCCGCAAGGAGTACGGCGTGTGGGCAGCCGAAGGCGAGAAGGTCGTCGGCCGGATCGCCGATCAGAAGTTGGTCGAGGACTTCACGTCGCGCGTCGACGTCGACAACATCTCCGAGCAGGTCGGCAAGCTGCGAGGCCAGCTCGAGGACCTGGTCGCCACATGGCGCCAGAACTTCAACCCGGAGAAGCCGGTCGCAACCACCGAGGCAGTGAAGGTCGAGATCGACGAAGCCGCCGACAGCGCAGCCGGCAAGGTGGAGAAGGGCGCCGAGAAGGCTCAGAGCTCGGTCAAGAAGGCCACGAGCGAAGCTCTCGACACGGTGGAGAAGGCGGCCAAGGCGACCTCGGGCACACGCAAACCGGCGACGCGCAAGCCCGCTACCGCCAAGACCAAGACTGAGACCGACGCCAAGACCGGCACATCGACCGCAGCCTGATCAACGACCTCTCCTGATCGAGCCCGGGCGCGGTACCGCCCGATACTCCTCAGGGGTACATCGAGTCCGGGCCCACCGGAGCAAGACGACGAGGGACCTCCCCGGTCCCTCGTCTTCAGTGTCTGACCTCTATTTGACCCTGCCGTCGAGCTGACCAGCGTGCTCGACCCAGCGCCCCACCATCGCCTCTGTGGGGAGCCGTCTCACCAGTTTCTTCTGCTCATTGACCTGGGCCAACTTGGCGGCCATGGCCGCCGCATTGCGCCGTCCGAGCTTCTCGACGGTGTCGACGCCCGATGCGTCGAGCAGATCGGCATACTCCGCACCGACCCCGCGCACTCTCATGAGATCAGCCCGGTTGACCCACGCCAGGACCTGCGCCTCGGTGCATTTCGACGCGGCGGCGAGCTCGGTCCGGCCCCGCCGAGTGGCGCCTCGCCGTAGCAGCGCCTCCGTGGTGCGAACCCCGCTTCTCCGGAGCTTGGCGGCATCGTTGGGGCCGATGCTCACGATGGCGGCAATGGAAGCCATTGCGATCCTTTCGCTCATGCCGACCCTGGACGATCGAGATTAGACGCCCCCCCGCCTGGTACGTTCGTCGTCAGCGTCGAGCCGAACCTGCCGAGGCTGCAATTCCTCTACGTCGAAACTCGTGTCTACGTCCCTCGGTGGACGGATCCCTAACCAAACCTCGGTGACCCAGTCGGGATGGGCATCCAACAAGCGACGCGCCCCCTCGTCGCCTTCGAGACTCATGAGCCGAGGCCAGAGCAACCGGTCGACCAGGACCGGGTTGCCACGGGTGTAGCGGTACTTGGGGACCACTGCAGGCGTCTTGCCTGGCCGGTAGGCAGCGACCACCTCGGCCACGGCCTCGTCGCTCACGTCGGGCTGGTCTCCCATCACGATCAGGGCACCATCGACTTTCGACAACCTGGCCATCGCGTCCAGGCCAGCACGAAGCGAGGAGGCAAGCCCCTCCTCCCACTCGGGGTTCTCCACCACACCCACCGCCGTCAGGTCGACCTGTTCCCGCACCGCATCGGCGTGGGCTCCCAATACCACCCAGATCTCCTCGATCCCCCAACGACGCACCTGATGCAGGACATGATCGAGCAACGTCGCCTCGCCCCACCGGAGCAACTGCTTGGGTCGGCCCAGCCGGCTCGACCCGCCGCCGGCGAGGACCAGCGCGGCGACCGTCACTTGGAACCGGGGAGATGGCTCAGATGTCGCCCTCGTCGTCGGTCCGTTGGCGGTGGATCCGTCCCTCCCGGCCTCGGAGAGAACGACCGGTGCCCGCTCCATAGCGCACTTGGATCATCTCGGCGAGGATGGATATGGCCACCTCGGCCGGCGTTTCTGCGCCGATGTCGAGCCCGATCGGACCATGGATCCGGTTGATCGCATCTGGGTCGAAACCGGCGGCCCTGAGGCGCTCGCGCCGCGCCTCATGGGTACGCCGGCTCCCCATCGCTCCTATGTATCGCACCGGGCTTCGCAACACCGCGGGGAACACCGGGTCCTCGAAGCGGGCATCGTGGCTTAGGACCACGACATAGGTGCGGCGATCGAGGTCGAGATCGGAAAGGACGTCCTCGGGGCGGCCCAATGCCACATCGGCATCAGGGAAACGCTCGGCGGTGGTGAAGGCAGGGCGGGAATCGGAGACGGTGACGCGGAACCCGAGCTCGACGGCGAAGGCGGCAAGCGGCTGAGCGATGTGGACCGCTCCGAAGATCACCAACCTCGGCTGCGGGGCCACAGTCTCGATGAAGACCGACACCTCGTCGTACTCGAGCGTTCGGCTCTGCTCCTGATCCATCAGCTGACGCGCATCGTCGAGGATGTGATCCTCGAGGCCCGGGGGGAGCTTTCCCTCGACCACACCGGCGTCTGCGTCGAGCACGGCGTGCGAGCCCTCGTCGGGACCGCTGAGCACGGTCACCGCAGCACCGAGCCGCTCCTCACCTTGCAGCCGGCGGATCGCCTCGAGGTGGGCGCTCACCATCGCTCGACGTAGACCTGGATCGTCCCCCCGCAAGCAAGCCCGACCTCGAACGCCTCATCGTCGGCGATGCCGTAGGTGACGAGGCGCGGCTCGCCGCCTGCCAGCACCTCCTGCGCATGGAGGAAGACATCGTTCTCGACGCAACCGCCGCTGACCGAGCCCTCCATGTCGCCCGCCGACGAGACGAGGAACTTGGCACCCTCCGGCCTAGGGGCGGACCCGGAGACGCGCACCACGGTCGCAACCGCCACGTCTTTGCCGTCCGCAGTCCAGCGGTCGTAAACCTCGAGGGCGTCCTTCATGGTCTCGCTACCTCCCGTCGACGCGCCGGCAATGACTCTAGGAGCCGGATGACGTCGGCGAGGTGGGTGAGGTTGGCGGCTGGGAGGAGGTCGTCGACATAGGGGAGCACGGTCCGCATCCCTCTCGTCTCGGGGGCGTAGCCCTCGCGTCCGGCAAGCGGGTTCAGCCACACGACCCGATGGACGCTGCGGGCAAACCGCGCCATCTCCTCGCGGAGCAACTCGGGGTCGCCCCTGTCCCAACCGTCGGAGACGATCAGCGCCACCGGTCCCCCCCTGCCCACCCGCCGACTCCATTCGACGTTGAAGGCGTGGAGCGCTTCGCCGATCCGGGTTCCGCCCGACCAATCGACGACGTGCCCGGCGACCTCCTCCAGAGCCTGCCCTGGGTCGCGTCGTCGCAACTGGCGGGTTATCCGAGTGAGGCGGGTGGAGAAGACGAACGCCTCGAGATGCCCGAGCCGGTCGCGGGCGGCATGAGCGAAGTAGAGCAGCATCTCGACGTACCGCTCCATCGACCCGCTCACATCGGCTATGACGATCAGTGGCCTGCGGCGGCGGCGGCGCTCGGACATGGCCAACCTGAGCAGCTCGCCCTCGGTCCCGACGGCACCGCGCAAGGTCCGGCGGAGGTCCGGTTGGGACCCGATCCGGGCCGGGGCGTATCGACGGCTCCTGGCGTCGGCCGGCCGCCACACCATCTTGGCGATGAGTCGGCGGACCTCTTCGCTCTCTGCCGCCGACATCTCGCCGAAGTCACGCCGCCCGAGCCGCTCGGCGGAGGAGGCTCCCGTCCGGTCGGCGACGTCCTCGAAGTCAGGCCCGACCGCCCCCGATGGAACAACGGATAGCCCGCTCGTTGTCGAGACGGCCTGGGTCGTCGAGATCGCCGGTGCCGGTGACACCGCTGCCCCCATGCCGAAGAAGAGGTCGAACGCCTCATCAAACAGAGGCACCTCCGACGGACGAATAACGATGATCGAGCGGAAGGCGTGGTACACGTCGTCGCGCCGCTCCAGACCGACGGCAACGGCGGCCCGGGACAACTCACCAGCTGACTGTGGTGGCAGCCGAAAACCGAGACCCCTTAGGTAGCGGACAAACAGCACCAGGTTGTCGGCGAATGCTGTCATCGTGAGCCGGATTCTCGGGACCGCATCAGGTCAATCGATCACCGGCAGTGGGAAGCGGAGCAGGGCAGCCGCCCCGGCCTCATCGATCGGTGAGCCCTCGGCGAGTTGGACCAGCCTCCCGCCCGATGCGATGACCCGCTCGATCGCCTCCGCTGCGATATCGGGATGGCGGCGGGTCTCGCCACCGCATACCGGGCAACGGCTCCCGTTGCGACCGATCCACCCGCAGCGACTGCACACAACGCCTGGCTCGGGCTCGGTTCCGGCGACGCCAAGAAGATCGATGGCGGCCAAGTTGACCGCTGCCAGGACCTGGTCGAGACCCCAGGCGACGGTTTCCCCCGCACCGGAGCCGGCAAGGAGCTGGTCGGCCACCGCCTGGGCGTTGGCGGCTCGCGCTGAGGCTTCGAGTGTGGCGACTGCCTCCTTGACCGCGTGGGGCGTCGCCGTCGACGGGTCGATCACGAACGTGCCCAGCATCCGCTTCTGGAGGTAGGGGTGCAGATGCCCGGCAAGCTCTTCCACCTGGTCTTGGTGACCTCCTATCGCCACCCAGGTGACGGGGTCGCTCTTGTGCATCTCGAAGAAGCGCTCGGCGACACGATAGAAATGCCGACGCGCCATCTCCTCGGCGGCGTTGCGTGCCCCGTGCTCGGCAAGGCCCTTCCACCCGCCATAGTTGGCCTTGTGTCCGGTCTCCTCCTCGACCACTCCCGCCGGGGTCACCTCCCCGCCCCGCTTGACGAAGATGTCGGCACGCCGGCGGTCGGTGGTGGCGACCAGGGTCACCGTCGGCTCGGGCAGGGCACGCAAGGGGCGGAGGTAAGGGGCGTCGGCCAGCACGGCCACATCCCAGACCTCGTCGGGGAGCGCCTCGTATGTCACCTCGCCGTTGGTGGCGAAGATGGCGACGCCCGGCGCCGGCTCGGTCTCCAGCCTCCAGCTCAGCTCCATGACAGAGCGCAGTGCCTGCCGCACAGCTTTCTCCTCGCGGTGCTCACTCCCGGCCGCCGCCTCGCGGATCGGCCTGAGCAGGTCGGTGAGCCGGGCGGAGGGGTTCACCTGCATCGGTCGGGACAGGTAGACGGAGAGCACCGGCGCCTCGGCCTCGGCGAGCCGGTCGAGCGTTTCAGCGTCGAGCATGAGACCCCTCTATGACAGGGAACCTAATGCAATCGGGGAGTTCTGGCACCCCGGTGCGCTCGGGATCGGGCCATCAATAACCCATACCACCACCTTGGGTACACGATCGTGTGCCGCTCAGCCGGCGAGCAGCGCCTCCAAGCCGGAGGCGCGCACCCGCTCGATGTCCTCGCGGTACTTGAGCGCCACACCGACGGTCTGCTCGATCACCTCGGGCGTGAGCCGGGTGGCGTCGAGCACGGTGAGCGCCTGCGCCCAGTCGAGCGTCTCCGCCACGCCGGGCGGCTTGAAGAGGTCCATTTCCCGCAGCCGTTCCATGACACGCGCCAGTTCGGAGGCGAGGACATCGCTGATCCCGGGGACTTTGCGCCCGACGATGGCGACCTCGCGCTCGAAGTTCGGGTAATCGATCCAGTAGTAGATGCACCGCCGTTTGAGCGCATCGTGTATCTCGCGAGTGCGGTTGGAGGTGAGGATGACAACCGGTGGCTCCTCGGCGGCGATCGTCCCCACCTCGGGGATGGTGACCTGGAAGTCGGAAAGCAGCTCGAGCAGGTATGCCTCGAACTCCTCGTCTGCCCGGTCGATCTCGTCGATGAGCAGCACGGGCCTCTGCCCGAGCGCAGCCAGCTCGACCGCTTTGAGCAAAGGGCGAGCCACCAGGTAGTCGCGGCTCATGATGTCCTTGACGTCGGCGGCATGGCCCTCGCCGCGCGCCTCGAGCAGCCTGATGGCAAGCATCTGCCTGGCGTAGTCCCATTCGTAGAGGGCATGCCCGGCGTCGAGGCCCTCGTAGCACTGCAGTCGGATGAGCGGGGCCTCGAGGAATTCTGCCAACACCTTGGCTACTTCGGTCTTCCCCACCCCCGCCTCTCCCTCGAGGAAGAGCGGCCTGCCCAGTTGCAGGGCGAGGTGGATGGCAACGGCGAGGCTGCGGTCGGCGATGTACTCGCACTCGTCGAGCGCTTCTTGGACTGCGGCAACGTCGGCGGGAAGTGGTTTGGCCATGGGCAGAGCCACGTTAGTGGGGTGATGGTGAACCGCTCCTTCCTGTGCGTCGTAGTGTCAACGCACGATTCCCGGAGGAGGAGTGATGAGACGCGGCCTTGGCGTCCTGACAATGGTGGGTGTGCTGGCACTGGCAGCCTGTGGCGGGTCCGATGGCGGGTCCGACACCACGGCAGGAGGTGGGTCCGATACCACGGCGGGAGGTGGGTCCGACACGACCGCCGCCGAGGGTGGGGAGACCGCATCGGTGAGCATCGTCGACTTCGAGTTCAGCGCACCTGCCAGCGTCGCCGCCGGAGCCGAGATCACCGTGGTCAACAACGGCGAGGCCACCCATACGTGGACCGAGCCGAACGGCGCCTTCGATACCGGCCGGATCGCACCGGGATCGAGCGCCACAGTCACGATCGACGCCCCGGGCACATACGACTACGTCTGCTCGATCCACTCCAGCATGACCGGTACGATCGAGGTCACCGAGGCCTAGGTGACCGCTTGCCCGACATCCCATCGGTGAACCCCGCCGAGGTGCCCGACCTGATCCAAAAGGGCGCTCTGCTGATCGACGTGCGCGAAGAGGTCGAGTGGGATGAAGCCCGCATCGGCGGTGCAGTGCATCGTCCCATGACTGACTTCGCCACCTGGTGGGCCGAGGTCCCCGATGACCGCACCGTGGTCGTCTACTGCCGGACGGGCAGCCGTTCGGGCCGGGTAGTCGAGGCACTCGTCGAGCGGGCCGGGATGGACAACTTGGTCAACCTCGAGGGCGGAATCGTCGCCTGGGCGGAGCACGGGTTCGAGGTTGCGGAAGGCTGAGAGCTAGAGGTCTCCCCGGCGGCGGAGCGTTTCCCAGGCCCAGGCGCCAATAGGGAGCGGCAACCAGAAAGTGACCAGACGGAAGCTGAGGGAGGCGGCGATCGCCGTCCCGGCCTCCACACCGAGCCGGGTCAGTCCGGCGGCGAGCGCCGCCTCGAAGGCACCCAGTCCGCCCGGTGTCGGGCTGATGGTCCCCACCAGCACCGCCGTGAGGTAGGCAAAGGCAACACCGGCGATCGGGGCCCGACCACCGAAGGCGGCCAGCGAAGCCAGCAGCGCCGCCACGTAGAGGAGGTTGACCAGGACCGCGGCCCCGATCATTCCCGCCGCCCGGCCCGGCTGGGAGAAGACCGCCGGGATGCTACGGAGCATGGGGAGAGCTTCCGCCAGGACCTTGCGCCGAACACCGGGGACCAGCCACAAGACGATCCCGGCCACGACTAGAGCCGCGACGACGACTTCGGCGACCACCAGGACGGTCCCGGGCTCGATCTTGGGGAGGACCAGAGATCGCAGCAACGCCGCCAGCACGATCATCAGCCCGATGTGGGTGACCAGGGCGACCACCATCGAGGCGGTGAGCGTGGCGGTGGCCCGGGGCGGGTCAATCCCCTTCTTCTCGAGCCAGCGCCCGCCTACGGCAACCGCCCCCAGCCCCTCGGGGGTGAGAACAGAAGCAGCCCCTGCGGCGAGCTGGGCCATGGTCGCCCCGAGCAACGGCAGCCTCACCCCAGCGGCGACAATGATCCCTAGCCCCCCTGCCACATAGGTAGCCGCCGACGCCAGGGTCGCCGCAACGGACCACGGCCAGCTTCCCTCGCGGAACCTGTCCAGCGTCTGTCCCAGCTCTCCGAGTTGGGGGAGAAGCACATGGACCGCCACCGCCAGACCCGCCAGCCAGGCCATTACCCAGAACGCTGTGCGGGGTTTCATCACGTGCCGCGCCATCCCAGGCGGTCAGCCCGGGTCTGCTGGTATCGGGCGAGCGCGGGAGGAGGCCCCCTTGTCGGGGGGCCTCCTCCCTCGTGGCGGCGGTTGCCTCAGCTCGCCGCCGCCAGCGCCTGACTCAGCGCCCTGCGGGCGAAGACCTTGGCCAGGTGGGTCTTGTACTCGACCGAACCGTACAGGTCCTCGAGGACCGTGACCCCCTCAGCGGCCCGATCCGCCGCGGCCGCAATGGCATCCTCGCTGGCATCCGCACCCTGGATCGCCTCGATCACGCCGTGGGCCAGCGTCGGCTTGGTGCCCACACCGGTCAGCGCCACCGAGGCCTCGGCGATGCTTCCATTCTCCCGTCGCACCCATGCGGAAGCACCTGCCACGGCGTAGTCGGAGTGGCCACCCCGCCGCCCCAGCTTGTCGTAGGCGGAGCCGCCACCGCGCTTGGGCAACTTGATCTCCACCAGGATCTCATCGGGTTCCAGCGCTGAGGTGAGTGCGTCGATCACGAAGTCGCCGGCGGCGATCTGGCGCGAGCCGCCGGACGACCGCACCACCATGGTCGCCCCGAGGGCGATCACCGCCGCCGGCTGGTCGGCGGCCACATCGGCGTGGGCCATCGATCCGCACAGCGTCCCCCGGTTCCGTACCTGGACGTCGCCGGTCCACGAAGCCGCCTGCGACAGCGCCTTGGCGTGCTGCTGGATCAACTCGCTCGAGGCGATCTGGTTGTGACGGACCAGCGCCCCGATGGAGATGTGGTCGCCCTTGTCCTCTATCTGGTCGAGCCCAGGGATCCGCCCGATGTCGACCACCAGCTCGGGGGAGAGCAGGCGGAGCTTCATCAGGGGGAGGAGAGACATTCCGCCGGCCAGTACCTTCGCCCCGGGGTTGTCGGCGAGGACGGTGAGCGCCTCGTCGATGGTCGCCGGAGCGACATACTCGAAGCTCCTCGGGTACATCAGCCCTCACCTCCCTGACCCGCATCGTGTATCGCCTGCCACAC
>DATADW010000092.1:0-6861 GCA_036258335.1 Acidimicrobiia bacterium
CCCGCTCGTCCGCGCCCGCGAAGTGCTCGTCCAACGCGTCGGCATCCGGAAATGCGTGTAGGAACGAGATCCGGCCGCCCTCCTCGTCCAGGTATGAGAGGAAGAGGACCGTCCTGGGCTTCTCCTCGCGCAGGCGCTGCATCACCTCCCCTGTGCGCCCCTTCAGGTCCTCGAGCGCGCCCTCCTTGATCGCGAAGTGACTGATGAAGAACACAGGCTCGGACATCCGACCACCTCCTCGAGGGGATCGTAGGTTTCGAACCGGCTCGCGGGCCGGGACCGGACGGTGCCGGTGGCCGACACCACTCTCGCCGAGCTCTCCCAGCATCTGGCGACGTGGCCGGCCGACCTCGGGTTGGTGTTCACCAACACCAGGGGCGACCCGATCCAGGAGCACCCCTTCCGGCAAGCGTGGGCCACGGCACGGAGAAGAGCCGCGATCCCCGAGTGGGCGACCCCCCATCACCTCCGGCACTACTACGCCTCGCTGCTGATGGCCGGCGGCGAATCGGTGAAGGTCGTGCAAGCTCGGTTGGGGCACGCCTCGGCGAAGACCACGCTCGACGTTTACGGCCACCTGTGGCCGGAAAGCGACGATCAGACCCGGCGGATCGTGGGGCTCGCTCTCCCGCCGCGTGTCACAGCGGTGTCACAGGACGGGGTGGAAGGCCCGGAATAGGCCCCTGACCTGGGGGAACGTTCTAGATGTCGTAGTACAGGTAGAACTCGTGCGGGTGAGGACGTAGGCGGACTGCGTCGATCTCGCGCTCGACCTTGTAATCGATCCAGGTCTCGATCAAGTCCTCGGTGAACACCCCACCCTGGAGCAGGTAGTCGTGGTCGGCGTCGAGCGCCGCCAGCGCCTCTTCGAGGCTGCCCGGGACCGAAGGGAGGTTGTCGAGCTCTTCGGGGGGCAGGTCGTAGATGTCCTTGTCCACCGGCTCTCGCGGCTCGACCTGACGCTGGATGCCGTCTAGCCCGGCCATGAGCATCGCCGAAAAGGCGAGGTAGGGGTTGCAGGACGGATCCGGGCAGCGGAACTCGAGCCGCTTGGCTGCCGGCTTGTTCGAGTAGAGCGGGATCCGCACCGCGGCCGACCTGTTCCGCTGGCTGTAGACCAGGTTCACCGGCGCCTCATACCCCGGCACCAGCCGCCGGTATGAGTTCGTCGTTGGGGCGGCGAAGGCAAGGATCGAGGGGGCATGCTCCAGCAACCCGCCGATGTACCAGCGCGCCATGTCTGACAGCCCGGCGTAGCCGTTCTCGTCGAAGAAGAGCGGGGTATCGCCATTCCAGAGGCTCTGGTGGGTGTGCATGCCCGAGCCGTTGTCCTCGAAGATCGGCTTTGGCATGAAGGTGACCGTCTTGCCGTGGCGCCAGGCGACGCTCTTGGTGATGTACTTGTACAGCGTCACGTTGTCCGCCTGGCGCAGCAGGGTGTCGTAGCGGATGTCGATCTCAGCCTGTCCGGCCGTGCCCACCTCGTGGTGGTGCACCTCGATGTTGATGCCCAGGCTCTCCATCACCGACACCATCTCGGAGCGCAGGTCCTGGAAGTGGTCGGTTGGCGGCACCGGGAAGTAGCCCTCCTTGTACCGGGGCTTGTACCCGAGGTTGCCGCCGTCCTCGTCGCGGCCCGAGTTCCACGCACCCTCCTCGGAGTCCACGTAGTGGAACGACGAGTGCTCGTTCTGGGCGAACCGGGCCGAATCGAAGATGTAGAACTCTGCCTCGGGGCCCCAGTAGGACGTCTCGGCGATCCCGGTGCCCTGGAGGTGGACCTCGGCCTTGCGCGCCACGAACCGCGGGTCGCGGCTGTAGGGCTCGCCGGTCACCGGGTCGTGGACAAAGCAATAGAGGATCAGCGTCTTGCGCGAGCGAAAGGGGTCATCGACCGCCGTGTCCGGATCGGGCAATAGCAACATGTCCGATTCCTGGATGGCCTGGAAGCCTCGGATAGAGGACCCGTCGAACCCGAAACCGTCCTCGAATGAATCCTCGCTCAACTCATGGGCGGGGACCGTGAAGTGCTGCACCTGTCCCGGGAGGTCACAGAACCGCAGATCGATGTACTCGTAGCTCTCGTCCGCCACCGTCTTCAGGACGTCCGCGGGTGACTTCGCCATTCCTCACTCCTCTCAAAACCTGGCTCGGCCAGGGTTGTAGACCCAGCCAGTTTCGTGTCAGTTGCCCCAGTGTGAATGCTGTGTTTCGCAGGCTCTCAAATGGAAGACCGGAGCGTTTGGGGGTTTACCGTTCCCTGCTCGAGACAAGGGTCTACCGTGAACAACATGGACAAGCAAGCCGAGTACGTGATGCGCACCGTGGAGGAGCGAGGCATCCGCTTCGTTCGGCTGTGGTTCACCGACGTCCAGGGTTTCCTGAAGTCGGTCTCGATCAGCCCAGCCGAGCTCGAGGTCGCCTTCGAGGAAGGGATGACGTTTGACGGCTCGGCGATAGACGGGTACGCCCGGGTACAAGAGGCCGACATGCTGGCCCGACCCGACCCCGCCACCTTCCAGGTGCTCCCCTGGCGGCCTGAGCAGCAGGTGGCTCGGATGTACTGCGACATCGTGTCCCCCGACGGCCAGTCTTTCGAAGGGGACCCCCGCTACGTATTGAAGCGCAACCTGGAGAGGGCGTCTCGTCTCGGGTACACCTTCTATGTCGCCCCCGAGCTGGAGTTCTTCTACTTCAAAGACTCATCGCCCGACCCCCAGGTGCTCGACCACGGCGGGTACTTCGACCAGACGCCGCTCGACGTCGCCCAGGAGTACCGGCGCAAGACGATCAACGCCCTCGAGCAGCTAGGGATACCGGTCGAGTACTCCCACCACGAGGTGGCGCCCAGCCAGCACGAAATCGATCTCCGCTACACCGATGCGCTCACCATGGCGGACAACGTGATGACCTATCGGTTGACCGTGAAGGAGATCGCGCTCGAGCACTCCATCTACGCCACGTTCATGCCCAAGCCGCTCGAGGCCCACGACGGGAGCGGGTTCCACATGCACCTCTCGCTGTTCGAGGGTGACAGGAACGCTTTCCACGAGCCGGGGTCGCCCAACGGGTTATCGAAGGTGGGTGAGAGCTTCATCGCCGGGCTGTTGCGTCACGCCCGCGAGCTGACCGCCGTCACCAATCAGTGGGTGAACTCCTACAAGCGGCTGGTGGCGGGTTTCGAGGCGCCCATCTACGTCTTTTGGGCGCGGAACAACCAATCGGCGCTCGTTCGAGTGCCGACCATCAAGAAGGGGAAGACGTCGAGCACACGTGTCGAGTACCGGGCACCCGACGCCGCCTGCAACCCATACCTGGCGTTCTCGGTTCTCCTCGCTGCCGGGCTGGCAGGGATCGAGAACAACTACGAGCTGCCACCGGAAGTGATGGGAAACGTTTTCGAAATGACCGCGAGCGAGCGGGCCGCGATCGGGATCGAGCGACTCCCCGCCACGCTATCCCACGCCATCGACGACATGGAGAGGTCCGAGCTGGTGGCGGAGGCGCTCGGCGAGCACGTGTTTGGCTGGTTCCTGCGAAACAAGCGTGCCGAGTGGGACCGCTTTCAGCACCATGTCTCCCGCTTCGAGCTCGAGAACTACTTGCCGATCCTTTGACCATGAACGTCGCCGTTTGGCCAGCCGAGCCATCTCCCGGGTTGCTAAAGGCGATGGCCCTCGCCGGGTTCGACCCGACGCTGATAACCGACCTCCCCGACGCCGATCGGGACATTGTCAGCGACTGGGAGGCGCTCGTGGTCGAGCTCGACGACGAAGCCCCTCACCAGCTCAGGACAGTGCTCCGGATCAGCCAGGAATTTGGAGTCCCGGTGCTGATCGTCGCCGGCCGCGACCACGCAATGCTGCTGGAAAGCGCCGGCGCCGGTACCGACTTCGTGCTCGATCCGGCCGATCCGGTGGAGATCAGGCTCCGGCTGCGGCGCATCATCCGCTCCGATCCCGTCGACCACGTCGTCCATTTCAAGGACCTGGCGCTCAACACCGCCACGTACCAGGCGACCGTGGCCGGGCGACCGGTGGACCTCACGTACATGGAGTACGAGCTGCTTCGCTTCTTCGTCGAGCATCAGGGAAGGGTGTGGAGCCGCGAGCAGCTCCTCTCCAAGGTCTGGGGTTATGACTACTACGGCGGAGCGAGGACGGTCGACGTCCACGTTCGGCGGCTGCGGTCGAAGCTGGGCGAGGAGCGGGCCAGTTGGATCACGACCGTCCGGTCGGTGGGTTACCGATTCGGGTGAACCGCCGCCCGCCTCAGCCGGGGACGATCACGTAGTCCTCGACCAGGTTCCAGCGCTCTCCGTCGAGGCTCATCTCGTTGCGCCACAGCACCCCGTTGGGGTCGGACGCGTCCCAGCTGAGTCGCAGCCTGGGCGACCGATTGTCGAATGACTCGAACGTCATGACGTCGCCGTCGATGTGACCGCGCATCACGTCGGCGTGCCCATAGTTGTCGGCGATGGTGGCGCGGTACTCGGCGGTCATCGGGTCCCAACCGCAGACCCAATGGAGCTCCCAATGCAGGATGAAGGTCCCGTCGTCGAGGTACTGATCCTGTTGGTAATCGCCGACGACCCATCTCCCGTCCTGGATCCAATGGTGACTTGCCGACCCGACGGCGACCTGTTGCGGCGTCCGCTGCCCCATGCCGCCGGGGTGGATGACGCCTCGCCACGTCCCGTTTGGGTGAAACCTGGCGAGGAGAGCGGTCTCTTCCCCGGGCTCGATCGGACGAGGGATCGCTGCGGCTGTGTGAAGCACCATCTGGGACCTCCTCTCCCCTGAAAGATGCTGTCCGGAGAGCCGCCCCGCCCAGGGGCTTGTGTCACAGTTCGCAGGGTCCCCCGGTGCTCAGCTGGAGAGGGTTACCACCATGCGGCGAATCTGCGGCCCGTCGGTTTCGATCCTCATCTCGCCGGCGACCCTGTCGGGCTCCGATGCCCAGCGGAAATCGGCGACGATTTCGCTCCCCTCTTGGCGCACCGACTCCACTGCGATCCGGTCGTCGGGCGGCTGGTCGAAATACGCGGCGGCGATGGATTCGCGCCCGACGAAGGGCCCGACGCGCTCACCCTCGAAGCGGAGCTCGGCGTCGGGACTGAAGCGGACCAGCATCGGGCCGAAGTCGCCGGTCCGCACGCCGTGGTTGAAGTCCTCGACGTGCCTCTCGATTAGCGTCATCAAGTCGCTCATGAGGACGAAGGCTACCTCCGGGCCGGCATTCACGCCCCTGCGACGAAATCGGTGGTCCGCACGTCAGTAGGGCTACCAAGGCAGGTTCGCAGCTAGGCCATCGTGACGGAGAGGCGCTCGTCGGTGGCGTCAGCGAGGATGAAGTGGGCCGTTGCGATCGCTTGGTAGAGGCGTAGCCGGCGGGGAGGCGTGACGTCGTCGCGGCTCCACTCGTCGAGACCCTGGGACACCAACTCACCGGCGAAGATCTTCATGCCCTCGTCGATCCGGTCATCGGCCACCTGGCTAGCGGTGGCCTCGACGTACACAGCCTGGCGATCCGCGGGCGTCGTCTGCGAGTCGTAGATCACGATGGCGACGTCGGGTCGAGCGGCAATGTTCCGTGAGTGCCTGGTGGTGGGCAACGAAACCCACAGAAACCGCCGACCATCGGGACTTGCGAACCACACAGGCGTCGCCCAGGGCGTCCCGGAATCGTCGGCGGTAGCCAGCGTCATGAAGCGGTTTGCGGCGATCACCGATCGCAGAATGCGCCGACGCTCCTCGTCGGCTCGATCGCTTTCCACCACCACCGATGTCAACTCCTTACCCCAAACAGGATATGGCTCTAACGGAGAGGCGGGGCGCTTATGCCGCCCCCTCATCCGCCCCTCCATCCGGTCTCAGTCGGACACCTCGACCGCGGTCACATCACCTTGGCAGGGAACCTACCGGGGAACTTTCGCGGCGCATCGGCCAGAGCGCGAAATTTCTTGGGGGGAATAGAGATAGCGTGATGCCGATGAAACCCTTCGTCCTCGGCGAACCGAAGATCGACCCCACCGCCTTCGTCGCACCGACGGCGACGGTCATCGGCGACGTCACCATCGGACCCCGTGCAGTCGTGCTCTTCGGGGCGGTGGTGCGTGCCGAGCCCGACCAGGTCGTGGTGGGTGAGGAGACCAACCTCCAGGACCAAGTGGTGGTCCATTGCGATGAAGGGGTGCCCTGCCACATCGGGCATCGCGTGACCGTTGGCCATGGTGCGGTCGTGCACGGCGCCCTCGTGGGAGACCATTGCCTGGTGGGGATTGGTGCCCGTCTCCTCAACAACTCGTCCCTCGGCGAAGGCGCCTGGCTGGCGGCGGGGTCGGTTCTCACCGAAGGGTCTTCGGTCCCACCTTGGACGCTGGCGGTGGGCACCCCGGCCCGTCCATTGCGCGAGCTACGCCCCGAGGAGATCGAACGACAACGCCACGGCATCGAGTGGTACGTCGCGCTGGGCGTCACTTACAAAGGTGTGTTCGAAACTCCGTCGGGCAGTTAGTCGAGGACCTCGGGATCGGTGCTATGGAACCTGCCGTCCGCAGGTTGGCTCAGCCGGCGCTCCCCTTTGGGTCCTTGCCGTAGCTGTGCTCGAACTGGATTCGACCGTTCCGACCGTGGACGATGACCTGCCCCAGCCCGGTCTTCTTTGCCAGGACCTTGGCCGCCCCAACCGCTTCCGCCTTGGTGGTGTGGGTACTGCTTGGCCGGGTGTTGCCCTCGGCCTTGACCACCCACCCGCCTCTCTCCGAGGTGGTGACGTGATACACCTTCCGCGCTGCCATGATGCCCTACCCCTCAGCCGTCGGAACCTGCAACCGAATCTATCAGTCGGGTCTCGCCCCAT
>DATADW010000093.1:0-3672 GCA_036258335.1 Acidimicrobiia bacterium
TCACCCTGCTCCACGACGCCCGGTCCGTCCTCCTCAACCTCGGTGAACCCGGCGGCTTCGACATTTCTCCTTGGGCGAATCGGGTCCGGCTGGTCGACGCCACACACCAAGGCATGTTGGAGCTCCCGGTCCTTGGCGAGATTGCTGCGCCCACGGCCGTGTTGATCCGACCCGACGGGCACGTCGCCTGGGCGGGAGGCCCCACCGACCCGGGGCTCGCTGACGCGCTAACCACCTGGTTCGGACCACCTACAGCGGCGTAGCGGGGAAGGGACACCGCAGACCGCGACCCTGTGACCTGGTGTTGTGTGGTGGGCGTTGAGGGACTCGAACCCCCGCCTTCTTCCTTGTAAGAGAAGACCCGGACAATCCCGTGACCAGGGGAAACACTCAGAAACGATCTCTGAGCACGAGAAACGAGTTCTCAACGTCTCACATCATCTCGCATTGTTTCTCGACTTCTCGCGGCCCAAACGCGGCCCAAGAATGAGAACTGGTCTCACATTCCGCATGCAACCGTCCAGCCGACATCGTGTTTAGCGACCAGGGGGCGCGAGTGATTACGCGCTATGTGATGCTGTACGCTTGGGCGGTATTGACTTGGCGAGCCAACACACGCGCGAACAGGTAGGGAGCAATTATCACCGGCCCCCCTGCGGAAGGTCTCGACATCCTTCCACGGCCGAGCGGGCTGCGGCACCGATCATCTCAACGAGGCGCTGCGATCAGATCCTTGGGGCGGGGCGAGTGACAGGCGAGAGGACCCGCTGCCCAAGACGGAGACGAGGCGGTCGCTAATGGCTTTGGCGAGCGGCGGGCGCATCCGACTCCTTGATGTGCCAGCGAACGACTCGGAAGCCGTATTGGATGGCTTCCCGCAGCATGATGCGGTCGAGCCGCCCGTCGCGGCCTTTGGGGATACCGACGAATGATCCCACCCGTGTGTTGGCTGTGGTCATAACGGCGAGAAGCCGCTCAATCTCATCGATGTCATCCACCAGCTCGGGTAACGCATAAACGTCTCGGCCCTGTAGCCGGATGCGCTCCGGCCGGCCCACTTGGAGATTCAGCTTCCACTTGCCGCCACCCGGCGTCAACAGGGTCTGGTCATGACGGACGTAGCTCAGGGGCTGCCGATACGACTTTCCCGTCCTGCGCCCGGTCAAAAACACGAGCATCAGCCGATTGCCAAGCGGGGTCGGGAAAGGGAGTCCGAGTACGAATCGCATCGGGACGTTGATCACCCGCATCACGCGGGCCTGGACGCGTCGGCGAAGTGGACGCTTCTCATGAGCGGTCATGGGGCCCTCCCGTAGTCCGTCTCGTTGCTGCCAGCCGCACAAGCGCCAGCGTCGTCACCAGAATCATGACGATATGCAGGAAGTCGTTACTGACCGTGCGAGCCGCCGGGATCGACCCCAATGCCAAACGGCTCATGCCCCACAGCACACCGGCGAAGCAATACCACAGAGCCCACCAGGGCAAGCCACGCCACCTCCCCTCCTCCACCAACAGACTGATGAGTGCGGCTCCTAACGCCAGAGCTGCAACACCTTCGACGATGGCGGCAGGAACGAGGAACGTCTCATTCCACGTAACGAATCCCAACGCGATGGGAACGCCCATATGCGCCACCGCGCCACTTGCGAAAAGCACGAGGTCCACGGCGAGAAGCGACACGAGAATCGGATCCCCGGTTCTTGAGGCAGACCCGGTCGGTGGGGCCTCGACAGGCACCTGGCGCATCATGTCGCCCCTTCGCGCCGGCAATCAATCCTCATAGGAGCATGTCGGTCTGCACCGACCTGGAGCGCGCTTCTTGGCAGGAGGTGGGGGAAACAGCTCCTCCCGGCTGCCGGCTCTGTGTTGCGACCTGTTACTCCGGTGCCTGTCATGGGTCTGAGTGCCCACCATACTTCCCGGACGAAATGGTTTCAAGTTAGAATCTTTCTTCTTTAGAAACACACCGGTAACATTGGCTCTATGTCGTCCCCAAAACGCGACCGCAGGGTGGTCCCCGGCGCAGCTTTCCTCCTCTCGCAGGTCGGATTCCAGTCATCGCGACGATGGGGTGAGCGGATGGCTCAACTCGGCCTCAACCCGAGGCTTGTCGTCCTCCTGCGGCACATCGGCGCCGCTGAGGGAAGCTCCCAACAGACCATCGGGCAGGCGATGCAAGTCCCGCCTCCCAGCATGGTCGCCCTTGTCGACGACCTGGAGGAACAGCGGCTAATCGAACGCCGACCCGACCCCAAGGATCGACGGGTAAACCACCTCTATCTCACCAGCGGCGGACATCAGGCGCTTCGGAAGGTGATGAAGGTGTCGGCCGAACATGAAGCAGAGCTCTGTGCCGGCCTCGCGCCCGCCGAGCGCGAGCAGCTAATTGAGCTGCTCAGTCGCCTCGCCGAACAGCAAGGGCTTGCTGAAGGCGTCCACCCCGGAGTCGTTTCCACTCCCGAAAGGACGTCTACCCAATAGACCGACGCCCCGCGCCGACGAAGGGTGGGTTGCGCGAGCGCCGACGCCATTGCGAACCAGCGTGCGGATCATGAGCAGACGACACCGACAGAACCGGTCACAGAGCGACACCACGGAGAGTGAGCCAACGCATGGGAGATGCGCGTTCCCGTCCGCAATCGGCTGAACTCGGGTCGCCAGGCAGGAACCGTGTCCGTCAGTTCCAGATCGGTGTCAAGACCCGGTACCCGGGCGACATTTTCGACCCCGGTAGGTGGCTGATAGGTCAAACCCTCAGGCGGCGTTGACGCGGTTGGGTCGGCCGCCCGGGTTGGCGAGGGCGCCGTGCTCGCGGGTGCGGTCATGACGGACGGCATGTGAGCGAATCAGCTCGTTGCCAATCGAGATCTCGACGGTATCGCCCACCACAGCGACCTGCACCTGGCGGCGCCGGTACTTGGAGCCGACCCGGTAGTCGGTGCCGGCGAAGCACACCTGTCCCGAGGAGTCGACCTTGCGGGTAACCGACGCTGCTGTCGCCGACGGCGGTGATGGGCGCAGCCTGCGGCCACGCTCCAGCCCGGCGGTCTGCTTGTCGAGCGGGTGACGGCGAGCGTGGGTGGCGCTGAGCACACCCCGATGCCACAGCTGCCCCAAGCCGCCCTCACATGCCACCTCGACGGTCTGGCCGGCCAGCCACACCCCCGCCTTGGAGGTGACGGTGGCGAAGCCGATGGTGCCCTTGGCGCTCACCCGTCTCGTCGTCGCCGTCCCGCTGGGTTCGGCATCGGTATCCACTGAGCGTGCTGGCGCCTCGGTGGGGGCGGCGAGCCTGAACCGCTCGAAGGGCGGCACCCGACCGATGGACTGGTGCGGGCGCTGGTGGTTGTAATGCCGCACCCAGGCGTCCAACTGCGCCTGGGCGTCCTCGAGCGAAGCGAACACCCTGCCGTCGAGGAACTCGGCCCGCAGCGTCTTGTGCCAGCGCTCCACCTTGCCCGTCGTGGTCGGCGAGCGGGGAGCGGTGAGGAGGTGACGGATCCCGTTGTCCGTGCAGATCCGGTCGAAAAGCACCGGCCCCGGGCCGGGACCGAAACGGGCGGTGAACACCTTGGCGTTGTCCGTCAGGATCTGATCGGGCACACCATGGGTTCCCATCGCCTCGGCCAGAGCGTCGCACACCGGCCGGGCCGTGGCGCGGGCCACCACTCG
>DATADW010000094.1:0-9320 GCA_036258335.1 Acidimicrobiia bacterium
ACGACAAGGTGATCTCCATCTCCACCCTCCAAGATGCCCTCGACTTCCTCGACAACCTGGAGCCGGCCGCCTGACACGAGGCAGGATGTCCGGGAGGGCGACAAATCCCCTCGCCAGGTGACCGGCCGGTACAGTTCGCGCCATGACGAGTGAGCCGCCGCCTTCCTCGTCACCCCCGTCCCCTCGCTTCCGCACCCGGATGCGCGGCTATGAGCCGGCGGAGGTAGACCGGGCACTCGATGAGCTCTTGGCCGAGCGGAATCGGCTGACCGAAGAGCGCGACACCCTGCAGGCCAGGCTCGATGCACTCGGCGAGAGCGACCTGAAGGCCGAGTTGTCGGCGGTCGGCAAGGACACCGCCGACATCCTGGAGGCCGCACGGCGCGCCGCCGCTGGGATGCGCGACCGTGCTGCCACCGATGCCGCCCGCTGGCGGCAGGAGGCGACTGAGGCCGCTGCCGGGCTGATCCAAGAGGCGACGGGCGACGCCGAGGCGATGCGCGGCTCCGCTTGGGACACCGGGACCGAATTGCTCGCCCAAGTCGATGCCGAGGTGGTGAGCCAGCGCTCCGAGTTGGAAAGGGAGACCGTGGAGGGTCGCGCCGCTGCCGAGCGCGAGGGGCATCGGTATCTCACGCTGGCCAAACGCGAGGCCGAAGAGACGGTCAACCGGGCAAAGGCAACAGCTGACGAAGCGGTGGAGGCAGCGAATCGGCGGCGTAAGGAGATCGGCGAGCAGATCCGAGCCAGCATCGAGCAGGCCGAGGAGAAGGTCCGGGCGCTGGAGGGGCGACGCTCTGAACTGGTGGCGGAAGCGCAGAAGACCGAGGCCCATCTACAAGCCCTCGACGACGAGATCGCGGCGCGTCGTCAACGGCTCGAGGTGGTCGACCTCGAGATCCCGGGTGAGGTGGGAGGCGCCGGCGAGCCGCTCGGGTTCCGGGTGATCCCGGTGCAGAGCCCCCTCCCTGACGAGCCGAAGGCTGTGAGCGAAGTGCAGCGGTCGGTTGACGCCCTCACCATGGCCGACGAGGTGCGCCGGCTGCGCCAGCAGGCCGACTCGACTGATGAAAGAACAACCAGGGTGGAAGCGACCGCCGAGGTGGCTATCACACCGCCGGAGCCGGTGAGACCGATCGAGAGCACGTCCGTGGCGCCCGAGCAAGCGCTGGCCGCCGAGGTGGTCCCCCAGGTGGAAGCCCGCGAGCCCGAGGGCCGCCAGGAGCCAGACGAAGACCTTCCACTGCGGGTAGGGCCCATGTCTGCCCGCCCCGACGAGCCCACCAAGTCCCTGCCCAACCGTGATGCCTTGGCACCGCTTTTCGCCGCCCTTCGAGTCCCCGACCCCGCCCTACACGATGAGTCTCCGGTTGCGGAGGTGGAGATCGAACCGGCTCCGCCCCCTGTCCTCCCGGACATCAGCGGTGATGATCGTGCCGCCCTCGAGTTGCGCGATCAGCTGTTGTTGCCGATCACCAACCGGGTGCTGCGCGATCTCAAGCGCCAGCTCACCGAGGCCCAGAACCTGGCGCTGGAGCAACTCCGACTGAGCAACGAGGACTGGCTCCCCGACGCCGGCGAGCTAGAGGAGCGGCTCCATCCGGATCTGATCGTCCTTGCCCAGGAGTCATTTGGTGCGGGGCACGTAGGTGCGGCGGCCCTCGCCGGGCTCGAGGCGACCCGTCCCCGGCCCCAGCCGGGCGACCTTCCCGATCCGACACCGCAACTCGCCTCGGATCTCGCCGCCGAGCTTGCGGCGGCCTCGAGCGGCGGTTCGAGCGGTGACGTCTCGCGGGTCTATCGGTATTGGAGGACCGACGAGGTGGAGCGCCGGGTGCGCACCCACGCCATCGCTGCCTACCACCGCGGGTTGCGGAGAGCCCTTCTGGAGACCGACCCCGACGCGGCGCTACGGGTGGTGCCGTCGGGCCGGATCCACCCCGAGTGCGCCGAGGCCGCCGCCGCCGGGCCCTTCCCGGCGATAGGCGCCGTTCCCGGTCTCGGCGATCTGCCCCCGATCGCAGCAGATTGCGGTTGCACCGTGGTTCCCGTCGGGTAGCGGCACCCGGATCCGTAGAATCGATCCTCAATGCTGAATCGCGAACCGGTGCCGTCCCGTCCCGGTATCTCACGCCGCCCCGCCCGCACCATTCTCCTCATCGTCGCCCTGGTCGTGATATTCGGGTTATCCGGGGCGGCGACGCTGTGGACCGATTACCTCTGGTATGGCTCGATGGAGTTGAGGTCCGTCTGGGAGATCAACCTGGTCACCAGCGTCGCACTCGTCGTCGTAGCGGCCGTGATCGCCTTCGCCATGCTCTGGCTCAACCTGATCGTCGCCAACCGCCTATCGCCGCGCATCCAGTTGCTCACCCTGACCGAGGACGACGAACTGGTCATCCGCTTCCACGAGTGGATGGAGCCACGCGTCGCCCGGGTCCAGCTCATCGCCTCGCTGGCCTTCGGGCTGCTCATGGGGGCGAGCGCCGCCGCTTGGCGCGACGAGGTCCTGCTGTTCCTCAACCCGTCGCCCTTTGGGGTGACCGACCCCATCTTCGAGCGTGACATCTCCTTTTTCGTGTTCCAACTCCCGGTATGGCGCGAGATCCAGTCGTGGTTGTTCAATGTCACCGGGTTGGTGCTACTGCTCGTCCTGGTGGCGCACTACCTCAACGGTGGCATCCGGCTCCGTAGAGGGAGCGCTCCCGACGTCGGCTCTGGGGTCAAGGTTCACATCTCGGTATTGCTCGCCGTGCTCGCCCTCATCCGAGCCGTCGGCTACCGGCTGGATGCCTGGGAGTTGGTGACCTCGGATCGAGGCTTCACCGGTGCCGCCCTGACCGGTGCCGGCTACACAGATGTCACTTCGAGGCTCCCGGCGCTCAACCTGCTCGCTCTGATCTCGGTGGCGGCGGCCGTTCTCCTGGTGATCAACATCTGGCGGCGCGGCTGGCTGCTGCCCGCCGTCGCCCTCGGAGGTTGGCTGGTGGTCTCGCTGGTGGTGGGAACCTTGATCCCCGCTGCGGTGCAGCGTTTCCGCGTCGTCCCCGCCGAACGCGATCTGGAGAGTGCCTACATAGCCCACAACATCGAGTTCACCCGGCTCGCTTACAAGCTCGATGGTGTTACCCCTCGCCAGTTTCCCGCCACCAAGACCCTCACCGCCGAGGACATCGCCGCCAACGAGGAGACGGTGTCCAACGTGCGGCTATGGGATCCGAGCGTCATTCGGTCCACCTATGCCAACGTCCAGGAGCTGCGCGCCTACTACAACCTGCCCGACGTCGACGTCGATCGCTACATGCTCGACGGCCGCCTCACCCAGCTCATGGTGGCGGCCCGCCACCTCGACGAGGAGGCCCTCCCGTCGGACAGCTGGCAAGCACAGCGGCTGGAGTACACCCACGGGTATGGGATGGTGATCAGCCCGGCCAACGACGTCGCCACCGGTGGTCAGCCCGACTTCCTGGTCAAGGACCTTCCCCCCGTCGCCGAGCTCGAGGAACTCGAGGTGGCCCAGCCTGGGATCTACTTCGCCGACAGCTATGCCTCGGAACGGCCGCTCTATGTGGGGACCCGCACCCAGGAGGTCGACTACCCACTCCCCACCGAGGAGAGCTCGGCCCCGGTGCGGACCCAGTACGGCGGTGAGGCCGGCGTCCCCATCGGCGACGTGTTCCGCCGGGCTGCCTTCGCCATCCGTTACCGCGACCTCAACGTGCTCATCTCCAGCCAGCTCACCTCCGAGACGAGGGCGCTGATGGTCCGCAACGTGGAAGAGATGGTCCACAAGGCGGCGCCCTTCCTCTACACCGATCACGACCCCTATCCGGTGGTGGTCGATGGCCGCATCCTCTGGATCATCGACCTCTACACGGTGAGCTCTGACTATCCGTACTCACAGGAGGCGATAAGCGGGTTCACCTCGACCCTGAGCCGCCGGGAAAGCGCCTGGCAGCTCCCCGACTCGTTCAACTACATCCGCAACTCGGTCAAGGCCACCGTCGACGCCTACGACGGAACCCTCACCTTCTACGTGATCGACGAGACCGACCCCCTGATCAACGCCTACCGACAGATTTACCCGGAGGTGTTCGCCGGAGGCGAGCAGATATCCGAGGAGCTGCGCAGCCACTTCCGTTACCCCGAGGACCTGTTCCGGGTGCAGAGCAGGGCATGGTTGCGGTACCACGTCCCCGACGTCCCCACGTTCTATATCGGCGAGGACACCTGGCAGATACCTGCCGACCCAACGACCAACACCGAAGCGGCCGAGGTGTTGCGCGGAGACCGGCCTCTCGGGGGTGGCCGGCTGGAGCGGATCGACGTCATGCTCCCCTATTACCTGCTCACCGAGATACCCGGGGACGACTCGGCCTCGTTTGTCATCCAACAGCCCTTCACCCCACAAGGCAGACAGAACCTCACCGCGCTTCTGGTCGCCCGGAGCGACCCGGAGGGATACGGGGAGTTGATCGACTTCCGCTTCCCCCAGGGTCAGCTTGTTGACGGCCCCACTCAGGTCTCGGCCCGGATCGAGCAGGACGACGAGATCTCCGCCGCGTTCACGCTGTGGAGCCAGCAGGGGTCAAGCGTGATAAGGGGGAACATGCTGATTACGCCGATCGAGGAGTCGGTGGTCTATTTCCAGCCGATCTACCTCCAGGACGCACAGAACCCTCTCCCCGAGTACCGGCGGGTGGTGGTGGTCTACGGCGACCAGGTGGTGATGCGTCCGGGATTGGCCGAGGCGCTGGCGGTGGTCTTCGGTGGGTCGGAGACCCCGACCGAGCCGGGCGGCGAGGAGCAGCCGCCCCCGGTGGAAAGCGACGTCCTCGAGCTGCTCGAGGATGCGGAGCGTCTCTTCGAACTGGCCGACGAGGCGTTGCAACGCGGCGACCTCGGCGAGTACCAGCAGTTGATCGACGAAGCCCGCGCCCTCATCCGCCAGGCAGCAGACCAAAGCGGTGCGCCCGCAGAGGAGGCCTAGCCGAGCGGCTGTTCGGCTGGGAAACAGCCGGCCAACACCGTCAGACCTTCCTCGATGAGATTGGTGGCGATGGCGCCGTAACCGATCACCAGCCCCTGCTGGCGTGGGCCGGCGCAATAGTCGGCGAGCCGGTCCACTGCCACACCTCGCCTCGCCGCCTCGATGACCACCCGGTCGAGATCCAGATGATGGGCGAGCCGGGCGCAGACATGGATGCCGGCCACCGACGGCACCGCGGCCAGCCATGGCGCCAGGAGGTCGGCGAGGATCTGTTTGACCGCGCGGTGCCGCTCGGCATAGACGCTCCCCGCCCGCCGCACATGACGGGCGAAGCGGCCATCCTCGATCAACTGCGCCAGCGTGAGCTGCATCGCCGGGTCCCCGTGCGAGTCGGACAGGTGCCGCGCTGCCCGGAGCGCCGGGATGAGCGTGGGCGGGGCGACCAGGAATCCGAGCCGGAGCGATGGCACCAATGTCTTGGCGAAGGTCCCGACATAGATCACCCGCCCGGTGCGGTCGAGGCTCTGCAGCGGGTCGAGGGGACGATCCTCGAAGCGGAACTCGGTGTCGTAGTCGTCCTCGATGACGGCGGCGCCGTGCTGGTCGGCCCAAGTCAGCAGGGCGAGACGGCGTCCCAGGCTCATCGGCGTTCCCAGCGGGAACTGGTGCGATGGGGTGACATAGACCAGCTTCGTCCCCGCAGGGATGTCGCCGACGACGATGCCCTCGCCGTCGACCGCCACGGGTGCGATCTCCGCTCCCATCGAGGCAAAGAGCTCTCTCACCGGGGGATAGCCCGGCTCCTCGACGGCCACCACGTCTCCCGGCTCGATCAGGACCCTGCCGATGAGATCGAGCGCCTGCTGGGCGCCGTGGGTGATGACGACGTCGTCGGCTCCCGCTCTCAGCGAGCGGGCCATGGCGGCGTGGCGGACTACCGCGGCCCGCAGTCGAGGCTCGCCCGCCGGGTCGCCGTACCGCCCAGTGTGCGCCTCCAACGAGCAGCGGGCGTAGAGCCGGCGCCACACATCGAGCGGAAACAACGACCCATCGGGGATCCCGACCCTGAAGTCGAACCGGGGTGTCGCCTTACCCGACGGCAACGGAGCATCGAGCCCGCGCCATCGCCGTCCCGGTTGGAGGGCAGCCCCTCTCGGGGCGCCCTTCGGCTCGATCGTGCGGACAGCGTCGGGAGCGACAAAGGTGCCAGCCCCCACCCTTCCCTCGAGGAACCCCTCGGCGGTGAGACGTTCGTAGGCGACGGTGACGGTGTGGCGGGCCACCGACAACTGCTTGGCCAGCGACCGGCTCGGGGGCAGCCGATCGCCGATCCGTAGCCGGCCATCGATGATCCCCTCGATGATCTGGCGGTAGATCCGTTGCGACAGGTCTCCCCGCCCCGCCAGGCTGATGTGGAGCGTCATCGGTCGCTCACAATTGGTCTGGCAGGGAATGCATTGATTGGACCTTGCGGCATACCAATCAACACCCTACCTTGAGAGCATCCGAGATGGAGACAGAGAGATGATCGAGCGGAGCATCACCGGTCTGGCCTGGCACGATCTCTACGCCTGCACCGCCACCGTCCACGCTGTTACCGCCAATCGGTCCCCGCGACGGGAACGGCGCCGATCGCGCCCCAAGGCGGGGCGGCCACCAAGCGCTGCCAAGGAGCGTTTGCTGCCGGGACGGAACATCGAGCCACCCCCCGCTGCTTGAGTCGGTAGATGGCGGTCGCATCGCAGCCGACGACAACTTCTGATCGGGAGGAGTTCACCACCCTCGATTGGGGACTGTTCATTGCGGTGGCCCTGATCTGGGGGTCGTCGTTCCTCCTCATCAAGATCGGGCTCGACGCCTTCCACCCCGGTTTCATCACCTGGGCCCGGGTGGCGCTGGGCGCCGCCACGCTGGCGTTGCTCCCCCGGAAACGGGTGCGCCTCGAGCCGACCGACCGGGGTCGGCTCGTGCTGCTCTCCGTCGTCTGGGTGGGGATCCCGTTCACGCTGTTCCCGTTGGCCGAGGTGCACATCAGTTCTGCAGTGACCGGACTTCTCAACGGAGCGATCCCCATCTTCACCGGGCTGTGGGGCGCCATCGCCTTCAACCGGGTCCCTCGTGGTCCGCAGCGCGCCGGGCTGGTCGTCGGGTTCCTGGGGGTGGTGTTGATCAGCGTGGTGTCGAGCACCGAGGGTGAATCCAGCGTGGTCGGGGTGGTGATGGTCCTGGTCGCAACTGTTTGTTATGGGCTCGCCGGGAATATGGCCGGCCCGCTCCAGCACCGCTACGGGTCCGTTGCTGTGATGCGTTGGATGCTGGTCTTGGCCACGGTGTGGACAGCGCCGTTCGGAATCTTCGGGTTGTTCCGCTCCGAGTTCGCCGTTGGCCCGGCAGTGGCGGTGGGCGTGTTGGGAGCGGTCGGGACTGGGATCGCCTTCGCCCTCATGGCGACACTGGTGGGGAGGGTGGGCGGTCCCCGAGGCTCGTTCGTCGCCTATGTGATCCCGGTGGTCTCGCTGGCTCTTGGTGTGGCGATCCTCAACGAGTCGGTGTCCGCCTGGGCGCTGGGTGGGGTGGCGCTGGTTCTGGCCGGGTCGATGCTGGCGGGTCGAGCCGAGCGCTGAACCCGATCGGTAACCGTTTGGCTACGCTTGGTGGATGTCCGAACTGGCCGGAGATCCATTCGACGCCCTGGGTGACCCACACCGCCGGGCGATAGTCGAGCTGTTGCGGGAGGGCGGTCGCGCGGTAACCGAGATCGCCGACGAGCTTCCGATCAGCCGCCCCGCCGTGTCCCGTCATCTCCGGCTGCTCAAGGATGCCGGGTTGGTGGTCCAAGAGCCGAGAGGGACACGCCGCATCTATCGGTTGCACGAAGAGGGAGTGGTGGAGGTTCGACTGTTCTTGGAACAGGTCTGGGGTGATGCGGCAAGACGTTTTCGAATCATGGCGGAGAACACCACTCCGGACGGGCGCCGGGGATGATCGATCCGCTCAGGTTGAGCCTCGACCTCCGCTGCCCCCCCGGAGCACACCTTCGACGTGTGGGCGAGGAGGATCTCGACCTGGTGGCCGGCGGACCACACCGTTGCGGGTGGACGGCGTGGAGGTGGTGCTCGAGCCTCGTCTTGGCGGCCGGATCTACGAGCGCGGTCCCGACGGCACCGAGTCGGAGTGGGGTGAAGTGACGCTCTGGGAGCCTCCGGGGCGTCTCGGCTACCTATGGCACTTGAGGCGGGACCGGGCCGACGCCACCGACGTCCTCATCACCTTCAATGACCAGCCCGACGGGACGACCCGGATGGAGATCGAGCACACCGGATGGGAGCGACTCGGCGCCGGCGGACAGGACTGGCGCGACCGGAACCTGGGCGGCTGGACGACACTGTTCCCCAGTTACCTCGTAGCGATTGGCGACTAGAGGAGGAGTCATGGCGAACTTCTTGTTGGCGTACCACGGCGGTGGCATCGCGGAAACCGAGCAGGAGCAGCAGACGGTGATGGCCGCTTGGGGGAGGTGGTACGAAGAGCTCGGGGCGGCGATCGTCGACGGGGGCAACCCGATCACCCGTACCGTGATGATCAACAGCGACGGCTCGGCGGCCGAGGGCGGCGGCGCCGACCCGGTGACCGGCTACACCGTGATCAGTGCCGACGACATGGACGCCGCCGTCGAGATGTCGAAGGGTTGTCCCCACCTGACGAGCGGTGGCACCGTCGAGGTCGGCGAGACGACCGAAGTCATGGGCTGACATCCCTTGCGGTAACCCCGGAGGGACCGGTACACTCCGGGGTGCGACGCGGGGTGGAGCAGTCTGGTAGCTCGTCGGGCTCATAACCCGAAGGTCGCGGGTTCAAATCCCGCCCCCGCTACCTAAGGAAGAACCCCTGGTGACCAGGGGTTCTTCTGTTGGGTGCCGTCGGTTTTCCGTGGTTGCGCTGGGGTCCATTGCGCGTCCATCTCGCGCCGTGTTCCCTTAGGGGGACGACATTCTGTAGACATCGCTTGCCGCTTCGATCTCACAGGCAACTCATCCGGCTTGGGCTCGATACGGAGCGCAGACATTGGGCATGGTGGGTATTCGTTGCCCTCGGCATCGCGCATCCGACAGCCATCGCCGTCGACCAGTGCAATCGGCTCCCGGTAATAGAGCGAAAGCCATGACGGCAGCAGGCGCCGGTGGCGGGAGAGAATGGGTGCTCATCTGATGATGCCTCCTGGCTGACCCTGAACTAGCTGTGCCCTCGACGTCGCAACCGCGCGCCGAGCCCGGCTATGGCTGGTCGTCCCTCTCCAGCATTGCCTGGAGCAGATCCGCCAGTTGACGTA
>DATADW010000095.1:0-7687 GCA_036258335.1 Acidimicrobiia bacterium
TCGAGGTACCGCCGACCGGCCTCGTCAAATACATATGCGCCCTCGCCGCGGACCACCACGAACGGGTGCTCGGCGACGTGGGCCATCGGGGCGAATGGATGCCACAAGCTGCCCATGGGGAGCCGCACACTAGACGGAAGGCGATAGACGGAAAGCGGAAGACGGAAGAGGGAAGACGGAAGACGGAGATCACCCCCTCCGCTCCTGCGCTCGCGCCTCCCCCTCACCGGGGAGGCAGATTCCGCTCGCTCCGCTCGCGCTTCCAGACCGGGGGAGGCACAACCTCCGACGGCGACCACCAACCATCCGCCTACTTCCTTGGCATACTGCCCGGCCATGCCCGCCAGCCTTGTATTCGTCAACGGAGCGGTGTTCACCGCCGATGCGGCGCGTAGCTGGTGCCGCGCCTTGGCGGTCGAGCGGGGTCGGATCGTCGCTGTCGGCAGCGACAGAGAGATCAGCGAGCACATCGGGCCCGCCACCTACGTTGTCGACCTTGGCGGCCGTCTGTTGGTCCCGGGTTTTCAAGACGCTCACTGCCACCCGATCACCTCGGGGCTCGAACTGCTCGGGCTCGCCATGCTGGGGATTGAGACCCGGTCCGAATCCCTCGCGGCTATCGCCGGTTATGTCGCCTCCCAGCCGGACAAAGAGTGGATCCTGGGCGGAGGATGGTCGATGGGGGCTTTCCCCCGGGGCACCCCGCTGCGGGAGGATCTCGATGCCATCGTCCCCGACCGACCGGTTTTCCTCACCAATCGCGACGGCCATGGCGCTTGGGTCAACAGCCGCGCCCTCGAGATCGCCGGTGTGGACGATCGGACCCCCGACCCGCCCGACGGCCGGATCGAGCGGCGCCCCGACGGCAGCCCGTCGGGCACTCTCCAAGAAGGGGCAATGGCGCTGGTCCAGCGTCATCAGCCCCCTACCACCGAATCAGAGTGGCGCGCCGCCCTCGAAGCGGGTCAGCGGTACATGCTCGATCTCGGGATCACCGGATGGCAGGACGCATCGGTCGAGAGCGACGTGGAGGATGCTTACCGATGGGCCGCAGCCAACGGGAAACTGAGAGCGCGGGTCGTCGGTAGTTTGTGGTGGGAGCGGGACCGCGGAGCCGAGCAGATCGAAGAGTTGACGGAGAGGCGGGGGGTCATCGGTCGGTTCTCGCCGACCACGGTCAAACTGATGCTCGACGGTGTCGCCGAGAATTTGACCGCCTCGATGCTCGAGCCATATCTCGACGAGGCAGGCCGGCCATCGGAGCGCCGCGGGATCGACTTCATCGATCCAGACAGGCTCGGCGCTTTCGTCGCCGCGCTCGATGCGGCCGGGTTCCAGTGTCACTTTCACGCCATCGGCGACCGTGCCGTCCGCAACGCCCTCGATGCGGTGGCTGCCGCACGCCGTGCCAACGGGTGGAACGACCTGCGACACCACGTGGCGCACATCCAGGTGATCCACCCCGACGATCTCGCTCGTTTCCGTCGTCTCGGGGTGGCGGCCAATGCCCAACCGCTGTGGGCCCAGCACGAGGAGTACCAGCGCGACCTCACCATCCCGTTCCTGGGCGAGCCGCGCTGGCGGTGGCAGTACCCGTTTGCCAGCCTGATACGCAACGGCGCCCAGTTGGCGATTGGCAGCGATTGGAGCGTGTCCTCCGCCGACCCCTGGAAGATCCTCGAAGTGGCTGTGCGCCGCATCGACCCCGAGAACCGCGACGCCGACCCGTTCCTGCCCGAAGAGCGGCTCGATCTTCCCGCTGCTCTGACCGCAGCCACTGCCGGGTCGGCGTGGGTCAACCATCTCGACCAGGTGTCGGGGACGATCGAGCCGGGGAAGCTGGCGGATCTGGTCGTGGCAGACCGCGACCCCTTCGATGCTCTCGAGGCCATCGGGGACACACGGACGGCAGCGGCCCTGATCGAAGGTGAGCTGGTCGCCGGATCCCTCTAAACAGTCCCCGACTCGGCGGTGCGGGACGGCGAGAACTCGCTGAAGTTCAGCCGGGCTTGACCAACCGCTGCACCTCGCCATGCCCGTTGCTCGGAGCCGTGATCGATCGCCTATCCAGCACGCGGTCTACCAGGCCGTACTCGACAGCTTCTTCGGCGGTCATCCATCGGTCCCGGTCGGTGTCGAGCTCGATCTGCTCTCGGGGCTGGCCGGTGTGCGCGGCGAGTATGTCGAGCATCTGCTGTTTCATCCGGATGACCTCGCGGGCATGGATCTCGATGTCGCTCGCCTGCCCCTGGATTTGTCCGGTGATCACCGGCTGGTGGATCAGGACCCGGCTGTGGGGGAGGGCGGACCGCTTCCCGGGTCCGCCGCCGGCGAGGATGACGGCTCCAGCCGACGCCGCCAGACCCACACAGGTGGTGGCCACGTCGGGGCGGACGTGCTGCATGGCATCGTAGATCGCCATCATCGCCGACATCTCGCCGCCGGGTGAGTTGACGTAGAGGTTTATGTCCTTGTCGGGATCGTCGGCCTCGAGATGGAGAAGTTGGGCCACCACCAAGTTGGCCACCTGATCGTCGATCTGGGATCCGAGGAACACCACCCTCGATCCGAGGAGGCGGGAGTAGAGGTCCACGGCCCGCTCGCCGCGGGGGGTGTCCTCGATCACGGTGGGGACGAGCAGTTGAACCACGGCAACCTCCTTGCGCAACCAGTCGGTTGCGTTTCATCCTATGACCAACGGTGCTAACTTGCAACCGTGGAGTTGCACGAGGAGCCCAAGGTGGTGCGCCGGATCGAGATCGAGCTCGGACCGGATCGAGTGTGGGAGATCGTGACCGGAGCTCTCGGTGACTGGCTCGGCGGCGACATCGAGATCGACCTTCGGCCGGGCGGCAAGATCGACTTCAGCGCCACACAGCGGCGAGAGGGGGTTGTCGAGGAGTACGAGCCGGGGCGGCGGCTGGTATGGCGCTGGTGGGAGGCGGGGGATCAGGACGGCGCCACCGACACGGTGGTTGAGCTGGTCATCGGCGAAGCCAACCGGGGCAGTCTCCTCACCATCACCGAGACGCGGTCGCCAGCTTGGACCTGGGAGCTGATCGAGACGACCTGGATCGACCCTCCCTCATCCCATCCCGGCGGGATCCTCGCCCTCGCCCGTTGATGAGTGTCGAGGCCGTCTTCACGGCGCTGGCCGACTCCACCAGGAGGCTCGTGTTGCAGCGGGTGGCCGAGCGGGGCGATGTCACCGCCACGGAGCTGGCCGCCGACCTTCCGGTAAGCCGGCAGGCCGTCTCGAAACACCTCGATGCACTTGGTGCTGCCGGGCTGATCCTGGGCTCGAAAGTGGGCCGTGAGGTGCAGTATCGGGTCACGCCCGAGCCGCTCACTGGGGCGGTGCGTTGGATGCTCGAAGTCGGCTCGGAGTGGGACGAGCGGGTGACCAGGCTGCGGTCTCTCTTGCAAGCCGACGACGGTTATGGCGTCACCTGAAGGGGGCGAATTCAGGCGCCGGCCGCGTCAAGTGACGCCAAAACGGGGTGTCTCTGGGGCGACCTGACGTCGAACGCTTCCCTATTCTCCCCGCACTCGGAGAGAGAGGTGGGGGTTGGCCGAGGCGGCGGTCGAACTCGACGGAGTCATCAAGCGGTTCGGCGAGGTGGTGGCGGTCGAGGAGCTCCACCTCTCCATCGCCGACGGGGAGTTCTTCTCGCTCCTGGGGCCATCGGGGTGCGGCAAGACCACCACGCTCCGCATGATCGCCGGTCTCGAGTTTCCCACCGAGGGGAGCATCAGGGTCCACGGTTTTGACATGGGTCTGCGCCCGCCCAACGAGCGGCCCATCAACACCGTGTTCCAGTCCTACGCCCTTTTCCCCCACATGAACGTTGCCGCGAATGTCGCCTTTGGGTTGGAGATGCGGAAGGTGCCTAAGGCCGAAGTCAAGGAGAGAGTTGAGCGCACCATCGACCTGGTCAGGCTTGCCGGAATGGAGGACCGCAAGCCCCGTCAGCTTTCCGGAGGCCAGCAGCAGCGGGTGGCACTGGCCCGGGCGCTGGTCAACGAGCCGCAGGTCCTTCTCCTCGACGAGCCGCTCGGCGCACTGGATCTCAAGCTGCGCGAGGCCATGCAATTGGAGCTCAAGGACCTGCAGGAGCGGGTGGGTATCACCTTCATCTACGTGACCC
This sequence comes from Acidimicrobiia bacterium, assembly GCA_036258335.1. GTDB lineage: Bacteria > Actinomycetota > Acidimicrobiia > Spongiisociales > DATADW01 > DATADW01. Next base: position 4,149 of record DATADW010000095.1, read on the forward strand.
ACGATCAGGAAGAAGCGCTCACCATGTCCAACCGGATCGGGGTCATGAACCATGGCCGGCTGCTCCAGGTCGGGCCGCCGGAGGAGATCTACGAGCGCCCCGCCGACCGGTTCGTGGCCGGCTTCATCGGAGAGACCAATTTCATCGACGGGAAGGTCGTCGAGGAAGGGCGGGTTTCGATCGCCGATGGGCTGGTGGTCGGGGCGGTAACCACGAGCGCGCCCGGAACGGACGTGACCCTGTTGTTACGCCCCGAGCGGGTGAACCTCCACCGCTCGGCCGACGACATACCCGCCGGCCAGGAGCGGCTCGAGGGCAAGGTGAGGCGCCGGCTCTTCTACGGCGACACTCTCTACTACGAGGTGGACCTCGATGCCGGGCCGATGGTCGATGCTCGCATGGAGAACATCGGGGGAGTTGGCCGTTACGAATCAGGGGACCGGGTCGTGATCTCTTTCGCACCCGATGCAGCCGACGCGCTGGAGAGCTGAACGGGATGGCAGCGCCGGCGGTAACCCCCGAGTTGGAAGCAGCCGCCGAGCGGGCCGAATCCCGCCGTGGCTTCCTGTTGGCGGTCCCGGGCTGGGTCTATCTGATCATCTTCTTCGCCATCCCGCTCGCCATCGTCTTGGTCTTCTCATTTGCATCACGCAGCGCCACCGGGCAGACCCTCCTCGAGGACTGGAACCTCGAGTCGTACCAGAGGCTGGCTTCGTCGCTGGTGGTCGAGGTCGTGTTCCGCTCACTCTGGTTGGCGGCGGCTAGCACCGTCATCTGCCTGCTGCTCGGCTACCCCTTCGCCTACTACATCGCCACCAGGGGACCGACGATGCGCAACGTGCTGCTCGTCTTGGTCCTCATCCCGTTCTGGTCCAACTTCCTGGTGCGTACCTATGCCTGGAGGGTGCTGCTCGGGTCCGAGGGCCCGATGTCCCAGCTGAGCCAGTTGCTTGGGCTGGGGGAAACCCGGGTGCTGTTCACAACCACCGCCGTCCTCGTCGGTCTCGTATACGGGTACCTGCCCTTCATGGTGCTCCCTCTGTATGCGGCGATAGAGCGGATCGACTGGAGCCTGGTGGAGGCGGGTCGAGACCTGTACGCATCGGGTTGGGACGCTTTCCGCCGGATCACCTGGCCGCTCTCTCGACCGGGAGTGATCGCCGGGAGCGTGCTCGTCTTCGTCCCGGCGCTCGGCGCCTATGTCACCCCCGAGATCTTGGGCGGGGCTCGCACGACGCTGCTCGGCAGCTTTGTGGTGTCCCAGTTCCTGGCGGCGCGCAACTGGCCGTTCGGGTCGGCGCTGTCGGTGGCCATCCTCGCCGTGATGCTCGGGGCGACCATGGTCTACTTCCGCACCGGGGGCCGGACGCTGTGAGGGAGGGAACGCGGCCCAGCGGGGTGGTCCAGCGGCTATTGGGTGTCCAAGCCTGGCTCGTGTTCCTCTTCCTCTATGCCCCGATCATTGTGCTGATCGTCTACTCGTTCAACGACAACCGCAACGTCGGGGTTTGGACACGCCCGTCGCTGCGCTGGTACGAGGCGATGCTCCAGGACGACAACGTCATCCGCTCGCTCCGCAACTCGCTCGTGGTTGCTCTGGTGTCGACGATCATCTCCACTGTGCTGGGGACGGCGGCCGGCCTCGCCCTGGAGCGATACCGTTTCCGCGGCCGGCGGGCATACGACGGTCTGCTCTACCTGCCGATCATCATCCCGGACGTGACCATGGCAGTGATGCTCCTCTTGTTCTTCTCCCAGGCCTTCGCCATCATCAACGGGTCGCTCGGAACCAGGCTCAACCTGGGGCTCACCTCTATCTCACTGGCGCACATCGCTTTCAACATCTCGTTCGTCGCCGTGGTGGTCCGTGCCCGGCTGGCACAGATGGACTCCCACCTCGAGGAAGCTGCATCGGATCTCTACGCCACCCGATGGGCCGCGTTCCGGCGGGTAACTCTCCCGCTGATCATGCCGGGGGTAGCGGGCGGCGCCCTGCTTGCCCTGACCATCTCGCTCGACGACGTCGTCGTCACCAGTTTCGTCACCGGGCCCGGGTCCACAACCCTCCCGGTGTACGTGTTCGGTCTGGTGCGGCGCGGGGTATCACCGCTGATCAATGCGGTATCGACCGTGATGTTGGTAGCGTCGATGATCCTCGTAGGGGTTTCCCTCGGTTTCCAGCGACGGACCAGGCCAGCAGCGGTGGTAGTACAGGAGTGATCCCATGAATCGGCATCCCATTCGTACCCTTTGGTCTCTACTGGCGGTAGTCGCCCTCGTGGTCGCCGCTTGCGGCGGCGGCGACGGCGAAGGCGGTGGCGCCGGCACCACGGCGGGCGGTGACACCGGCACCACGGTTGCGGGCGGTGACACCGGCACCACGGTTGCGGGCGGTGACACCGGCACCACGGTTGCGGGCGGTGGCACCGGCACCACGGTTGGGGGAGTAGCCGGTGAGGCACCCGCATGCGAGCCGGGTCAGACCGACGGCGACCTCAACCTGTACAACTGGTCCGAATACATCGACCCCGAGTTGCTCTCCGCCTTTGAGGAAGAGGCCGGGGTGGCGGTCAGCGAGACCTTCTACGACTCCAACGAAACGATGCTGGCTCAGATCCAGACGGGCGCCGTCTACGACCTGATCGTGCCATCGGACTACATGGTTGAGATCATGATCACCGACGGCCTGCTATTGCCGCTCCAGAAAGATGCCATACCGAACATCGACAATCTGGCCGAGGAATTCCAGGCCCCGCCGTACGACCCGGACCTGACCTATTCCGTGGGCTACCAATGGGGAACCACCGGACTAGGAGTTGACACCGAGGTGGTCGGGACCGACTTCCCCGCTAGCTGGGGGCTGGTGTTCGACCCGGCAGTGACCGAGCCCTACGCCGGGCAAATCTCGCTGCTCAACGATGCCCGCGAAACCTTGGGGGCGGCTCTCAAGTACCTCGGCTACTCGATCAACAGCGAGAGCCAGGAGGAGGTGGACGCCGCCGCCGCGCTGATCAGCGACAACATCGACCGAATCACCAAGTTCGACTCGGACCTCTACACCGACGATCTGGTCAACGGCGAGGTCGCGGTCTCGCACGGCTACAGCGGGAACTTCTTTACCGCCTTCGCCGCCACCGACAACCCGGAACGTTATGCCTATGTGATCCCCGAGGAGGGAGCCACCCTGTGGACGGACAACATGGCGATACCGTCCGGAGCGGAGCATCCATGTACCGCGCACGCCTTCATCAACTTCCTGCTCGACGCCGAACGAGGGGCTCAGTTGACCAACTGGAACTACTACGCCAGCCCCAACGAGGCCTCCGCCGAGTTCATCCTCCCCGAGGTCCTCGAAGACCCCACCATCTACCCGCCGCCGGACGTCCGTGACGGGCTCGAGATCATCCACAACACCGGGGACTTCGAGATCGCCTACACGGACGCCTTCGCGGCGGCGAAGAGTTGAGAGGAGGCTCGCTCGCTGCGCTCGCTCGCGCTTATGGGTTGTGGGTCGTGGGTTATGGGTTCAGACCCTCCAA
>DATADW010000096.1:0-1991 GCA_036258335.1 Acidimicrobiia bacterium
AGGTCGCGGGCCGGGTTGATGGCGTACCCGGTGGGACCGCCGAGTGAGAGGCCGATGCCCCACACCAAGACGCCGACCGCCAACGGAGCTCCGATCAGACCCATTTCCCCGCTCACACCCGCCAATGCCAACACACCGAACACCAGTGCAAAGGTGCCGATGATCTCTGTGATGACGTTGGCGGTCGTGTTGCGGATCGCCGGGCCGGTCGAGTAGCAAGCCAGCTTGAGCCCGGGGTCCTCGGTGGCGCTCCAGTGATTGCTATAGGCAAGCCACACCAGGACCGCTCCCACGAAGGCACCGACGAACTGGCCGGCGATGTACACCGGGACATCGCTCCACGACGTCAACCCAATCGTGGCAAGCCCGATGGTCACCGCAGGATTGATGTGGGCGCCCCCCTCCGGGTATACCGATAGCGCAACGGCCACGCCGGCGAACACGCCGAACCCCCATCCGGCAGTGATCACGATCCAGCCCGAGTTCTGACCCTTGGACTGGCTGAGCAGCACGTTGGCCACCACGCCGTTGCCGAGCAGGATAAGGGTCATCGTGCCCAGCGTCTCCGACAAGAAGATGTCACCCATCTACGACCTCCCGAGCCGTCCTCCCACTACTACAGCTCCGGTGCTGAGCAGCCACCTTGTTCAGCATGGCCGAACGCTGTTCGTGCAACATGGTACGACCCGAAACGAACACACGTCAAGAGTCTTTACCGTCTGTCACCCCAGGTTTGCCCGACGCTCAGGAGCCGGTCTCGGCCGGCCAGGAATCCGCTCCCAGCTCACGGGAGATCGCACGGGCGGTATCCCGAACCGCCTCGACGGTCACCTCGTCCAAGTCGTCACGGACCTGGCTGCCCGCCAGCACCACGGCCACCGCCCCGATGGCGCGCCCCGATGCGCCAAAGATGGCCCCGGCCACGCCCCACTCCCCGAGCACTGCCTCCTCTCGCTCGAACGCGATGGCCGTGGTACGGACCTCGGCGAGTTCGTTGCGGAGGGCGGCGGGATCGACCTCAGTGGTCCCGGTGAGCCGGCGCAGCGGCTCGTCGACCAACCGGTCGAAGTCGCTGGGGCGGAAGGCGAGGATCGCCTTCCCCATACAGCTGGCGTGAGCCGGGATCCCGATCCCGACTTCGAGGAACTGGGTACCTCCCTCGGGGCGGAAGGCGTGGTGCACCACCAACACATCGGGGACCACAAGCACGCCGACTCGGACAGCCGATTCGGTGCGCTGAGCCAAGGCGTCGGTCCACCTCAGGCTGCGCGAGCGCAGCTCCTGATTCTCGAGGTAGACGTTGCCTAGCCGGAGCAGCGCCGGCCCGAGCATGTACTTGCCGGTCTCGGGGTCCTGCTCTACGACGGCGCGAGCAGTCAAAGTCCGCAACAGCCCATGGACCGTCCCCTTAGCCAGGCCGAGACGTTCGGCCAACTCAGTCACTCCGAGCCGCCGCGTGCCTTGCAGCGCCAGCATCAATTGGATCGCCCGGTCCACCGATTGGATCACGGTCGGTCCTATCTCTGAACCGTGTTCGACAATGTGTACCACTGTTCAGAACGTGTGCAACCGGGTTTGTGTCAACCGGCCGGTCAGAGAGCTGCTTCGGCCAGAGACCGGAAAAGGAGCGCCGTCGAGGTAGCCCCGGGGTCCTGGTGACCCTCGCTGCGGGGACCGAGGTATGAAGCCCTTCCCTTGAGAGCGCGTAGGGGGATGGTGGCGAGCATGCCCATCTCCGCAGCCGAAGCGGCCCGGTCGAGCGCATCGGGAACGCTCGACCCCTCTCGCACCGAGCTCTGCAGATCCACCACCGCGGGGAGGAAGGCGTCCACCATGGTCTTGTCGCCCATCTCTGCGGCACCGAGACGCTGCACCCCGGCCAGCGCGGCATCGAGGGCGGCGGTGAGGTCGGCGATCGACACCGCCCCATCGCCCAATGATTTCCCTGCCTGGAGGAAGGCGGTTCCGTAGAGCGGGCCGGCCGCTCCGCC
>DATADW010000097.1:0-2540 GCA_036258335.1 Acidimicrobiia bacterium
TCGACGGCTATGCCGCGGCCGGCCGCCTCATCGCCGATCTCGGCTTGCCCACCGTCTTCGTCCAGGAAGGTGGTTACCACCTGGACAGCCTCGGCCAGTTGGTGCTGGCTACCCTGCTCGCCTTCGAGGGGGAGAGGCGGGACGAGCGATGAGTGAAGCCGGGGCGCTGTCCTCGAAACTGGTTGCGATGTGGGTCGGCAAGGACGCGCACGGTGGCGTTCCAAGCCAGCCGCGCCCCGACCTCCCGCCTCCCCCGCACTGGCGGCTGGAGGCTATCGCCACCACCGAGCGGCCCCACCATCTCGCCCTCTCGCCCGACGGCGCCACCGTCGCCTTCGCCCTCGACCGCGACACCTCCGACGTGTGGTCGATCCCGGTCGCCGGTGGGACCGCCCGACGGTTGAGCGTTGACCGGGTCCCCCATGCCTACTGGGAGGACACCGCCGCGGCATGGTCCCCCGATGGGAGTCGGCTCGCCTACGTGGACGAGGGCATGCTCTGTGTCGTCCCCGGTGGTGGCGGGCCCGGAAAGCGACTTGTGGAGGCGGGCGACCCGCACTGGGTGGACGGCAACAAGATGATCGTCACCATCGATCGCGACCGGCACTCGCGTCTTGCTTGGCTCAACCCTGACGACCCGTGGCCGCAGCCGTTCGGTCCCTCGGATGGTGACGTCGGCGAGCTGGCTCTCTCCCCGGACAGATCGTGGGCGGTATTCACTTTTTACCCGCCATCCGACCGCAAGCGCAGCGACATCTGGCGAGTTGAGTTGGCAGATGGAGAGTCCCGACGCCTCAGCGGCGTGCCCGGCTACCAGGACCGTGGTGCCGTCATCAGCCCGGACGGTTCGACCATCGCATTTGTGTCCGAACAGCCGGGATGGAACCAGGTCCATCTGATGGATGGTGACGGGTCGGGGCGGCGCCAACTCACCGACGGCCAGGGCGACTTCAGCCAGCTTGTATGGCACCCCGACGCAGGGTCGCTCGTGGCGAGCAGGCACAACTCCGGGGTGTTCGACCTGGTCAGAGTGGATGCCACCTCCGGCGAGGTCACCGTGATCGGTGTCGGTGGAACGTGGAGCGACCCATCGTGGACGGCTGACGGCCGTCTTGTCGCGCTCCATGAGGACCAGCGCACGCCGCCGCGCATCGTGCGGGTCGACCGGGACGGGTCAATCGCCACGCTTTTGCAACCGGCGCCTGCGGCGGTGATGGCCGCGCCTCACATCGTCCCCGAGGTGGTCAGCTACAAGTCGTTCGATGGTCTCGAGATCCCGGCGTACCTCTTCAAGCCTGCCGCCGCCGAAGACAAGCCGGTGGCTGCCATCGTGTACCCACACGGCGGCCCGACCTCGGTGTACGGCGACGAGTGGGACGGTCACGCCCAATATTTCGTGGAGAAGGGGTTCGCCTGGCTGGCGATCAACTTCAGAGGGAGCACCGGGTACGGACTCGAGTTCGAGAGAGCCAACCACGGCGTCTGGGGGGTCAAGGACACCGAGGACTGCCTTGCCGCCTACGACTTTCTCGCCTCGCTCGATTGGATCGATGCCCGCCGCATCGGAATTTTCGGCGCCAGCTATGGGTCCTACATGGCCCTTTGCTCGCTGGCTATGGACCCCGAACACCGCTTCGCCTGCGGGGTGCTCAAGTATGGCGACTGCAACATCCTCACTTCGTGGGCCCAGGGCGACCGCGGAGGAGCCGAGGATCTGGAAAGGATGATGGGCCACCCCGGAGACAACCCGGATGCCTACAGGGCCGGCTCTCCTGTGCACCACCTCGCCGACGTGGAGCGGCCGCTGCTGATCGCGCACGGTGAGAGGGATGACCGGGTGCATCTCAAGCAGTCGGAGGAGCTGGTCGAGCACCTCGACAAGCTCGGCAAGACGTACGAGTACGTGACCTATCCCACCGAGGGGCACGGGCTGCTCCGGGCTGCGCCCCAGGTGGACTTCTACCGGAGGCTGGAGCGCTTTCTCGACTGGTATCTGATGTAGCACCCGCGCCCGCGGGGGAAGGGACGATCCATGACAAGGCGGTTCACCACGATTGGGGCGGTGCTCGCCCTGCTGGCTGCGTGCGGTACCGGGGGGGATACGACTGCGACGACCACGGGCGATGGGACCGCGCCGGCAACGCAGACGACCGCGACTGGCGGGACCACCGGAGAACCCACCGACACCACCGGAGAACCGAGCGACACCACCGCATCTGCAAGCGGCGCAACCGGGGGCACGGTCCGGGTCGCCTACGGCGGTTCCCCCGACAGCCTCAACCCCGGCAACGGGCTCCTCGCCGAGTCGTACACCATGTACGAATTGGTGTACGACACGCCGATATCCATCGACATCGACGGAAATTACGTACCCGAGTTAGCCGAGGAGTGGTCCGTGTCAGACGACGGGCTCACCTGGACGCTCGATTTGGTGGAGGGGGCCACATTCCACGACGGAACGCCGCTTACCGCCGAGGACGTGAAGTACTCGCTCGAGCTTTACCGGGACACTGAAGCGTTCCCCTACATGCCCGCATACG
>DATADW010000098.1:0-2532 GCA_036258335.1 Acidimicrobiia bacterium
GTTTCGGGGTCGAGGTCATCGACGGGAACCTCGTCATCAAGACCGGCACCATCGTGGAGACCGCCCGAGCCTCCGAGCGGGTGGTCGAGTACCCCCAGGGTCCGTCTTGCATCGGCATCGTCACCGAGGAAGTCCCCGCGGAGGAGTAGTGGGCGCCTTCGCCACCACCGAGCTGGAGGTCTGTTGACCGCCACCATCGTCATCTCGGTGGTGGCCGTGCTCGTAGTGGGCTGGCTCGCCTTCCTGGTCGCAAACAGCATCCGGAACCGGGGCCGCGAGGAGGTCCCACGCAACGTGGCCCCCGGAAAGACCGACGACGAGCTTGAGAGCCGGCGTCTGGAGAAGGTCCAGGCGGCTGCCGTGGTGCTCACCGGGTTCCTCGCCTTCTACCTCCCCATCTATTACCTCGGCGAACAGGACAGGCAGGCCGGCTTTGTCGAGCAGTTCGACGAGGAGTCGCTCGAGCGCGGCGCCGCGGTGGTGGCCTCGGTCGGCTGCACCGATTGTCATGGATCCGACTGGAGCGGCGGCGGTGCCAACTATGTCGAGCGGCGCAGCGGAATCACCGTCACCTGGGCGGCACCGTCGCTCAACGACGTCTTCTACCGCTACAACGACGAGGAGGTCCGTTACTGGATCGTCTACGGCCGGGCCAACAGCCCGATGCCCGCCTGGGGGACCGAGGGCGGCGGCCCGCTCGACCAACAGCAGGTTTCCGACGTGATCAACTACCTGGCGACCCAGCAGATCGACCAGCAGGCGGCGCTGGCAAAGATCGACCCGTCGGTGGACCTCCAGCTGCAGCGCCTCAACCAGGCCGATGCCAGCGTCGCCCAGGCCATCGCCGACCAGGAGCAGCTCATCGCCGACATCGAGGCTGCGCCCGATCAGGCGCCGGTGGTGCTCGAAGCCTCCACCCGAGCTGCCGAGCTGGTGGAGGGCGGGGGCGAGGGCGTCGATGCCGACGGCGACGGCCTCTCCGACACCGCCGAGACCGAACTGGTCCAGATCGTGGAGGACACCAGGGCGGCGCTGATCCCCGATGGTTTGCTCGTGGAGACGCTCGACCCCGAGAGCCCTGAGTCGGTCGAGGGAACCCCAGACGCCGAGACCGCCGATGCGATGGTGGCTTCGCTCGAGCAACTGGGGGAGAGCGTCCCGGCGCTGCGGCCGCTGGCCGAGGACGCCGCTGCCGCAATCGAAGTGGCGGGGGAGGGCGAAGATCTCGACGGTGACGGGCTCTCCGACGAGTCGGAGCAGCAGATCTCCTCGCTGCTGTCCCAAGCTCAACAACTGCTCGAGCCGACCGAGCTTCCCGCCATCCAGCTCGACCCCCAGAACCCGCAGACCGACGGCTCGCAGCCGGACATCGTGGTCGCCCGCCAAGCGGTCAGCGCCCTCCAGTCGCTGGCCACCTCCCTCGGTGTGTCCGCCTCCAACCAGGAAAGACTTGTCGACCAGGCGCAGCAGGGCCTGGACTTCCTGTTGAACGCCGATGAGGAGAAGGCCTGGGAGGTCGACATCGACGCCGTGGCTGAGGCGACCTTCGAGGGCGATGTCGACCAGGCAAGCAGGGCCGTGGGGCTCTTCAACGCCTACTGCGCCCGCTGCCACACCTCCGACTGGTCGGCAGGTGTGCCCTACACGCTCGAAGTGGGGGCCGGCGGCCTTGGGCCGGCGCTGTGGAACAACAGGCCCAACGTCCAATTCATCGCCGAGGAGGACATGATCGATTTCCTCATCAACGGGTCGGAGGCCAACGTCGGGTACGGGGTTAACGGGATGGGCACCGGCCGGATGCCCGGGTTCGGCCAGGTGCTCCAACTGGAGGACATCGAGTTGATCACCCAGTATCTGCGCGGCCCCACGCTCACTGGGAGGTAGACGTGCGCGAGCTGTTCCGGAGCATCCTCTCGGCCAACCTCACCGTGACCGGGGTGATCCTGGTGCTGGTAGCCATCGTCGTCTTCCTCGGCGCGGTATACCTACTGCTCTACACAAACCTGGGCAGCCGGCTCGCCTTCCTGATCACGGGGACGGCGACGTTTGGGTGGATCACGATCAACAGCCTTCTCTTCGTGCTCTACGCCCCGCGCGGCCCTCGCCCGGTCGATATCGAGGGTCTCAATGCCTTCGAGATCCGGATCATCCCGATGGCCTACATGCTCGCCTCGGGCATCCTCTTCGCCATGTTCCTCACCGCTTTGTCGAGATTTGAGCAGAACCAAGAGCGAGCTTGAGCACTAAGTGCTAAGTACCAAGTACTAAGTACTGAGTACTAAGTACTACTCATGTAGTAGCTCAGTATCTGCAGTTCGGTCGACAGGTCCACGGAGCGGACCACACCCGGCGGGGCGACCCGGATGGTGGCGGGGGCGAAGTTGAGGATGGACCGCACCCCGGCGCGTTCCAAGCGCTCCGCCACCTCCTGTGCCGCCGCACCCGGGGTGGCGATGATCCCGATGGCGACGCCGAGCCGGGCGGCATCCTCCTCGAGCTGGTCGATGTGGCGGATCCGGAGCCCGTCTACTC
>DATADW010000099.1:0-5749 GCA_036258335.1 Acidimicrobiia bacterium
CGAATTCGGTGGCGAGCAATTCCCGGAGCCGGGCGGCCTCCTTCGAGGTGGCCTCGAACTCGATCCCGGCGTAGACGTCCTCGGTGTTCTCGCGGAAGATCACCATGTCGACCAGCTCGGGGTGGCGGACCGGGGACGGCACCCCTTCGAACCACCGGACCGGGCGAACACAGGCATAGAGATCGAGCGTCTGGCGGAGCGCAACGTTGAGCGACCTGATCCCACCACCGACCGGGGTGGTCAGCGGGCCTTTGATCCCAACCAGGTACCGGTCGAAGGCAGCCACCGTCTCGTCCGGGAGCCATTGGCCCACCGCGTTGTACGCCTTCTCGCCGGCGAGGACCTCGAGCCACTCGATCCGGCGATCCCCGCCGTAGGCCCGCTCCACAGCAGCATTGAAGGCCCGGCTGGCCGCCGCCCAGATATCGGGGCCGATCCCGTCGCCCTCGATGAACGGGATGATGGGATCGTCTGGCACCTCAAGCCGGTCCGTGCCCATCGTGATCGCCGTCGACATTCTTTTTGCTCCTCGCGTTTGTCTTGGCGGCGAACCCTAGGTCGTGGCGGGGAGATCCGTTTTGGCGTCATTGGACGCGGTCACGGCGCGTTTATTGTCGCCAAACCTGGTCTTGCTCGGCGGCGGTCACCGTGTTGACCAGCAGCATCGCCCGCGTCATGGGGCCGACGCCGCCGGGGACCGGGGTTATGGCACCGGCGACCTCGAGTACTGAGTCGAAGACGACATCGCCCCGCAGCCCGTCGGCGGTGCGCGTCGTACCGACATCAACCACCACGGCGCCCGGCTTGACCAAGTCGGCCGTAATCAGACCCGGAACGCCGACCGCGCTCACCAACAGGTCGGCCTCGCGGGTTAATGCACCAAGATCGGGCGTCCTGGTGTGGGCGACCGCCACCGTGGCGTCGGCACCGCGGGCGCTGAGCATCAGTGCCAGCGGGCGCCCCACCAGGAAGGAGCGGCCCACGATCACAGCGCGCCTGCCCGACGTGGCCAGCCCGTGATGCTCCAGAAGCCGCAGGATCCCGCTTGGGGTGCATGGCCGCAGCCCGGGACGGCCCAGCACCAACAGGCCGAGGTTGAAGGGGTGGAGGCCGTCTACGTCCTTGGCCGGGTCGACCCTCTCGGTGATGGTGTCAGAGTCGAGTCCCTCCGGCAGGGGGAGCTGTATCAGGATTCCGTGGACAGCGGGATCGTGGTTGAGCTCGTCGATGACCGCCTCGAGGTGCACCCGGCCGGTGTCTGCTGGCAACTCATGGTGGATGCTGGCAATGCCGACCTCTTCGGCGTCACGTCTCTTGTGGCGTACATAGAGATGCGACGCCGGGTCGTCGCCCACCACCACGGTGGCTAGCCCGGGGTGCACCCCGAGAGCCCGCAGCGCGGCGACTCGCCTTGTCACCTCGGACTTGACCTGGCTCGCCACCGGTCGCCCGTCGAGGATGGCGGCGGTCATGTTCCGGCTGGCGTAAGGGAGCCGGCGGACGCGGTCATCCGTCTCAATGGAGAAAGTGCCGACTGCCGGTGAAGACGAGGGCCATACCGTGTTCTTCGGCGGCGGCGATGACCTCCTGGTCCCGCACCGACCCGCCGGGCTCGATCACCGCGGCGACCCCGGCCGCGGCCAGAGTGTCGATTCCATCGCGGAAGGGAAAGAGCGCTTCGCTGGCGGCGGCGCCGCCTCGTGCTCGGTGGTCGGCCCGCCGCACGGCCCGTTCTGCTGCGCCGACCCGGCTCTGGTCGCCCGCCCCGATGCCGACCGCCGTGCCTTCGACTGCGATCACGATCGCGTTGGACTTGGTGCGGGCCGCGACGGTCCAGGCGAACTCGAGGTCGGACCATTCCTCCGATGTGGGCTCTCGGGTGGTGACCGTCTTCCAGTCCGGACTACGCAGATCGACCCGATCCTGTGTCTGGGCGAGGAAGCCCCCCTCGACGGAGCGCAGATCCAGTCCATCGCCGTCGGGCCGGGGGGCGACGACGACGCGCAGCCCCTTTCGCTCGGAGAGCCCGCCCGCCGCAGCAGGCTCGACCTCGGGAGCGATGACGACCTCGAGGAATGACTCGCTCATCCGCTCGGATGTGACGACGTCGAGTGGGCGGTTGAGCGCCACCACACCTCCAAACGCCGAGAGTGGGTCGCAATCCCAGGCGGCGCGATACGCAGCGTCAATTGCGGACCGCACGGCCACGCCGCAGGGATTGGTGTGCTTGACGATCACGGCAGCCGGATCGGAAAACGCCCAGACGAGCCGCCACGCCGCCGAGGCATCGGCGTAGTTGTTGAACGACATCTCCTTGCCCTGGAGCACCCTGGCCCGGCTCCACCAGGGCTCGGCGCCGGAGATCCGGTAGATCGCCGCCTCCTGGTGCGGGTTCTCGCCGTAGCGGAGACCGGCGAACCGCTCCAAAGCCAGCACCATGGTCTCCGGCACCGCGCTCCCCCGTTCGAGCCAGCGGAGGATGGCGGCGTCGTAGCCAGCGGTGTGGAAGAAAGCCTTCTTGGCCAGCCTGCGTCGCAGCTCATCCTCGAGCCCGCCCTGTTCGACGGCGCTGACCACCTCGTCGTAATCGTCCGGGCTGACCACCACGCCGACACGGGAGTGGTTCTTGGCAGCGGCGCGGATCAGGGCAACGCCTCCGATATCGATCTGCTCGATCGCCTCGTCGTCACCCGCCTCGGGATGCGCCACCGTCTCGGCGAACGGGTAGAGGTTCACCACGACAAGGTCGATGAGGCCGATCCCGTACTCCTCGAGGTCGGCTAGGTGCTCGGGACGTGCCGGATCGGCCAGGATTCCCCCATGTACCGCGGGGTGAAGTGTCTTCAGCCTTCCGGAGAGGATTTCGGGCGAGCCGGTCACATCGGCCACCGGGGTCACATCCAAACCAGCCTCGGCCAGCATCGCCGCCGTCCCCCCGCTGGCGATCAACTCGACCTCTGCGGCCGCCAGGCGACGGGCAAGATCGACCAGACCGGTCGTGTCGGAAACGGAGAGGATCGCCCGGTGGACCGCGGCCCGCCTACCGCTCATGCCCTCTCCCAGACGACGCGGCGCCCTTCGAGACGGAGACTTTGACGGGCGAATGCACTGACGACCTCGGGGTACAGGCGGTGCTCCTCGGTTTGGATCCGGGTGTGAAGGGTGTCCGGCGTGTCGCCCTCCACCACCTCCACGGCCCGCTGGGCGATGATCGGCCCATGGTCGACCTGCTCATCGACGAAGTGGATCGTCACCCCGGTCAGCTTGACCCCGTGAGCCAAGGCGTCCTCGACGGCACGACTACCGGGGAACGAGGGGAGCAGCGACGGGTGGATGTTGAGGATGCGGTGAGGGAAGCGATGGATCGCCACCGGGGCGAGCACCCGCATGAACCCGGCCAGAACCAGTGCCACCGCACCGTGACGCTCGGCGGTGTCACACACCGCAACCGTGAAGCTCTCTCGGTCGGCGAATTCGGACCAGTCGACGACCACCGCGGGGACGCCGGCGTCCTCAGCCCGGTCGATCGCCTTGACCCCTGGCCGGTCGGAGATGACCACCGCCACCGCCGCGCCGAATCCCGGGTCGGCTGCCGCGTCGAGCAGTGCCTCGAGGTTGGTCCCCGACCCGGACACGAGCACGGCGATGGGCATGGGCGACGACACCAAGACGACCGATCTTAGGGTTCAGCCCGTCTCGCTCCCCGCACCACCGGCTATGTTGCCAGACCCGTCGAGAGAGGGGCAGGTTGGCGACGGAAGAAGAGCTGTTGGCGCCGCTGTTCGACCGGGCGCTGGCCGGTGAGCCGGAACCCTTGGAGCGATATCTCAAGTCCAACAGCCGGCTCCCCGGTCCGCGAATGAACCTGTCTCTGGCGATGGCGGTGGGACGGGTTGCCGGCAGGATGGCAGCGAGACCCGGGGCGGAGGAGTCGCTGGAGTCGGTTCTCGACCGGTGGGCGGCGACGCCGGTTGAACAGGCTCCTCCCAATGACCCAGGTGAGATCCTGCCTGCGGTGGCGCCGTTGGCATATGGCCAGGTGGCAGTGACTCGGCCCGAGTGGTGGGATGACGAGCTGGCCAAGCTGCGTCGGTCGGCAAGCGACGCCCGCTGGCGGGTTCGCGAACTGGTCGCGGCCGGTTTGCAGACCATGCTCGCCGCCAACTGGGATCGGACTCTTGCCGCGCTCCGCTCCTGGGTCGCCGATGGACGACCTCTCGAGGTGAGGGCCGCAGCGGCTGCCGTCGCCGAGCCACCGCTCCTCGACGACCCGGATCGTGGGCAAGACGCGCTCGCCATCCAGGACGCGGCCGTCGGTGTGCTGGCCGCTGTCCCGCCCGTCGATCGCCGAAACGATGATGTGCGGGTGCTGCGCCGGGGCCTGGGATACACCGTGGGTGTGGCGGTCGCTTCGGTCCCCGAGCCCGGGACGCGGCTGCTGCTGAGGATGGCCACGTCGGGCGACCCCGACCAGACTTGGGTGGTGAGGGAAAACCTCAAGAAAGCACGTCTGCGGCGGATCCCCGAGGTGTCGACCAGCGTCGGCGCCGTGTTGGGCGATGGTTGATCCCGACGGAGGCGGTCACCGGTCCCCTACCGGGTGTGGGACCATGGTGGGGTTGGACAGAAGGGACTGACCATGGACTGGACCGAGGCGGCCCGCGACCTCACCACCACATTGGGCCTGGCACACCCGCCGCTGGCAATCAGCTTCCACTCCGATCCGCCGCCCGGCGTCCCCGCCTTCGACGCCCCAATGTCCGATCCGACGATCGACGGCCGGGGCGGGCGGGTGCCTGCCTCGTGCGTCTTCTGGATGCACGCCTCGCATAGCCGTTTCTCAACCGTCGCCACCGATCACGGCAACTGCAGCGTGGGCCGGTTCACCCATGGCTTCGCCGGAGCCGAGGACATAATCGACAAGGACGACGTCGCCGCGCTGCTCGACGTGGGATGGGTCACCATGGAGGCATTCGCCCAGGTACCGCAGGTGCAGAGCCAACCTGGCGCCATCGTTTACGGTCCGCTGGCCGGCGCCGACGAGCCCGACATCGTCTTCCTCCGGCTCGACGCCCGTCAGCTCATGGAGTTGGCGGATGCGGTCCCCGACCTCGAGGTGACCGGAAAACCGCAGTGCCAGATAATCCCTCGCGCTCTCGACGAAGGTCAGGTCGCCGCCAGCCTCGGTTGCGCCCTGAGCAGGGCACGAACCGGGATGGGCGACGACGAGCACACCTGCGCCATACCTGCCTCGAGGGTCGAGGAGATCCTGCGCCGGCTGACGTCGGTGCGGACCGCCGACCTGGCGGTTGCCGGCTACGCCGTAGAGGACGCCAGGCGCTTCGGGTAGGCGTCGCACCTGGGACTCACCAAGCGCCTCCCCCACCACCGCCACCGCCGCCACCGCCGCCACCCCCGCCGGTGAAACCGCCGCCCGAGCCACTCGACCCCGGCGGGGTGAAGGCGCCCGACAACGAGCTGGACAACCCGCTGAATGCGTTCTCGCTGAGCCCACCGCTCATCCCTTGGTGGCCGTACCAGTAGACGGCGCTGCTCTGGTGAAGCTCCTCGGGAGCGTGGAGCCGAGCCGAAGCCAGGACCTCGTCGGCTATCCCGAAGGCGATGGCATAAACCAGGTACCGCAGGTGCAGAGCCAACCTGGCGCCATCGTTTACGGTCCGCTGGCCGGCGCCGACGAGCCCGACATCGTCTTCCTCCGGCTCGACGCCCGTCAGCTCATGGAGTTGGC
>DATADW010000100.1:0-3266 GCA_036258335.1 Acidimicrobiia bacterium
TCACCCGCCGAGGCAACCCGCAGTCGTGTCGCCCGTTGTGTCATGTCGGTCCCGTCCTTCCGCCCGCGCGACGACCCGCCGCCATCATCGCTGTGTCCAGCAAACCGGACGCCCATTAGCCAGCCGGAAACGGAAGGCGACGCCGGGGGGGGCGTCGCTCACCTGACCGGCACCGCACGTTGCCATTCGCCCGCGGCATCGAGGTAGCCGGCGACGAAACGGTCGGCTCCGCCATCGCCGCCTCCTCGACGGTGTCGAATCCGTCGAGCCACTGGCTCGCGCCGTCGCTGACTACTCGTGGGTGGAGGTAGACGCCGAAACGGCCGTTGTGGCCCTGGACCTGAGCGCAGAACCGACTGGTGGCGTCGCCGGCAGGCCAGGTAGGCGTTGCCGGCTGGCTCTGTCCAGAAGCGGCAACTGTTAACCCTTGCCGTCGGATACGAGGACCACGAACCGGATTGGTCCGGATCGCGGGGCCAGCACGGAGCGCCGGGCGATCTGAGCAAACGCTTGGGGGCGCCCTACGGACGTCGTGGAGTCAGGATGGTCTCAAGCACCACGACCACTCCGGGCTCTGGAGTCTCCGTGCAGACGGTCACGTCCTGATGGGACGTAAACGGCTTGTGGAACTCCTCCTCGACAACGCCGTCGATGGTGACCGTGAAGCCCTTGAGGATCGAGACGCTCGAGCTCGGTTGGCCGTCGAACGTTACGACGTTGCTGGAACCAGGCTTATCGGAGATCACCAGGCTGTGTCCGCCACACGTTATTTCGAAGGTTCCGAAATGGTTGGTCGGATCCGCGCTCGCTGTGGCCGTGGGAAGCACCAGCGCGCCGAGCGCGCCGACAATCACCACTAGTAGAAGCCTCATCGCTCCGGATGACGAGCTCTTCATGAGCTGGTCTCCTTTGTCCCGCCGTGTAGGGCGTCGCCCTTGAACGCAACGCCTCGGCGTCACCCGCCGGTGGCGCCGAGCGGCAAGGTATGACTTCCGCGTTAACGGTGACATAGCGGTCCCTGTCGCCTAACGCGGGGCGCCTCCGCCGCCCGCGGAAATCCCTTGCTACGCGACGGCTAACGCCGTGGGCGCACGTTCATCGCTGGCGGGCAGCACCGGAGCTGACCCGGTCTGACAGGCGGAAGGCGGTACTCCCATGCGACGACCCGGAGCTCTCCTGGCCGCGCCCGTGGTAGCGGCGGCTCTGATTCTCGCGGCGGCGGCGCCCGCCTCAGCGGACAAGCCTCTCCGGGAGCGAGTCCCCCAGGGGGACATCGACATTTTGGGCAGCTGCGACTTCGACGTGTCCTCCCACACGATCGAGGACGAGGTGAAGTCCAACACCTACTTTGACAAGGACGGGAACCCCACCCGGCAGACCATCAACGGACGCTTGGTGGTCGAGCTGACGAACGTGGATACGGACAAGTCGATCGTCTACAACATCTCGGGTCCGGTGTTCATCACCTTCTTTGAAGACGGCTCGTTGGACGCCGTGTTCGGAGGTCGGTCACTTTTGTTCTTCTTGCCAGGCGAAGTGGAGGATCTCCCGCTGGCGTTCGTGAACTCGGGCCAGGTCACCATCCACGTTGACCCCGAGGGCAACACCGTGGGTGTCGACCAGGTGGGTGACGTGGAAGACGTCTGCGCCGCGCTCGCCTAGCCGAAATCGTTCGTCTGCCGGCGCGTTCACTGTAAGGAGCCACCTCGTGCTCGAGCGCCGCGTCCAAACGCGTGCTGGAGGGCTTCGCAATCTTTCGGAGGCCGTCAACGCGTGAGCGGGCGGGCAACTCTTGGCAGCCGCGCACAAGTTTTTACTTTCGGGGGTGGGGCTACGATCGGTGCTCGTGGGTTCTCGTGGCCCGGTGCCTAGCCGCCGGCTCCAGGCGTTGAAGGGTGATGGCCGCAATCGGGACTTTCCGAGGGCGGTGGTGGCGGCGCCGGACAAGCCGCCGGACCTGGAGCCGGAGGCCGAGCGGTTGTGGGATGCGGTCTGCCCCGAGCTCGAACGGATGCAGCTGCTGTCCCGCCTGGATGGGGTCACGCTCGAGATGCTGTGCCGGACCTACGCCCTGTGGCGCCGGCACGATGGCACCACCGGTTATCCGGCGTTGACGACCGTGTTGGCGAAGCTGGCCCGTGATGTGGGGTTGGCGCCGGCGGCCCGTCAACGGATGGCGGCGCCGGCGGTTGACCGGGACGAGGAAGCGCGCCGGATCTTCGGCACCGACTGGTGAGGCCGGTGGGTCTGGCCTGACGGTGGTGATGGTTGGGGTGGGTCCTCGAGGCGCCTGTAGGCCAGCCAGATCGGGCATTCGGGCGCGCCCGCGGCAGACAGTGCCAGACCCGCTGCGGAGCACGAGGGAGCCTCCCCGAGCCGACGGGCTCTGGCAAACGGGAGCAGGATTGGCTCATGGGAGGAATGCATCTCCACGCAGCGGAGTTCATGGCGATCGCCCTCGATGCCCGAGATCGAGCAGCCGAGGCGCGTCGGTCGGACCGAACGGTGATGGCCGCAGACGCACTCGTTTCGGTCGTGATGGCTGCAGCGGCAACGGAGGCATTCATCAATGAACTCGGCGCCTACTACGAGCTGGGCGACCTCGCCCGGGAGCCAAGGGAGACCGCCAGCGGTGTGGCGCTTGCCGAGGTGGAGAGGAGCCGAGGGTCGACGGAGCTGAAGTACCTGATGGCGTCGCTCAGTCTCTCCGGCCAGATGTTCGACCGGAGCACCCAGCCGTTCCAGGACTTCTCGACCCTGATGAAAATCCGGAACGACCTGATGCACCCGAGACCACTCGACATGTTCGAGTTCGACGACGCCGGGGTGACCGTCTCGCCGTCCTACGTGCGTGAGTTTGAGCGGCGCGGCATGACCTACAGGCGGGAAGCCGGCGTCTCCGTCTCATGGCTCAACCTGCTGGAGACCGAACAGATTGCGTCATGGGCATGTCAGGCAGCGGTAGAGATCATCGTTGCGATGGTCGAGATGACACCGCCCCACGGTGTCCCCGCAATGATCGGACGATCGTTCTCTGAGCACTACCGGCCCCGGGCGCATGAGCTGGCGCCATAACTGCCGATCGGCGTGGCCGCCGATCGGTGGCCAGCGAGATCGCGCCAGACCGGGCAATCTGTAGGCCACATCGGGGGCTGCTTTCGTGAGGATGTTGGGTGCGATGCCCCCGGACACGCTCTACGTGCGACGGATCGGGAGCTTGACTGTCACCACCGTTTCGCCCGGCTGCGAGGCGACCAGGATTTCGC
>DATADW010000101.1:0-8360 GCA_036258335.1 Acidimicrobiia bacterium
GCTGCGCGCCGGCTTGGTCAGGTTGCTCAGCGATGCCGGCGAGGAGGTCGTCGCCGAAGCTGGAGATGGCGTTGACCTGATCGAAGCGGTGGCCAGGGAACGACCCGACTTGGCAATCGTCGACGTCCGGATGCCCCCGACCTACCGCGACGAGGGGATCCGCGCTGCCCTCGAACTTCGACAACGCCATCCCGACACGGCCGTGCTGGTCCTCAGCCAATACGTCGAGGAGGAGTACGCCTCGGAACTCCTCGCCGACCATCCCGGTGGTGTGGGATATCTCCTCAAGGATCGAGTGGCCGACGTCTCCGAATTCGTCGAGTCGGCCCGTCGGGTCGCCGCCGGCGGCACCGTCCTCGACCCCGAGGTGGTATCCCAACTCCTGGTGCGCAGTCGCCGCCGAGACCCTCTCGACCGTCTCACCGACCGGGAACGGACAGTGCTCTCGTTGATGGCCGAGGGATGCTCCAACAACGCGATCGCCGAGGCGCTCACCGTCAGTGCCGGTGCCGTCGAGAAGCACATCGGCAACATCCTCACCAAGCTCGACCTGCCGCCCACCCCCGGCGACCATCGCCGGGTGCTCGCCGTCCTCCGATACCTGGAGTCCTGACATGCCAAACGACGTCCGCATCCCCCCGGCCCCCTCGACCGAAGTCGCTCCCCCCAGTGACACGCGACCCCCTTCGGTCAGCGCCGCACTGGCCGGGCTGCTGATGCCGATCCTCGCCCTCGTCGCGGGCGCAGCGCTGATCGGCGCTGGTTTCTGGGCATGGAGCCAGTGGGTCGAGCCCGAGACCCTCGAGACCACGACAGCGGCGTTCACCGACCCAATCCAGCGGATCGAGGTGACCTCCGATTCGGGATCGATTGAGGTAGCCGCCGGCGGAGAGGATGTTCGGCTGGAGCGGATCAGCCGTTTTCGTGCCAACCGACCGAGCGTGACGGAGGAGATAGTGGATGGGGTGCTCCACATCGAGGTCCGTTGCCCGAGCGAGTTGTTCTTCTCGTCGTGCAGTGTGGACTACCAGGTAACTGCCCCCGCGTCGGTCGAGTTGATCGTCGACTCGGGCTCCGGTGACTTGAACGCACTGGGGCTGATCGGTGGCGTCAACCTCGAAACCAGTTCCGGTTCGATCGAGGTCGAGGGTGTCACGGGTGAGATCTCGCTTGAGACCGGCTCGGGGGACATCCGAGGTCGCGACTTGGACGTGCCCGCACTCACCGCGACCACCAGTTCCGGTTCGATCCAGATCGAGGGCGATGCCGGCGAGGCATCGTTGGAGACTGGATCGGGCGACATCCAAGCTCTGGACCTCACCGCCTCGACTCTCACCGCCATAGCCAGCTCCGGCACGATCGAGGTGGAGGGCGTCGCCGGCGAGACCTACTTGGAGACCGGCTCGGGTGACATCAATTCGGAGAGCCTGTCCACCACCGCGCTCACCGCCAGCACCAGTTCGGGCAGCGTGAACCTCGCTCTAATGGATGCGCCGACCCGGGTGGAGGTGTCCATCGGATCGGGTGACGCCCGCCTGGTGGTACCCGAGGGGGCCTACGCGATCGACCTCGACTCCTCCTCGGGAGATGAGGAGGTCGTGGGGTTGACCCACGATCCCGCGGCTGACAGCAGCATCGTGGTCCACACCAGTTCGGGGAGCATCACCGTCGCCGCGGGATGAGGTGACGTAAGTCCCGGCTGCGTCGCCGCGATCGGGCCATCACCTCGACATCTGAGCCGCCTGCGATACTCGGGGGTGGCGCACCTGTCATGCCCTCGTAGCTCAGGGGATAGAGCACCAACCTCCTAAGTTGGGTGTCGTAGGTTCGAGTCCTACCGAGGGCGCCTAGATCGGATTGGGCCATGCCCAGATACGGGCTACACCGGAAGATGGTGGCCAAGCCGGAGATGGGCGACGCCTTGGCCGAGATCCTGTTGCGCCCCGCCGAGGCGCTGCAAGACGATCCCTGGCTGCGAGCTCTATGGGGTCCACCGCTCAGCCGATGAACCCGACTCGGTGTAGGTCAGCGAGGTCTGGGTGGACAAAGAAGCGCACCGCGCCTCGCCCGACATGTCGGTGACCTTGGCGATGATCGAAGCGGCGATGCCTCTGATCGCAGATATCCCAGGTGGGACCAAGACCGTCCCTGTCGGCGGCAAGGGACTCACCCAGGCGATGAGGAGTAATCGGGCGACCTACCATCGCTCGGGTGGCACAGGCAGTAGGCCCAGCCGAGTACGACGCGGTGCTCTTCGACCTCGACGGGGTCATCACCGCCACCGCCCATGTCCATGCCTCCGCCTGGAAGCGCATGTTCGACGAGTATCTCAAGACGCGGGCCGATTCGCTGAATGAGCCGTTCCGACCGTTCACCGAGGACGACTACCTGAATCACATCGACGGCCGACCTCGGTATGACGGGGTGCGGACCTTTCTCACCGCGCGCGGGATCGAGATACCAGAAGGCGGTCCGTCTGACCCGCCCGATCGGGAAACGGTGTGCGGACTGGGCAACCGCAAGGACGAGTTGTTCAACCAGGTCCTCGAATCCGATGGGGTCGAGGTCTACGAGGGTTCCATCCGTTTCCTCCGCTGGGTTCGGGAACAAGGGATGAAGACCGCGGTCGTCACCTCGAGCAAGAACCGCGAGGCAGTTGTGGCCAACGCTGGCTTGGAAGAGATGTTCGATACCAGCGTTGATGGGATCACCATCTCGAACAACGGGCTCCCCGGGAAACCCGCTCCCGACTGCTTCCTCGAGGCGGCGCGCCGGCTCGAAGTCGAACCAAAGCGGGCCGTGGTTGTGGAGGACGCCATCTCAGGTGTCGCCGCCGGTGAGGCGGGCGGATTCGGGTTGGTGATCGGTGTGGACAGGCTCGGCGTTGCCGACGAGTTACACCGCGCCGGCGCCGATCTGGTGGTGACCGATCTCGGCACCCTGGTCCCTGACCCCTGAACCTCGGATGCGCTTTGTCGCTGGCAGGGTCGCCAGGGCCGGCGACGTAGATTGAGTCAACGTCAGACTGCAGCGATATGAGTACCGCCACCTACTACGAGCGTCTCTCTCCTCTCGATGCCTCGTTCTTGGCGCTGGAGTCGGGTCGGACACACTTCCATGTCGCCAGTGTGGCCATCCTCGATGCGGGCCCATTACGCACGGCTGACGGCGGGATCGACATCAATCGCATCCGGACATTTATCGCCTCTCGACTGAAGTACGTTCCCCGCTATCGCCAACGGCTCGCCTCGACCCCACTGGGGCGATCTCCCATCTGGGTCGATGCAAATCACTTCGATCTCGAATACCACGTCCGCCACACGAGCCTCCCTCGCCCCGGGACAGAAGCCCAACTGAAACGTCTCGCAGGGCGCGTCCTCTCTCAGCAACTCGATCGGGCGCAGCCGCTCTGGGAGTTCTGGATCGCGGAGGGACTCGATAACGACCGTTTCGCGCTCATCGCCAAGGTCCACCATTGCATGATCGACGGCATCGCCGGGGTCGACCTGATGGCGGTGCTATTCGGTGTCGCGCCGAACGTGGAGATCGAGCCACCCGACAGGTGGCAGCCGAGGCCCGCCCCGGAAGGCGCGCAGCTCATGGTCGCCGAGGCCGCCCGGCGCACTCGCCGCGTTACCGAAGCGGTACGGACCATTGGTCGGCTTGATGCCCCTGCCTCCACCGCCTTGTCGTCGGGCCGTCATCGGGCGCGAGCCACGATCGCCTCGCTCGCCTCGGGGTGGCTGCGAGCGTCGTCGATGACCCCACTGAACGGCGACATCGGCCCCAATCGGCGATTCGACTGGTTCGAGGTCCCGCTCGCCGAGGTGAAGGAAGTGAAACAACAGTTCGGCGGGAAAGTCAACGACGTCATCCTGGCGGTGGTGGCAGGGGGCATACGCCGCTTCCTGACGGAACGGCGCTCATTCCCGCCTGGTGACCTCGATTTCCGGGTGATGGCACCGGTGAGCGTGCGGCCCGGTCCGTCCCGGGGGGAGATGGGGAACCAAGTGGCCATGTGGCTGGTCAAGATGCCCTTGGCAGAGGGGGACCCGGTCCGTCGGCTCCGAGCGATCACCGCCGAGACGTCCAACCTCAAAGAGACCGATCAGGCGTTGGGGGCCGCCACGATCGTCCAACTGTCCGCAGGCGCCCCGACCACGCTGGTCGGTTTGGGAGCCCGGCTCGCCGCGCAGGTGCTGCGACCGTTCAACCTCACCGTTACCAACGTGCCCGGCCCGCAGTTCCCGATGTACATGATGGAGTCGGAAGTCCTTGCCCTCTATGCGGCGGTGCCGCTGTGGGAGCACCACGGGGCGGGGATAGCGGTGTTCAGCTACGACGGGCGCATGGGTTGGGGAGTTCAGGCCGACTGGGACATCGTCCCCGACCTACCCGACCTGATTGCTGCGCTCCGTGACTCGCACGAGCAGCTGCTGGCCGCCGCTCGACGGGCAGCCTCACCCTCCCCCGGTCGCCGCCGCGCCACGAGGAAAGCCGCGCCAGAGGACGTGTAACACAGGTCACCGCATGTTTCGGGAGACCGACTCTGCCGTCCGTCGTCTGCCGTCCTACTCACGCAGGATCTCTTCCAGCCGTCGAAAGAAGATGGAACGCGGCAGCGACTCGGTGGCTCCGGCGGCGGCGGCCGCCTCGAGTGTGGCCGTGTCCACATGCGGGCCAAATGCGATCACGTCCACTCCGCCATCTGTCAACTCCTCGATGCGATCGATGGCACCCGGTGAGGAGAGGTCGACCAGGGCGCGGGTTGGCGATGCTGCGTCGAGTGAAGCCACGCTGACGCCGGCGGCCCTAATCGCCGATTCGATCCTGCTCCGGTCGAGCAGGTTGGCCGACACCACGAGTACGCGGCGCTCGACGGTTGATGTGAGAGCAGCCGCCTTGACGGCTCCCCAGGCGAGGTGCGCCCGCCACGCCTCTTCCCCGAGGGACTGGGATGAGGCGGGCGCCAGGTCGTAGAGGTCGCCGGGCAGCGCCGAGACCGCGACGGGATCCCGGTTGGCCGGTGGTATGCCTGCCTCGAGCAGCACCTCGGTGGGGTACCCAATCGCCTCCTGGAACAGCTCGAGGGGTCCGCGCCGCTGATCCTGGTTGGTCTGGGCCGACAACACCTCCAGAGCGCCGCGAAGCCATTCCTCTCCGTGGTCGAGCGATTCGGCCAGACCGGGCGGGGCGACGATCGCCTGCTCCTCGAGCCGCCCGAGCACGTATGGCCGGTAGGCGGCGACGAAGATCTCGGTCAGGTCGTCCAACTGCCACCACCACTGCTAGTCGGAGAACACCTCGACCACCATCAAGCCGAGCGGGCCGTCGACAACACCGATGCCCACCCTCGTCCAGGTCCCTGCCAGGAGGTTCCTCCTGTGTCCGTCGCTATCCATCAAACCCTGATGGACGGCGATCGGGGTCGCCGCCAATGCCAGGTTCTCGCCCACTCGACCGACGACAATCCCGGCGTCGAGCACGCGATCGAGCGGCGTCCCCGTCACCGGCGAGCGGTGCGAGAAGTAGCCGCGCAGATACATCTCGCCGGCATGGGCTCTCGCAACCTTCGCCAACGAAGGCGACCAGGCGAGGGGGTCACGGTCGGCTTCTAACCGGGCGTGGTTGACCAGGTCGTACACCTGCCGGGCCTCCGGGATTGAGGCGGAGAGCTCGGTGGCCTCCGCTGCGGGGATGGCGGCGCGCTCACCCTCTTCCAGTACCACCCGGCGCTCTCCAACCTCGCGCTCCAGGTTGGTGACGGCTTCAACCACCCGATCACCAGCCAGGGCGTGGAACCAGCGGCTCGGGACCGACTCGGGTGCAGCCACCGCTCCCACCACCCGGGACTCGTCGATGACTCCGTCCACCGGGTCGGGGAGCGAGGCGACCCGAGCGAGCGAAACCAACATGAGGAGGAGGAACAGACCGGTGGCGACCGCCACGCCCACCCCCAGGATCCGGTTGCCAAGCGAGAGCCCAGGCAGGGTGAGCGCCTTGGAGAGAAAGTGGGCGCCCACGGCGCTCGCTGCCCCCACCAGGAGGAAGATGACGACGGCGGCGATTATCCGGCCTGCTTCGGGGGCGATCCCAAATCGGTCGACCAACTCGTCGCCCAAAGGGGCGCCGAGCCGAAAGGCGAGGAGCAACCCCACGACCACGCCGACGAGATCCATCGCCTCACGGGCGAACCCGCGGAACCATCCTCGCAGAGCGAGGCCGGCCAGCGTCAGGCCCAGCACGAAGTCGATCATCGGAGTCGGGTCATCGGGTCATAGGTAGAACGATGCACAGTCTCCCGGGTTCCCCGCTCGAGGTCGAGCATCGAGCGGCATCTAGCCTGCAACCGTGCGATGTCTTGTGCTTGTCGTGGTGGCGCTGTTCGTCGCCGGCTGCGAGGCAGCGGCATCGACCACTGTCACCGCCGACCGCGAGGATGTGCATGCCGCCACCGGTCACGACCCCGTCGATGGTGACTGCGCCGATCGAACGGAGGCTGCGGTCGAATTGCTCGTGACGGACGGAGGCTTTGATCCCTCCTGCCTCATCGTGACCACCGATTCGGTGCTAAGTGTCAACAACAGGACCTCGGTGGATCACACCTTCAACGTCGTGGACCCGCCGGGGCCCAACCCACGACACACTCTGATCGAGTTGACCATCCCAGCAGGGACAACAGTCGAGGTCGGCCGGGTCGGAGACACCCTGGGGGTGGGATCGTGGCCTTTCTACAGCGTCACCGGTGGCAAGGACCGCCCGCAGGGGACATTGACGGTCATGTCGCCCTGAGGGCGACATAACCCTCTGAGAGGCGCGCTCCACCCATCCACCGGTATGCTTCGCCGCCCGTCCGAGGAATCGCGCCCTGACCGGCCGGTACCCCGGTGGGTCCAACGAGGAAGGAAGGTAGGAATGAAGAATCCGAGACGGAGGGGCCTCCTGGGTCTCTCGCTCGCTCTCGCGTTGGTACTCGCCGCCTGTGGCGGTGATACGACCGACACCACCGCCGCCGGTGGGACAGACACCACCGCCGCAGATGGAACCGACACCACCGCCGCAGATGGAACCGAGACCACCGCCGCAGATGGAACCGGGACCACGGCCAGCGCCAGCGGGTCCGCCGCCGATGCCTGTGCCGCCGACGAGTTCGGTTGCGTCGAATACGCCGAGGGTGAGCCCATCACTATTGGATCGCTGCTGGTGATCTCGGGCGCCAACGCAAGCCTCGGGACCGACAGCCAGTACGGCGTCGAGCTCGCCGCCGACTACATCGACGGCAGCTTCGACGGTGAAGCCGGCCAGTTCATGGGCCGCGACGTCGCCTTCAACCACCAGGACGACGGTTGCAGCGCCGAGGGTGGACAGGCCGGCGCTCAGGCGCTGGCCTCCGACGAGAAGGTGGTGGCAGTGATCGGGACGAGCTGCTCGAGTGCGGCTCTCGGAGTGGCGGACACGATCCTCAGCGATCGTGGGATCGCCATCATCTCCCCGTCGAACACCGGTCCGGCGCTGACCGACCCGGCACAGCACCAGGAGTTCTACCTGCGGACTGCGCACAACGACCTGATCCAGGGTGCGGCAGTGGCCAACTTCGCGGCCGAGCGGGGGATCACTTCTGCGGCGACCATCCACGACGGGAGCCCATACGCCGACGGTCTGCAGCAGGCCTTCGCCGATGTGTTCTCTTCTACAGGAGGGACCATCACCAAGCAGGAGGCGATCCAGGTCGGTGACACCGACTTCAATTCAGTGCTTACCGACATCGCCGCCGACTCGCCGCAGATGCTCTACTTCCCGATCTTCGTGGCTGAGGGCGGGCTGATCACCCAGCAGGCCCGGGCCATCCCCGAGATGGCGGAAACCGTGCTTGCGGGCTCCGACGGTATGTTCACCCCCGACTGGATCACGGCTGCAGGAGCGGAGAACGCCAACGGCGTGTACATCTCCGGTCCAGACCTGACCGCACTTGCCGACCCGGAGTTCTACGACCAACAGTTCCTTCCGGAGTACGAGGAGCGGTTCGGCAGCGAGCCGCAGTCGGTGTTCCACGCCCACGCTTTCGATGCGACCAACCTGGTGTTCCAGGCGATCGAGGACGTGGCCATCGAAGAGGAAGGCACCCTCTTCATCCCGCGTACCGCGCTCAAGGACGCCCTTTACGCCGTTGAG
The DNA here is from genome assembly GCA_036258335.1 of Acidimicrobiia bacterium. Lineage (GTDB taxonomy): Bacteria > Actinomycetota > Acidimicrobiia > Spongiisociales > DATADW01 > DATADW01. Next base: position 8,173 of record DATADW010000101.1, read on the forward strand.
GGCTACCAAGGCGTGACCGGCACCTTGACCTGCGACGACAATGGCGACTGCCAGAGCACGGCCACCATGGCCATCGTGGTGGTGGAGGACGGCGAGTTCAGCACCGAGCCGGTCTTCAGCCAGACGATCAATCTGGCCGACGTCCAGGGCGGCGGCTGACACACATTCGTTGATCGGGGCGGGCAACA
>DATADW010000102.1:0-7255 GCA_036258335.1 Acidimicrobiia bacterium
CACCGTCAGGCCGAGCGTGTCGCGGTAGAAGCCGAGGGCGGCGTCGGGGTCGTCGACATAGATATGCACGGTGCTGAGTGAAAACAGTCATGCCGCCAACCCTAAGAGGGTGCGGCTACAGATGCTTCTCGAAAACTGCTCTCTTCAGCGCGGCCCTGGCGCCCGTCCCGGCGCGGCCGGGTCAGCACCATCGTCTCGCACGGCGGCATCGCACGCAGCTCGTCGTGGTTGCGGACGCGGTACGCGCCCGGCGTCTCGCCGACGATTTCGGTGACCGGGCGGAGAAGGAGCCGAGACTATTGCAGCTGACGCGAAGCAGACCTCGGTCACGCTGAGGTCGCCGCGGCGCAGCAGCGCCTTCGCCCGCTCGATACGCCGGGTCATGAGGTAGGAGTACGGCGACTCCGAGTCGCCTCACGGAAGCGGCGGCTGAAGTGCGCCGGCGACATCATCGCCGTGCGGGCAAGCGCTGGGACGTCGAGCGGCTCGGCGTACTCGCGGTCAATCCGGTCCCGGGCCATGCGCAGCCAAACGCAGCTCGTCGAGGTCGACGCTTATATGCTCAGTTTACGCCCCCATCTCGACACCACGCAGCTGGAACTAGAGAGATGGAGGAGAAGTGAGTAGTTCAGACCACGACAGGCTGGCACCGGTGGTCAAAGTCGTCACCGTTCCTGGCGAACGCGGAATTGTCTTCGAGCTGTTCACGGCCCGGATGGGAGAGTGGTGGCCGCTGGAATCTCATTCTGTGGAAGGCGCCAATGCTGCTGACGCCCGTGTCGAGCCAGGAGTCGGCGGCAGGGTCTACGAAATATCCAACGACGGGGTCGAACACGACTGGGCTCGCATTCTTGAATGGGATGAGCCGACCCGAATCGCCATGGATTGGTACCCGGGGATTCCGGCAGCCCAGTCGACCCACCTCGAGATCACCTTCCGACAGACCGCAGATGGCACCGAGGTCACCCTGATCCACGATGGATGGGAAGCGCCAGGCGCCGACGCCATGAAGATGTGGGAGAGCTACGAGACCGGCTGGGACCTGGTTCTCGGTCGGATCCCCGGGTCGGCCCGCGCGGAGGCGACTGCGTAACCGGTTCTCGACAGCCGACTGAGTAGGAAACCGGTTGCCAGCAGCGCCCGCGCCGTTCTCCGGGGCCTTGCTCCGAACACTGCCCGTATCTCGCCGACACTTCCTCGGTGTGGCGACTGTGTCAGAGGTGTGTCGAGACAGCCTCCGGCGGCTTCGACAGCCTTGTCCGAGTTCTCGATTATGGAAGCCAGCCGCACGCCCACACGTCGTCGCACAGTGGCTAAGAGGTGATCCCGCATCGCTGCAGCGATCCGTCGACGCGCTCAACTCGATGCTCTCGTCATCCGATCGGACCGGGCGCTACGAATAAGGTGTATGACGACAATGACAGAGACCATTGTCACGCGCCGGGCCGGTGATCGCCTCCGTGCCTACAACGTCGGCATGGGTGCGCTCCACGCCTTCCAGGGGTTCCTGGTCCTTTGGCTGGCCAACGGTTTCACGCTCCCGGTCATCGCCACATACATGGCGGGGCCTCCTGGCTTCGCCCCGCCCGAGGTGACGCCCCTCTTCGAGGTGAGCGTCGCCTGGGGCGTGGCCATCTTCTTGTTCATTTCCGCCGTAGCCCACTTCCTCATCGCCTCGCCCGGCATCTACCAGTGGTACCGCCAAAACCTGAATCGCCAGCGCAACTATGCCCGTTGGATCGAGTACTCCCTCTCCGCATCGGTCATGGTGGTACTGATCGCCCTTCTGACCGGAATCGCCGACATCGCCGCCTTGCTTGCCATTGCCGGGGTCAATGCATCGATGATCCTATTCGGCCTTCTCCAGGAGAAATACGAGACACCAGGCAAGGCGGTCAGCTGGCTGCCCTACTGGTTCGGGGTTCTGGCCGGGGCTATTCCCTGGATCGCGATCGCCTGGTACCTCTTCAGCCCCGGCTTCGAGTCGAACCCTCCCGGGTTCGTGTACGGAATCTTCTTCTCCCTCTTTGCCTTCTTCAACGTGTTCGCGATCGTCATGGTCCTGCAGTACAAGCAGGTCGGTCGGTGGGCGGACTACAGCTTCGGAGAATCGACATACATCCTGCTCAGCCTGGTGGCCAAGTCGGCCCTGGCCTGGCAGGTATTCGGAGGAACCCTGGCGACATGAGACAAACCACGAGAACGGCAAGACCAGCAGATCACAAAGCGGTCCGCCTCGTTGATGAGAGATGCGTCGAGCGAGCCAAGGACGAAGCCTTCATCTACACCGCCGACTTCTCCAACATCGAGGACTGGGATCCAGGTGTGGCCTCGTCCCACAGGCTCGGCCGGGGGCCCGTCGGTGTCGGCTCCCAATTCGAGCTGGAGGTCAAGTTCGGCGGGGGCACGATGCCGATGGTGTACGAGATCACGGAATATGAGCCCAGCGATCGGGTCGTCCTGGTCGGCCGCGGTGACAAGCTCATCGCGGTTGACGAGATCCGCTTCGCACGGCGCGACAACATGACCGTGATCGACTACACCGCCGACCTCACCTTCCTCAACTGGATCAGGCACCTCACCCGTTTCATGGGACCGAGCCTGAAGAAGGTCGGGACCAAGGCTCTCGACGGCCTCGCGGCCGAGCTGGACAGATGAACAAGCTGGGCGATAGGTGAGTCCAGCGAATCGAGCCACCATTCCAGTGTTTTGGCGTCGTGGGTTCCGTCGAGCCACCAGTCCCAGGCCGAGTCGAAACAGGTACTTCAGCCGAGGCCCGAGACGCGTTCGAAGATCGGCCACGTGACCCGGCGTTCACCATCGACACCTAACAGCCCGTGATTTCCGGGATGCAGACAGAAGCAGCCCGCATGTTCGAGAAGGTGCGGAATCGGCCGTAAAGGGCCGAAAGGCAGAAGACCCTTGCGGTGCAAGCGTCTTCTCGTGGTAGCGGGGGCGGGATTTGAACCCGCGACCTTCGGGTAGCCCGATTCTGTGCACTGCGCTGATCAGGTGAAACCCGCAAACTACCTGCTCAGACCACCGTTTTCGGTTCTCGTCAATTCGCGTTCTTACCCGTCCCTTCGCGCTCTCTCCCGCGATGGACGCGCGATGGAGTGAAGCTCGGTGACTGGGATTCGGCAACGGGACACCGGATTGGCATCGATCGCTTGGCGACCAACCCCTCAAAACAATTCAGGCACCGCATGCACCGCGCGGACGTGGGCGACCAGGTGATCGACGAGCTCGTGTCCAGCCAACTCTCCAGTGACGACCAGCGGCAACCAAAGGTGACCGTCGTCGGTGCGTACGTCCTCGGCAAAGGCGGAGGTCATGATGCGGGCTCCAATTTCGCGGAAGTGCGTAGTGATCTTGTGGTAGCGAAGCCATAGCGGGGTCGCTCCCTGATCGGCGAACCGACTAGCGAGGCCGACGGAACAGAAGCTGCCAGGCTCCGGATAGCCACCGGGCACGTACCGCAATTGGTCGCAGCCGGCCTCGTGGACGATCGGAAGCTTCCTGGATGACGGGTCGCTGAGCCGAGCCGTGACCTGGTCAACGAAGATCCGAAGGTCCTCTTCGCGTTCTCTCCAGCCTTCCCCCAATGCAGCCCCACCAAGCGGTGGGATCACCAGCCCGCCCATGGTGAGGCAGAGTTCCCTGAGCTGGACGAGGTCACCAGCGAGCGAGTCCGAAGTAGATGGAAGGTGCCGAACCGCGTCGTTCCACGCCTCCAACCAGCTGTCCCAAGTCACCACAGCGGCGGCGATGGGATACGCCGAGGCACCCTCATCGGTCCGCTCGCGAAGGGCCGCATCGAGAACCCGTTCCGCCTCCCCGAAGCGGTTCGCCGGAACCAGCAGCACAAAAGCTCCAACATCACCGCCGAGCCTTTGCTCCTGGTCGTTGAGGTAGGACCAGACATGCCCGGTGGCCAGAGCTGCGCCGAACTTCGCCTCTACGACGAGCACCGGCCAACCACGACCGTCAATACCCTCTAGGTCCGGGCGAGATCCGTCTTCATGAACCCGCTCCGCTTCGAACCATCTGATCGCGCTCAGATTGGTCTGCGTGACCTCCCTGGAATAACTGACCAAGGCGTCACGGAGGAGTCGATTCTCGAGCAGAATCGCAAGCGCCTGCGTCGCCGCCACCTCTCCGTTCTGTAAACCAACCGAGGCCAGCAAGGCGACCGAGCAATGCTCGCCGATTCGCCCCAGCCACCTCAGCGGACCTCAGGCGGTTTGGGTCAGCGGCGGGGATAGCGAGATTGTCGTCCAGAGCAAAGTCAATGACCAATGCAGCATGGTCGCTGAGCACCATTTCGCAATGCCTCACGGAGTCGATGTTCGGGACCTAGGCGACGCTCCATAGATCAAGGCGGTGGCCTGTCCGGCGACGCACAGGCGCGCTGGTGGGCTGGCTAGCGAATCGATAGGTCGTTAGCGCCGCCGCGGCGAAGGCCAGCCGCCCTTTACGGCCAGCCGGCGTCTCGCGATCAGGTCGACTACGTCCGACGGACCAATCAATAGCTCCGTCGGAGCCTTTGAGCCAGCGCCAAGAGCGCGAAAAGTCGCCAGTCACCGCACGAATCAGAGGCCGTCGACCACGGTTAGTCGCGTAGGGCCGGATTACTCCCCGGCCCGGCGATAGAGCCTGACAGAGAGCGGGACGAACACCAGCAGCAGAGCGGCGATCCAGACGAACGACCGCCAGATCAGATCGTCGGCAGGCAGCCCGAGCACCAGAGCCCGGACCGTGTTCACGATCACCGAAACCGGCTGGTTCTCGGCAAAGCCCTGCAGCCACTCCGGCATGGTCGCCACCGGAACGAACGCCGACGAGGCGAACACCAGCGGGAAGATGGGGAGGAACGACGCGGTCTGGGCGGTCTCGGGCGTCTTCGCCACCAACCCCACGGTGGCCATCAGCCACGACATTGCATACCCGAAGAGCAAGACCACGACCATGGCGAGCAGGGCATCCCCGGCCCCCGAGTGGAACCGGAAGCCGATGAGTGCCCCAACCCCGATCATGAGTGCGGTGGTGAACACCGTCCGGGAGAGATCGGCGAAGGTCCGACCGGCGAGCACCGCCGACCGTGCCATGGGGAGCGACCGGAACCGGTCGACGATGCCCGCCTGGAGGTCGGTGGTCAGGCCAACCGCGGTCATCGACGCTCCGAAGATGGCCGTTTGCGCCAGGATCCCCGGGATCAGGTAATCGATGTAATTGATCCCCGGTGTGCTGATCGCCCCACCGAAGACGAACCCGAACAACAGCACGAACATGATCGGCTGGATCGAGGAGAACACCACCAACTGCGGGGTCCGCAGGTAGCGCATCAGGTTGCGCTTGGTCATCGCCCCGATATGACGGACTGTCTGGAAGGGGCGGCTGCGCACCGGGGCGCCGTAAGGAGCGGTTGCAGAAAGGGTCATGATTCTCTCCTGGCGAAGCGGCGTCCGCGGCCCTTGGCCGCAGGCTCCTGGGCGTCGGTCTCGGCGGCATGCCCGGTGAGGGCGAGGAACACATCGTCGAGGGTGGGCTTGCGAAGAGTGACATCGTCGATCTCCACTCCACGATCGTCGAGCCGGCGCACCGCCTCCAGCAGCGTCCGAGCGCCCTCGGGGGCTGGGATGGCCACCCGGCCGATCTCGTTGCTGTGCGGCTCCTCGTCACTCAACTCGGCGAGTACCGCAACTGCTTCCGACCAGGACGCCGCCGGCACGGTGACCTCGACCACATCGCTTCCCATCCGGTCTTTCAGCTGGTCGGCAGTGCCTTCCGTGATCAGCGTTCCCCGGTCGATCAGCGCGATCCGATTCGCAAGCCGGTCCGCCTCCTCGAGGTATTGGGTGGTCAGCAGAAGAGTGGTGCCCTCGGATACGAGCTCTTCGATGAGCTCCCACAGGTCGATCCGGCTGCGCGGGTCGAGACCGGTGGTGGGCTCGTCGAGGAAGAAGATGCTGGGGCGTCCCACGAGGGAGGCGGCCAGGTCGAGACGGCGCCGCATTCCGCCCGAGTAGGTGCGGACCACCCTGTCGGCGGCGTCGGCCAGACCGATGCGCTCCAGTACGTCGTCGGAGCGGCGCTTGATGTCTTCACGTCCCAGGTTGTACAGGGTCCCCACCATCTGCAGGTTCTCCCGGCCGGTGAGGAACTCGTCCACCGCCGCCGACTGACCGGCGAGCCCGATCCGGGTTCGCACCTCTGCAGCCTGGGTGACCACATCGAGTCCTTCCACCGTCGCCCGGCCCCGGTCGGGCTGGAGCAGCGTGGTCAGGATCTTCACCAGGGTGGTCTTGCCGGCGCCGTTCGGCCCGAGCAGGCCGAACACGGTGCCTCGCTCGATGGAGAGGTCGACCCCGTCGAGAGCCTTGACCTCGCCGTACGACTTGGCCACCCCCTCGACGACCACCGCGCTCCCATTGCTCATTGTCTGCTTCCTCGTCTCGCTGAGAGAGTGGATGATCTCATAGATAGTTGAGTCTGTCAAGATAGGTACTTGCCAACTACTGAGTTCATGGATTATCCTTAATCTCATGGATCATCACGGGCCCGTCCGCGACCAGGTGCTCACGCTGTGGCGCGAGGTGGGGCGCCGCTTTGGCGGTCACATGGCGGAACGGGCAAGTGAGCTCGATCTGACGCAGCAGCAGGCCTTCGCCCTTCATCTCCTCTCCTCCGGACCCCTGGCGATGAGTCTCCTGGCGGAGAAGCTGCACTGCGATGCTTCGAACGTCACCGGGATCGCCGACCGGCTCGAGACCAGAGGTCTGGTGGAGCGGCTCCCCGATCCCAGGGACCGGCGCGTCAAGCAGCTGTCGCTGACATTGCCCGGCACCGAACTGATGGATGCCATGCTCGAGCGGCTGCGTGAGAACCCACCGCTGATCGGCAACCTCACCGAGGACGAATTACGTCAACTGGCGGATCTGCTCCAGGCAATGCTGGAGAGGGACGACCAGCCATAGCCGGGCTCGGCACGCGGTTGCGACGTCGAGGGCACAGCTAGGTTCGGGGTCAGCCAGGAGGCATCATCAGATGAGCACCCACGCCGACCTTCTCTCCCGCCACCGGCGCCTGCTGCCATCATGGCTTTCGCTCTATTACCGGGAGCCGATTGCACTGGTCGACGGCGACGGCTGTCGGATGCGCGATGCCGAGCGCAACGAATACCCACCATGCCCAATGTCTGCGCTTCGTATCGAGCCCAAGCCGGATGAGATGCCTGTGAGATCGAAGGGGCAAG
>DATADW010000103.1:0-5176 GCA_036258335.1 Acidimicrobiia bacterium
CGAATTCGATGTCGGGCTGTCCCGAGTCGAGGCTGGTCCGCAGCATCCATGTCCCGTTGCGGACGACCCCGGGCAGGTCTCGTCCGTCGCCTGTCCAATCGCCCACCACCGGAATGTCCCCGATCCGGCCGAACTCGAAGACGATGTCCGGGTCGCCGTCACCAGGCTCGCTGCGGAGCAGCCAGAGCAGGGCGGTGTCTGAGAGCCGGGCAAAACGGGTGCCCCGGACCATCCCCGCGGTCGCAGTCCCCGATGCGGTCCAGTCTCCCATCACCGGGTGGTCGCCGACCACCCCGTAGTCGAACTTCTGGTTGGGCCCCCCATCGGTGAGAGAGTTGCGTAGCCGCCATGTGGTCCCGCTGACCACGGCCGGTCGCCCCATCAGCGGGGGAGGGGCGTGCAGGCAGGGTCGGTCGTGGAACCGGGTGTTGTTGTCGGTGGCCACGGTCGTCGTGCACGATCCGTCGATCTCCCACGGCGGGGTGCAGGACACCACCCGGCACACGATCGGGCCAACACAAGCCACGTCCTGGTTGCATTGGCCGTAGCGGAATGCTGCACAGCACGCCTTGCGGTTGTCGCAGGTGCCGGCGCCGCAGCCGCAGTCGCATAGACCTACGCACCCCGACCCGCACGACCCCGAGGATCCACACCCACAGCTGCCGCAGTTGTCCACATTGCAGTCGATGTAGTACCGGGGTAGGTCGACCCCGTCCTCGACGCAGAATCCGGAGACGTCCGCCTTCCACCACCCGGCGGCGAGCGTCCCGGGCGGGCAGGAGTTCGACCCATAGAGGGTGCAGCAAAACTCGGTGTAGCCGTCACAACACAGCGACGAGCAGTCACACGACGAGCCCGAGCAGCTGCAGATGGCCGAGTAGGCCGATACCGGGCGGAGGGCATAGGCCACCGGTGCGGTGGCCAACGCCGAGCCGACGAGCGCGGCGTTCCTCAGAAAGCCTCGCCTGCTTGTCCTCGAGGCAAGGAACCGGCTCCCGGCGTCAACCAGCCGAACTGTCACCGATCGGCCCGGGCAGCGTTGAGGCGAGGCAGCTCGGTCATCGCTATGACGAGGGCGGCCAACCCGAGCGCCAGAAAGACGATGAACGGGATCCCGGCCCACGGCTGGTTGGCGAGCACGTCGATGATCCCCGGAGGCGGTGCGGCGGCGGCCGCCGCCAGGCATACCCCGGCTGCAGAGAGGTCGATGACCAGGTGCGCCATCCCGGGGGGCGCGTCCTCCTGACCAAAGCAACCGCAAGATGCCACCTCGACACGTCCGGAGATCGCCATGGCGACGAAGGCAGCAAAGACCAGATAGAACCCGGCAACCAACAGCGCAGCACCCCGGCCACCGACCACCAGCGCGGCAGAGCCGGCGATCAACTCGGCGCCTCCCATCAGGCGCGCCGCTGAACGCGCGGCAGGGATATGCAGCGCAGTCAGAGCGCCGGCGGCGGGACCCGGCCTGACCATCTTCATCGCCCCACCCACGGCCAGCAACGCCGCGGCCAAGGCGAAGGGACCGCTCAGCACGCGGCGAGCATAGGCAGAGACCCCTCAATAGGCCATGGGTGCACGCGGCCGAGCGAGGATGTCGGGGTAACATCGAAAGCCCAAGCTGGCAGGAGGATCCGATCTCCATCCCCGACGCGCTCGCGTTGGCCCGGGTGGTCCTGGTGCCGGTCATCATGTGGCTGATCAGCGCAAACGAGCGGATCGACCACGGTTTCGGTTTCGCCGCTGCGCTGTTCTTCGTGGCGGCGCTGACGGACTTTCTCGATGGCTATTTCGCCCGGCGCTGGGGGATCACCACGGTTCTGGGCGCCTTTCTCGACACCACCGCCGACAAGTTCCTCGTCACCGGGACGCTGCTCGCCCTGATCGCGGTTAACCGGGCATCGATATGGGTGACTCTCATCATCGTCTTGAGGGAGTTCGTGGTGATGGCGCTGCGGGGTCTGGCAGCGATGAGCGGCACGATGGTCAAACCGTCAATATGGGGGAAGCTAAAGGCGAGCATCCAGTTCCTCGCCATCCTCCTCGCCATCCTCCGGCTCCCCGAGCCGTGGGGCCGGCTCTACCTCGACGAGTGGGTGATGTGGCTGGCGGCGATAGTGACCATCGCCTCGGGGTGGCAGTACGTAGCCAGCTTCTGGTCGGTGGTGCGCTCGGTCGACACCCGGACGTAGGGGTGGTCGCAGGACCCGTCCTGGTGACCGGCGCCACCGGTGTGGTGGGGGCGCCGATCCTGCGCCTCCTGGTGGAATCGGGTCGCCGGGTGGGTGCTCTCGTCCGCTCCGCCGGCTCGGCCGAATCCGTCGAGATGGCGGGAGCCACTGCGGTGAACGGTGACCTCCTCAACCACGGCTCACTGGTCCGTGCCTTCACCGGGTTCGATGTGGTCTACCACGTGGCCGGGGTCAACCAGTTCTGTGTCTCCGACCCTGAGCCCATGGATACCGCCAATGTCGACGGGTCGCGCAACGTCCTCAGAGCGTGCGCCGCAGCCGGGGTTCGGCGTCTGGTTTACACCTCCTCTGCTGCGGCCATCGGGGAGGAGGAGGGGACCGTGGGCGATGAGAGCTCGCCGCACCGGGGACATTTCCTCTCCCAATATGAGAGGTCGAAGTACCTGGCCGAGCAGGCGGTGTTCGCCGAGCGGACTCCGGTCGAGGTCGTGGCGGTCAACCCGTCATCCGTGCAGGGCCCCGGGAGAGCCAGTGGCACAGGGAAGCTCATCCTCCAGGTGATCGACGGCAAGCTCCCCGTCCTCGTGGACACACGGGTGAGCATGGTCGACATCGACGACTGCGCCCGCGGTCATCTGCTGGCCGAGGAAAAGGGCACACCGGGACAGCGCTACGTCCTCAACGGCTTCACGCTCTCCATCCGCCAAGCGCTCGATCTCCTCGAGCGGGTCACCGGTCGGCGTGCCACGGTTCGCTTCCTCCCAGGATGGGTGGCGCTAGCGGGTGCGGGCGCCTATGGCACGGCCGCCAGGATCATGGGCAAGCACCCCCGGTTCTGTTGGGAGATGGCGCGCACCATGCTCCACGGCCACGCCTACGACGGCTCCAGGGCAACCCGCGATCTGGGTCTGGTCTACACACCGGCGGAGGACACCCTCCGTCGTCTCTACACATGGGCGGTTGCCGAGGGGCTGCTTGGGCCGCCAGAGACGGCAGCCTCGGCGTGACGGAGAGCGACGGCGGGGTGCTCACCGCCGACGAGGTGAACGCATACTTTCATTCCGGCTACCCATCGGCCGCAGAGTCCGGCATCCGATGTGATGACCTCGGCGAGGGTTGGGCAGTCGCCCGATGGGAGTACGACCCGTCCCAGCTCCGCCCCGGCGGTTACATCAGCGGGCCGACACAGTTCACTCTCGCCGATACCGCTATCTGGTTCGCCGTATTCACCGTGATCGGTATCTCGCCGATGGCTGTCACCACCGATCTCTCCATCTCGTTCCTGCGGCCGGCCACAGGAGCGGATCTATTGGCACGAGCCGACATCGACCGGGTTGGACGGACCAGGATCTCCGCCCGGGTGCTGCTTTGGGTGGACGGCAACCCCGACCGTCCCGTTTCCCATGTGATTGGCAGCTATGCCCGCCCGCAGGAAGAGTGAATCCGGTGGCTGTCTGACAGGTGAGTCGACCGGGTCCGGCTAGGCTTCCCCGCCTCGGGAACCGGGCAGGTCTCCCCGCCGTCTCATCCCAGTCACCTCTCCCTAGTCGAGTTCGACCAAGTCGAGTTGTAATGGACACGTTGATCCAACCGCAAACCAACCCGTCTCGTCCCCCCTCCCGGCAGCCGGCGCGCCGTCGTCGGCGCGGCCGGGGGTGGGTGCTCTTCTTCTTGTTCCTGGCCGTTCTCGCCGTCTTCGCAGCCGCTGGATACGTCTACCTCGACCAACTCGCATTGGAGCGAGTGGCGGTGGACACGCTGTCGGCGGCGGAAGGAACCACCAACTACCTGATCGTCGGTTCCGACACCCGCGAGGATCTCCCCGATGATCTCGAGGGGAACTTCGGGGATTTCAGCGGCGCCCGCTCCGACGTGATCATCCTCGCCCATGTCACCGACGGGCGGCGGCAGCTGCTCAGCCTGCCGAGAGACCTCAAGGTGGACATCCCTGGTGAGGGCACCAACCGTATAAATGCCGCCTATGCCTTCGGTGGACCCGAGCTGCTCACCGAGACCGTCATCGACGAGACCGGCATCCCCATCCACCACTACCTCGAGGTCGACTTCGGAGGGTTCGCATCGATCATCGATTCCGTCGGTGGTATCGAGCTCGACGTCCCCCACCCGGCTCGCGACCTCAAGTCCGGTCTCGAGATCGACGCGGGCAGGCAGACAGTGGATGGCGCAACCGCGCTCGCCTACGCCCGGTCGAGGCAGTACGAGGAATTCCGCGACGGGGAGTGGGTCCCTCAGGGTGGTGGCGACCCAGGGAGGACCTCGCGCCAGCGTGAAGTGATGCTTCAGGTGCTCGCCAAGGTGGGCAGCCCGGCGGTCCTTCTCCGCACCCCCGGGCTGGTCACCGCCGTGTCTTCCAACCTCACCGCAGACGACGGTCTCTCGCTCTGGGACCTGCTCCGGACCGGGGTGGCCATGCGGTTCGCCGGCGAGACCGACACAGTGTCTCTCCCGGTGGTAAGTGCACCGGAGAACGGTGTCGCATATGTGGCCCGCAACGAGCCAGAGGCGAGCGACATGATCGGCGCCTTCCTCGACGGCCGCCCTCTGGAGTCCGAGGAGTAGGGCCCGAGCGGCTCGGCGGCCGCGGATCGGCCACCGTCGGGAGGTTCGGCAGCCCCCCTACCCGCCGCTCCGCGGCAGGCCCTTCACCCCTGCGGGGGGACGGAACAAACGGCAACTCCCCGCCGGGGGAGGGACCGTCTGCCGTCTGCCGTCTTCCGTCTTCCGTCTTCCGTCCTCCGTCTTCCGTCTACACCGTGGCTCCTACCATCTCGGGGCTCGTGCCTGCTCCGCTCGCTCCGCTGGTCGAACGGTGGCGACCCAATCAGCTTCCCGGGGCCGCCGGGCGGCTGGTGGTGCCGCCGAACGGGCGCGCCATCTTCCTCGCCGGTCTGGCCGCCAAGGCACCCGGGGCGGTATTGGCCGTGGTCCCCACCGAGCGCGACGCCGAGGAGCTAGCTGAGGAC
>DATADW010000104.1:0-1598 GCA_036258335.1 Acidimicrobiia bacterium
ACCGGCGCGTGGGTGTTCACCAGCCGTCGTCGGTCTTGTGCACGGAGCACAGCCGATCGAGGTGTATCCCTGGTCGTAGAGCCGGTTGTAGGGGACATCCCGCGACCGGATGTAGTCCCAGACCTGTTCGGTGTTCCAGTAGGCCAGCGGGTTCACCTTGAAGAGCCCGTGCACCCCGTCCCACGCGGCCACCGGCGTTGCCGCCCGCTCCGGCGAGTGCTCGCGGCGTAGTCCGGTGAGCCAAGCACTGGCGCCGCGCAGCGCCCGGGTCAGCGGTTCGACCTTTCGAACCTCACAGCACTCGAGACGGTTCTCCACACTCTCGCGGAAAGAGAACATCCCCTTTTGGGAAACGAGTCGCTGGACGAGGTCGTTGCGAGGAAGGACCACCTCGACTTCGACGCCGTATCGACGCCGCACCTCGTCGATCAGGTCGTATGTCTCCTCGGGGAGCCGACCGGTATCGAGGGTGAACAAGCTGATCTCGGGAGCCACCCGCGCCACCAAATCCACCAAAACTGCACTCTCGCCTGCAAAACTGCAGGCGAGCCTGGCAGGGGTCAGGCGGTCGGCCACCCAGCGGACCACCCGCTCGGCCGGCCAATCTTCGAGGCGCGCCAACTCGGCGGCATTGGGGGCCGTTGGGGTTGGTCGTCGCTTGGTTTCCACAGACACGAGCAGCTCATTCCAGCCTTGACAGGCACGATCCGTCAAGACGAGGCGCACGACCCCCGCCGATCCGATCCATTCCAAGTCGGCTACTGGACGAGATCGCGCACCAACCCGGCGATCCGGACGGCCGAGATCCCGGCGGCATCGCGCAGCTCGTCGGGGGTTCCGGAATGAGGCATCTCTGTCACCGCCAGATGTACGACCCTTCCCTCGAGGGCGTCTTCGGCGAGTGCCGCCAGCACCGCATCACCCAGTCCCCCCTCGAGCCAGTGGTCCTCGACGACGACAAGGGGCTTGACCGCACCGCGCAAGGTCTCCCCGTCTATCGGCTTGAGCGAGTAACAGTCGATGACCCCGACGGGGATCCCTTCCCCCTTCAATTGGTCGGCTGCCTCCAGCGCCTGGAACACGGTGATCCCGGTGGCCACCACCGTGGCTCGGTCGTCTGCGGTCTGGCGGAGCACCTTGCTGCCCCCGATGGGGAACTCATCCCCCGCCCCGTAAAGAGGGGGTGTGTCCTCACGGATCGTCCGCAGGTACGCGATCCCCGGCCAGTCGAGGGCCGCCTCGACCAGTCGGACGGTGGACGAGGCGTCGGCAGGGCTGAGCACCGTCGAGCCGTGGATCGACCTCATCATGGAGAAATCCTCAAGAGCCATCTGCGATGCTCCGTCTTGACCGATCGAGACGCCGGCATGCGACCCGGCAAGAACGATCCGGGCGCCCGAGACCGCCGCCATCCGGATGAAGTCGTAGGCACGGGTGAGAAACGCTCCGAACGTGGCCGCCACGGGGGTCAGCCCGACGACTTGGAGGCCGACCGCAGCTCCAACCATGAGTTGTTCGGCGATGAAGACCTCGAGGAAGCGTTCGGGCGCCTCCTTCTGGAAGAACTCGGTGTAGGTGGAGTTGGCCACTTCGCCGTC
>DATADW010000105.1:0-2180 GCA_036258335.1 Acidimicrobiia bacterium
TGGACCGCCCAGCCGCCTGCGAGCCCGTAGAGACCGGCCACCACGTCGTCGGCGGTCACGCCCCATCCGGCGGGGAGGGACTCGGCGGCGTACACACCGGGAAACCAGCGCTTCTGGATGTCGGCCAAACGGAACACAACCAGCGCCAAGATCGCCGGGACCGGCCGCAAACCGATCATGGCCACCGCCAGCCCGGCGACCTCGTCGACCACGACCCAACCCGGATCTCCCAACTCGGTGGCGAATTGATGGCTCGCCCATACCGCTAGCGAGGCAAGGGCCACGGCGACGGCCAATTGCACCTGCCACCCCAAGAGCGAGATCGCCAGGAGGAAGGGAAAGGTGACAACCGCCGCCAGCGTTCCCGATCCGCCGTCCGACCCCCGCAACCGGCGCAGCACCAAACCGGAGCCGAACCACGAGGCGAGCAGGCGGCGCACCGCCGAGAGGGTACGCATCCCCAGCCCAGGGTTGGCAGCTACCGCCCAGGTAGTCCCCAACCCTGGGTTGCCGAGATCAGAGAACGGGCGGCTCGCCTGGCTCGAGCTTCCTGGCTACTTCGGTGAGCCATGGCGACCCGATGGACTCCTGCACGCAGCGGGCGAAGAGCCAGAGCCGGGCTCTATCTGTGTCCAGCCCGGTGAGTGCGGTCATCCTCCGCAGCAACCTGTCGGGGTTCATCCGGAGGCGGTCGGGACAGTTGATCAGATGCTGGAGGATGTCGTAGGCGGGGTCGCCGACGTAGGGCTTGGGGTCGATCACCAGCCATGGCTCGCGCTCGGCGGCGAGGACGTTTCCGGCGTGCAAATCGGTGCAGAGCATCACCTCCCGTTCGGCCGAGCCGGGCAACTCGCGGATCAGGGTCATGGCCTTGGCGACCAGAGCCCGGTCGAGCAATGATTGGGCGGCAACCTCCTCGAACTCGTCGGCCCATTGCGCACACATTTCGGAAAGCGGCCGTAGAGGATGACCGGGTGGCGGCTCCCGCCACAGCCGGACGAGCAGGCCGGCGATCACCCGGTCCTGCTCCTCCTCGGGCCGGGTAGACAGCGCCGTCCCAGGACGACACCGCTCCAGCAGGAGCGCTGTGGTCTGGTCGTCGATCACGGCGGAATCGTGAAGCAGGACCGTTCCGTTCCCAGCCCAGATGGCTAGCCCTTCGGCCTCGTCCTCGGCTTCGTAGTGGCGCCACAAGACCTTGAGCACCAAGGGAGTCCCCGCCGAATCCTCCACAGGGGCGACCCACGCCGTCTGCCCACCTGGCTGGAAGGGCGGCCCGAAACGGAGGGACCACCTGGTAGCCAACGCCTCGACGAATCCCGGCAGCCGCTCCAGCCATTGCCCGCGTCCGTCACCGATGGCGGCGACTGCCAGATTGTCCGGCAACTGGAACCGGGTCGAATCACCCCGCCGGTTCACTCCGGCAATGCGACGGACACCGCCTCCTCGATGCCGTCGATGTCGAGCAACCCCTCGACCTGCTCGTCGGTGAGCGCCTGATCGAGGTTGAAGCCCATCATGGCGGCGGCACGGGTCTCCGGGGTGCGCCCCACCACCATGTTGGCGATATTCACCCCCAGCCCGCCCAGGTACGTGCCCACCCGGCCGATCATGCCGGGGACATCGGCATTGCGGAGCACAGCCATGTGTGGTGACAGCGGAAGCTCCACCTCATGGTCGAGTATCTCGACCAGGATCGGCCCCTTTCGTCCCAGGGTTCCGGAGACCGAGACCAGCCGCCCGGCGGTCTCACCGGAGAGCCTCACAAGCGAGACGAAGTCACGCGCCTCGGGATCGGCCTCTTCCACCAGCGTGATCCCCCGCTCCGCTGCCAGCGGGGAGGCGTTGACATAGGTCACCGGGACTGTGCTCACTGCCGCCAAGGCGCCCTTGAGCGCCGCCAGACCGAGAGGCCGGACCGGGTAGTCGGCGATCCTTCCCTCGGCGCGCACCGACACCCGATCGGGAATACCGCGCGCCAGGGCGACGAAGACCCGTCCAAGCTGCTCGACCAATGGAAGGAAGGCGCGCACCTCGTCGGCGACTTCGGGGCCGAGATCCACGTTGACCGCGCTCAGTACCAACTCGCCTCGGAGCGCCAGCGCCAGCGAGTGGGCGACGTCCACCCCGGCCTTGTCCTGCGCCTCCACGGTGGAGGCGCCGAGATGGGGGGTGAGCAC
>DATADW010000106.1:0-2160 GCA_036258335.1 Acidimicrobiia bacterium
CGCAACCTGGCGGTAGGTCAACCCCTCGAAGTAGGCAAGCTCGATGGCTTGCCGTTGCAGGTCGGTGAGGGTGTCGAGCGCGGCACGCACCCGGCCGACGTTGTCGGACGTCTCCGCAGCCTCACCTGCCGGATCGTGTGCTACGGTGGGCTCGAGGACGGCAACCTCGTAGGTGCGTCGGCGCGATGCCACTTCGGACCGGACCCGGTCGACGGCGCGGCGATGGGTGATCGCCAGGATCCAGGAGAGCGCCGATCCCAGCGCCGGATCGAAGCGTGGGGCGTGCCGCCACACGTCGACCATGACCTCCTGGGCCACCTCCTCTGCCTGTGCAGGGTCACGAACCACCCTGCGAGCTAATCCGAACACCCGTGTCACCACCGCGTCGTACAACTCGGCGAAGGCGGCGCGGTCCCCGGTTCCTGCGAGCTCGAGCAGGCGGGTCAGAGTGAGTGAGAGCCCCTCAGCCTCGGTCATCGTGTTCCACGAGCCTAAACCTCGGCTCCGTGGCGCATTCATGGCGAGACCGCGGGCCGTGCTGCCTCCTGATTACGTCAGCCGTTCGTAGCTGTCGATGGGGCGGATGGCTCGAGGGGCGTCGGGGGGTCGTTGATACACTCCGGCCATGGGTACCCCCACTGCGGGGGACATACGCCGGACCCGGGGAGTCGAGCCTCGATGCCCGCGTCGTCGTCTACCTGGGCCGGGCCCAGCATTAGCGGGGCCCCCCTAGAGATCGGGTGGTAGGACTGCGTGACCAGCAGGCGTCATCCGGCCCTCCTCGATCAGCTTCTTGGCGATGGCGCGGTTGCGCTCAGACCAGTTTGACCCCGGGCGACGCCGTACCCAGCGGATGGCGTAGCTGTCATCGTCGATGCTCTTCGTCTGGGTGTCCACCCACCCGTGGGCCAGCGCAGTCTCCAGCAACGTCTCGAACCCGACCGTTTGCCTGCCGCTCGATTTCTTGTAGATGGCGATGACGAAGTCGGTGGCGGTGCTGCCGTGCGCCGCCAGCCACGCAGCCCACTCCTGGTCGGAGTTCACGAACCACGGATTCGACACGTCGAGTGGGCTCACCTGTCGGATTCAAATCGCCGGAGGCGGAGACTCACTCGCCTCGGCGGGTTTCGTCACCGAGGCCGAAGAGGAGCACGGCGAGGGCGGCGGCATTGAGGACGGCGCTGGCGACGGCGTTGCCCGCCAAACCGAACCTTGTGTACAGCGCCGGGCCGAGCGCGGTGCCACCTGCCCTGGCCAGGGCTGCGACCATAGAGGCTACCGCGAGGAATCGGGGTCTGGCCAGGGGTCGCACCTCGGTCGCCAACGGGATCCAGGAGACGATGCTGAACTCGAACCCGAGCAGCGCCACCGCCAGCACGCCGATCCCGACAACCAGCGTGCTCTCCACCGCGGCCAGGGTCAGGTACCCGACGATCGCCACCACCAGCCCCAGCCCGATCGAGCGCCGCTTCCCCAAGCGGTCCGTGAAGGCGAAGGTAGCCGACTCCCCAGTCAGTTCGGAGAGACCGACCACAGAAGACACCGCACCGAGCGCCAGCAACCCGAGCCCGAACCGATCCTCCAGCCACGCTCCGTAGACCACGAAGGTGACCTCTGCTCCGGTCATGAACAGCGCCAAGACGACGACCACGGTCACGGCCCTCCGGTCGAGTTTGAGCGAGCTTGCGCGGCCCTGCGGTGCCGGCGTGTCCTTGTCCAGCGCCCACCAGACAGTCATCACCGCGGCCGCACCCGCACCCGCCAGCACCCAGAACGGTGCCTGCCAGCCGAGGCGGCCGATGAGCCATCCGGCGGCGGGTGCCCCCAGCAACAAGGCGAGCGACCAGGTGATCTCCATTACCGACAGCGCCCGCGCCCGACGGTGGTATGGAACCCGATCGGACACATACGACTGGGAGGCGAGGGCGAATGTGGGCGCGGCCAGTCCCACCGCGGCAAACCCGACCAGCGCTCCCGGAAAGACCCCGCTTGCCGCGGTGACGGTCATCCCCAACGTGAATAGAGAGAGCCCGATGACGACCAGACGCCGGTTGCCGCCTCCACTGGCGCGGACCAAGGCCGGTGTGGCCAGGCCGCTCACCCACCTTGCCGACAAAAGGAGCCCCGCTTGGGTCAGGTCGATCCCGAGACCGCGGGCGA
>DATADW010000107.1:0-3121 GCA_036258335.1 Acidimicrobiia bacterium
GTCCTCGGTGAGGGCACCCGCGCGAGCCATCTCGTGGTACTCGTCGACTGTGAAGCGGTGACGGATCAACTGGACGGACACGTGGCACCTCTTGGCCGCATTATACTCTCCCGTCCGTGACCCGCCGCGGTTGCCCCAGTAGCTACCGAGGCGGTGAGAAGGGAAACCAACGCACCGAGGCGGCCAACGTCTCGCCCATAGGATGGTTACGCCAGAGCCACTGGGCCTTGGCCGTCCAGTGCTGCCGGTCACTCAATGAGCCGGTCCGCACGGAGGAGCACGGATGCCGGGACGGCAAGACCGAGCGCCTTCGCCGTCTTCATGTTGATCACCAGCTCGAACCGGGTCGGCTGCGCCACCGGCAGGTCGGACGGGCGCGCGCCCTTCGACACCTTGTCGATATAGACCGCGGCGCTGCGGTAGCTCCCCCGAAGATTCTCGCCATAACTCATGAGACCACCGGCCTCGACATATTCACTGGCCCAGTAAAAATCGGGCAGGCGGTGTCGACTGGCCAGCTCGACGATGCTGGCACGGATGTTATACAGCAGGGGATCATCGGGCAGGACAAACAGAGCTCCGGCGTGATCGCGCGCCGCGGCGTCGATCGCGGAAGGCAGATCGCCTCCCGCTCGGACATCGATGCGCATGAGCTTGAGTTTGGTCTGCGCGGCCGCGGTTTCGAGAATCTGCCACCCTCGTCCGTGGACCGGATTACTGGCATTGACCAGCACGGCGATCTTCGTCGGCTTGGGGAGAATTGCCGCCAGCAGCTCGAGTCTCTTGGGTAGCAGATCCTCGGCTTGGCTCGACAGCCCGGTGACGTTCTGCCCCGGCTTCGCCAGACTCGCCACGATCTTTTGGCCGACGGGATCGGATACCGCCACCATGACGATCGGCGTTGAGGCAGTCGCCTGTTTCGCTTCCCGGGTCGACGGCGAGCACGTCGTGACGATGGCATCGAGCTTCATGTCGGCGAGTTCGCGGGCAGCATCCGACATCGACTCCATGAGCGAGCTGGCATACCGGCGCTCGACGACCAGGTTCTTTCCCTCGACATACCCCTGATCGTGGAGCCCCTGGAGCAGCGATTGCTCGAGACCACCGCGAACCTCGAGGGTGCCGCTCGACAGAATGCCGATGCGAAGGGCACGGTCGGCTCCCTCCACGAGGGCAACAGTAACGACGCCGCCCAGAAGACACAGCATGCCGAGGGCCAGGAGGTGCGTCACCGGGCGCGGACCCAGAGGGTTCACATCATCTCCCCGCTTCAGTCGTACCAAAGTCTAGTCACTGGTGAACCGGACGCTGCGCGGGTTGTTCAGATCGGAGTCGATGATATTGGTGACGACGGTGAGCGTCTTCGCGTCCACCACGACCACCGCACTCTGGGCGGGGGCTCCCATGGAGACGTACAGGTACTTCTTGTCGGGAGTGGTGGCCACTCCGTACCCGGGGCCGAACCCTCCCAGTTCGATGTACCGCAAGATGCGCTCCGTCTTGATGTCGAGTACCGCCAAGGTCGGGACCCACTTCGCGATGAAATAGACCCTGCTCGCATCGGCATCGATGTCCACGTAGCTCGGGGTCTGCTGAGTCGCCGCGGTGGTAATGAGCTTCTTCACGGCGAAGGCGGCGGCGTCGACGATGGCGATGTTGTGGGAGTTGGTCGGTGACCCCGTGATGGTGTTGCCATGGTGGCCGACGTAGGCGAGCAATCCGTCTCGAGAGAACACGAACTCGGTCGGCTCGTCGCCGGCGGTGGATGTCGTTTCCAGGCGATCGGCAGGGGTTGTGATGACGGTGTGGGTCGTGCCATCGAAGCGGAGAAAGTAGCCATTGGTGGTTGCCGTGCGATTCGTCAGCCACACTTCGTTGGTCGTGGGGCGGACCTGCATGTAGTGTGGACCGCGGACCCCGTGGTCGGGACCGAAAACCTTCACGGGCAACGGCGTTGCCTGCTCGAGGTCGGCTGCTCGATACACATAGACGGCATGGTCCTTGATGTTGGTCACCCAGACCTCGCCGTCGATGGCGGCCTTGCTACCCTTGTAGACGAGGAAGCCCCGGTATTCCCCCGTGCTGCCTGGCGCGGGAACGACCGTCTTGAGATGGATGGGGTCGGCCAGATTGGTCGTGTCCCAGACGGTGAATTTGCCGGTGCCGCCGGCGTAGTAGCGCTTCGTGCTGGGATGGAACCTCCCCCACGCCGGCTTGACCATGTCGGGGTGGGTCACCTTCTTCGTGATGGTGTTGGTGCGGGTGTCGAGCACCATCATGGTGCTGGACGTCTGGGACATGACATAGCCGACGTACTGGGAATCTCCCTGGGCGCTGGCCGGGCCGAAGGGGGCCACGACGCCGATCTGGAGGGCAAGGGCCAGCGCGCCGAGACGCCGGTTCTTAACGAGCAGTGTCATTGCGCACCTCCGCCCACATGCACGTCTTCCTGATTAGAACTTATGGATCTCGAGGCCCCGCTGCGAGCGCTCGCGGCCTTCGCCTGAGGACGCTCCGCTGTCGATCGTTGCGTCAGGGTGCCCGGCACCTACCTCTTGCCGGAAGTGGTGGCCCGCTTACAGTAGGCACGCCCGAGCGTGCGCGTGAGCATCGAGTTGGCCACAGTACGTAGGCGGTCCGCAGCATGTTTCTTGTCTCTTGCCCCCCAGCCTGTGGGCCCGGTGTCCGCCCTGTGGCCGCATCGCCTCACGGTGGCCGGAGTGTAGCGCGCGGCGAAGCGGCCCGGCAAGGACAAGTAAAGGGCGGCGAGATGAGGCCCCGAACCCGTGCTCCGGCGGCGGCTCGGGCGCCAGCCCCAGCGCGGCCAAGAGCCGCCGCACCGCATGGGGTTCGGTACCGCGCCGAGGATCCGCCGCCGGCCCCCGCAGCGATCGCACACCAGCACATCAAAGCCGAACACCCGCTGGAGTAGCCGAGCCTCGGGGCGCGCGTGTCTCCAGCGCGACCGGGAAGTCGTTCCATTCTACCGAGAGAGCGAAGCTGGTCATCGGTCACCACCGCTAGCACCCACTGTATGGCCAGATCGCCCACGTCAGGCGCGGCGTCCCGAGGAAGTACCGGCGAGTTGCTGTTTTGCGAGCTGCCGGACGGCACGACAGGT
>DATADW010000108.1:0-2277 GCA_036258335.1 Acidimicrobiia bacterium
GAGGCCGCGATCGGCGCGCCGATTCGGACCGCACTGCCTCTCATGGGCGCAGGCGGGCGACATCACGCCAGGGTCTGCGGGCAGGGAAGACCCCTTCATGTGCGCTCCCTGGACTCCGGCTCGGACTCGGAGGTGTCCCGCCGCCGCCCCAGGCGGGGCGTGTAGTCCCCAGCTCCGCGTACCCAAGCGAGCAATCCGCATCGGATCTTCGCTGGTGAGACTGAGGCTGGGTCGGGTGGCGCGAAACCTCTGACTGGCAGGTCGGTGCACCTCACCGAAGCGATCCGTCCATGGGAGGTCAGTCATGCGACGACACGGCGCCACTCTCGCATTGCTGCGCGCGACGACGAGCGCCGCCGGGCCCGTGCCTTCCATACGCCTGGGAGGAAGCGTCCGTCGCTTTCGCGGTGCCCCGCTCGCCCCTCCGTGGGCTCTCCACACACTTCTCTTCGGCGGGGCGGCCGTGACCGTACTGGTCCTGGCGATCGAGTCATCGCTCGGCCGGGTTGCCCCGTGACGGTTCCGGAGACCAATGGAGGACATGGCCATGATCGGAGCGGCCAGGAAGAGCGATGTGCAGATCCATCAGGACGTCCTGCACGAGCTCGCGTGGGCCCCCATGTCGGGGCGACGGACGTCGGCGTCGAAGTGGATGACGGAGTGGTCACGCTGACCGGGACCGTCTCGAGCTGGGCGAAACGGCACGCTGCGCAGGACGCGGCGCACCGCGTCGCGGGCGTGCTCGATGTCGCGAACGACATTGAGGTCAAGCTGCCGGGCAGCCTGCTGCTGACGGACACCGAGATTGCCCGGGCCGTACGCGAGACCCTCAGGTGGGATGTGTTTGTGCCCGACCACCAGCGCATCCAATCCACGGTGTGGGAGGGGATCGTCACGCTCGGGGGCACGGTGGACCTCTTGAGTGAGCGGGAGGACGCCGAGCGCGCGATCCGGAACCTCGCGGGGGTGTGCCGCGTGATCAACAAGATCACCGTTGTGGGCGCCCGGCGGCCGGCGACGTCCCCGGAGGTGCGCAGCGCGATCGAGGCGGCACTCGAACGACGCGCACAGCGCAAGGCGCAGCGGATCCGAGTCGATGTCAATGGTGGGCGGGTCGCCCTTGCGGGCCGCGTGCGCTCGTGGGACGAGAAGCGGGCCGTCCTGGGCGCCGCGCGTTACATCCCCGGCGTGGAAGCCGTCGAGGATGGACTCCTTATCGATCCTCGCGCCTGACATCCGGCTGGACGGCGAGCACATGCGAAGACCGGCACGAGAACATTGCGTGGATGCTTCGCGTGCCACCGAGAAACGGTCTGCCGACATGGCGGACCACTGATCCACGCGGTGGAAACGCTGGCGATCGGAGGAGTGTCATGAAGACCATGGTCCTGAAGGGCGAAGTCCTGAACGAAGTGGAGTGTGAGCCGAGCATCAACGCCACGCGAATCGGCGTGGCGGTGAAGGAGGGCGTGGTGACGCTCAGCGGGGAGGTTGCGAGCTACCACGAGAAGGTGGAGGCTGAGCGGGCGGCCCTGCGGGTCGAGGGAGTCAAAGGCATTGCCAGTGAGATCGAGATCCACCTTCCCGGCACGAGCCATCGCTCTGACGCCGACATTGCGCGCGCGGCCCTCGACACCCTCCAGTGGAACAGCTCGATCCCGCCGGATCGCATCAAGGTGGTGGTCAAGAAGGGCTGGGTCACGTTGGAGGGGGATGTCGACTGGGGGTATCAGCGGACCACCGCTGAGGACGCGGTGCGTCGTCTGACCGGCGTCATGGGCGTCAGCAACCAGGTGGCGGTGAAGGCACGACCCACATCTGCTGGGATCAAGACACGCATCGAGCAGGCATTCAACCTGAATCCGGCGTGAAAAATGCGACCGTCAGGGGTTGAGCCGGTGGATCTGGTCGAGGGCATGCGTCCAAGCCGCCTCGCGAGGGCCGCTCGCAGGCAAGAACAGGTGCGGACGGTTGTCGGTGCGACGCAGCTGGGCCGGTATGAGGAGGATGCGCTGCCGCAGGGTCTGCAGGGTCGCGGCCTGCAACTCCGGCGGCAGGCACAGACGCTTGAACCAGTTCACAAGGTTGTACGCGAGCAAGAGCAGATGGAAGTAGGTCTCGTTGGCGAAGAAGTGGCGGGTGGGAATACTGCCGAGGGCGTAGTCCCCCTTGAGCTGCCGGATGAGCAACTCCACGCTCGCCCGGTCGTTGTAGAACCGCCAGAGGTTGAGCGGCTGCAGCGGCAGGTTCGTGACGAGCACCTGGTAGTGGTACCGC
>DATADW010000109.1:0-5061 GCA_036258335.1 Acidimicrobiia bacterium
TGGACGGTCAAGTCGACGGGATCGTGGCCCTGCGTCACACCAAGATGCCGCTACTCCGTCTCTTCAGCAAGATCGTCGAGGGCGAGGTGACGGAATGAGCGCCGCCCTCTCCGCTGCCGGGCTCAGCATGCGACGCGCCGCCGGTATCTCCCGGGCCTTTTTCCGGATGGGGTGGAACTACTCCACCAACTACCCCCTCGGGTTCTGGCTCGGCCAGGTGAGCCAGCTACTGCCGGTGGTGATCTTCTACTTCATCTCACAGCTCAACGTGAACTCCCCGGCCGTCGGCGGCGACTACTACACCTTCGTCGTTCTCGGCTTCGTGGGGATGATGATCTTGGCCCCTGGAGTCAACGGGCTCAGCTTCGAGTTGGAGGCGGCGATGCTCCATGGTCACTGGGAGATGCTGCTGGTGGAGCCGGTCCCCTGGCGGCTTCTCCCCTTCACCATGGTGGTGTGGCCGACAGGTCTCCGGCTCCTCCTCATCGTGGTGATGGTGTTGGTCTCCACCCTGCTCGGTGCCGTGTACGACCCGTCCGGGCTCGGGGTGGCGCTGCTCATACTGGTGCTCGGTCTCGGCACCGGGCTGGCCATCGGGATCCTCTCCTCCAGCATCAAGGTGCTGGCCAAGAAGGGGGATCCGGTTCTGACGCTCTACATGCTGGCCACTCAGGTGCTGTCGGGACAGTTCTTCAACATCGAGGCGCTGCCCACCCCGCTTCGCATCATGGCCTATGCGATACCGCAGACTTACGTCAACCAGGGGCTGCGGAAGGCGCTGATGCCGGCGGCCGAGGCCATCCCAGGCTTCGGGATCCCCGCGTCGCTCATCGCCCTGGCCGCCTTCAACCTGCTCCTCCTGCCGGTTGCGATTTGGATCTTCGGGCGGTCGATGGAGTACGGCAGGTCGATCGGGGTCCTCAGCGGGTACTGAGCCTCACGAGATGAGCTCCCGCTCCAGGGGCGTCCCGAAACGGGGCGTCACCCGCAGCGGACCAAGGACACCGGCCACCCGATCGGCCTCACGGGCTACCGCGTCGACCGCCTCGGCCGGGACTTCCTCGAGGAAGCGGATGGCGATCTCGCCGTCCTTGCGCTGCGCCCACCCCCCGACAACCCGCCCCTCCCACCACACAGTGGGGCCGGCGTTGCCGCTCCTGTCGAACAGCCGAGGGCGGTGATCGCCCAGGTACCAGGAGCGCTCCGACCACCCCATGGTGGTGGGGTCGAGCGCGGGGAGCAACGCGGCCCAGGGCTCGACCGGCGCCTCCGGCTCGGCATCATTGGCCAGCATCAGCCCGGGACCGGTGTCGAGGGTCACCTCCAACACGTCGAGCCCATCGAGAGCCGCTGCCGTGTTGCGAGCCGACCATCCCGTCCACCAGCGGAGGTCGCCGCGGTGCGCCGGGCCGAATGCGGCTAGCCAGCGGCGCGCCAGTTCGGTCCTGGCATCGTCAACGGCAATCTCTGGAATCCCTCCTGGTATCCATGTCTCGCTCGGTGCCCACCGGTACAGGGTGCTCAACCAGGTCCCGCGGGGACGCCCCCGGATGATGCGTCCTTCGGCTGCGAGCAGGGAAAGCACCTGGGTGGACATTCCGACCTTCCCGGCGTAGTTCTTCCCCTGGTTGACCTCGACTTGCACCCCCAACTCGGGGACATCTGACACCAGCTCGGCGGCGGTGGCCTCTCCCCGAGCGGCGAGCGCCTCGAGCGTCGCCCCTTCGAGAGCGGCCAGCCATGCCCCGGGGTCGTCCGCAACCCCCGCCAGGACGACCAGTTGGACAATGCGGCGCCGTTCCTTGACCGCGATGTCGGCGGTGGCGGCCGACTGGACGACCGCAGCCAGGTCGACGGGGACCACGAACACCGTGCGGCGCATCCCGAGCAGCCGCACCAGCGAGCGATCCTCGTAGAGCGCTCTCTCCAGTTTGGATGGATCCGGCGGGTCCATCCGGGCGGTGGCCGACATGAGCACGGATGCCGGGTCGGTGGCGTGGAGCCCGACAAGAGCACCGGCGACCGCAACCGGGTCGTCCGATCTCGTGGCGAGCAGGTGCCGCCGCGCCAGCCGGGCGCGCCTCTGCTTACTGGTGATGCGGAGCGCGGTCACACCCTCCGGCGCACGATGTCGGTGATGAGATGTATGGCGGTGTCCTGTGCCTCGAGCGAGCGAAAGCTGCTCAGATCGCCCCGGTCGGTGATTGCGACCTCGATCCCGGGCCGGGAGCGCTCCAGGTAGTCGCCCAACGGTCCCTGGCGTAGCGTCTCGAACGAGACGAGTTCGAGGTCGTCGGCACCGAAGACGAGATCGACGGTGACCCCTCGCTGGCGCAGCGCGCCCATGTCCGCCCGGAACGAGCCGGGAGTAAGGGTGATGTGACGCGCCTTGGGGCCGGCCGGCGCTGGCCGCAGCCGGCGCGTGGCCCACCTCGCCGCAGGCCGCCATAGCTCGGGATTGGTCGCCACATTGGCCACGCCCCGCCATCCCATCTTGCGCGCCCTCCAGTCGGCCTTGGTCTGCTCGGCGGGGAATGGAAAGGAGACCAGAACCAGCCCAGCGAGGCTCGGCAACTCCGGCGCCGCTGCCAGCGCCGACCGTCCGCCGAAGCAGACACCGACCACCAGCAGCCGGCCGGCGGCCCCGCTCAGCGAGTCGCTCACCGCCACCACATCGTCGACAAAGGGCCGGTCGAGGACGAAGCGGTCGATTTCCCCGCTGCTGTCGCCCACGCCGTGCCAGTCGAACCTGACGACGGTGTGCCCGAGGTTGGCGATGGCCCTCGCCAGCCTCACCACGACTCGGTTGCGGTTGGTCGAAGTTCCGTACCAGCCGCCGGGACAGATGACCACCCCGGTATCGCTCGGGTTTGGTGGCGTGGTTACGACTGCCGCCAGAGGACCCTCCGGGCTATCCACGAAGGTGGCGCGCTCAGCGGGCGGTGCTGCCGTCACCACGGTCCCTCCTCGAGGAGGAACCCGAGGGTGAGGGTCACTGCCTCGGTGGCGGTCACCTCCACCTCGATACGGCCACCCTTGCCGGCCGAGCCGAACCACCACGACTCGGCAGCCGCCACCACGTCAACCCGCACATCCGTCCCGTCGCGCCGCCATTGCTCGGCGAGGTCGAGGACCGCCGGCCTCGGTGTCCCCTTCCGGGTCATCTCAACGACCTGGATCCGCCGGGATGCGGTCTCGACTTCGGCAAGTGGCTGCGACCTCACCTCATCGAGCAGCGCCTTCTCGACCGGGTAGCCAACCACGTCAACCGTGACGTCGTCCGCCGTGCCGCCCTCCTTTCCGGATTCCCCCGAAGCGAGCGCGGACAGCCTGCGAGCCCGCATCACCTCTTTGGCGTAAGCCGAGCCGTCCACCACCGGGTCCCAGAGAACCAGCGTCCCTCCCGTCGGGATCGTGCGCGCCGCCACCACGGCGGCCAGCCGGGTCCCGACCACTGCAACCGGCAGGTCGCCGAACTGGGAAACAAGCGCCCCCAGGGCGCTGGAGGCGTCGGTCGACATCGAGCCAAGCGTGCACGGGCCATCTGCGCTCTGCCCAGTTCCGATGGGGTGGAATCGCATCGACGCCACCCCGCCTTCGGCCAGAGCGCCGGCGAGGTCGAATTCGCGCCGGTAGTTGCGGGGTCCCTCGGCGAGCGGCGGCGGGCAGATCAGCGCCACGCCGCGAGGCTGGGCCGGCGGTCCGTGCACCGCCGAGAACAGATTCCCGGATGCCGTCTCGATGAAGCCGATCCGGACCCAGGCCCCCCCGGGACCTTCGATACGATCATCTACGACCGTTTTCCAGGCGCCCTCGGCTGAGTCCAGGTGGAGGGGACGAGCGTCACCCCCTGAGGTGCCGGTCACGTCAGCCGGGCTGACGTCGGGTCTCGACCAGACGGGCGATGGCCCCCACCGACTCGAAGTTGGTGACTGCCAGATCCTCGTCGGCGACCTCTATGTCGAACTCCTCCTCGATGAACGCCACCATTTGGTGGATCCCCATCGAGTCGAGGATCTCGGCCTCGAACAGGGACGTGTCGTCGCTCAGGTCCTCGGCCGACCCTTCCCAGCCAAGGTCGTCGACGATGAAGATCCGGATTGCGTCGGCGGTGCTCATCGACGAGGTCATCGGCTTTGCTGCTCTCCCGGTGGCTGCGGTGGCATGGTACCGCCTCGAGTGGCGCAGACCGCATGGCGTGAGGAGGACATGACGGTGGCCGGGCACCGGCTACGGTGATATTGCCCGGTCTCAAGGTTCTGGCTCCGGCGGCCGATGATGGCATCCGCGTTCCGCCGGGCCTGCGCCCGGCCCGGCTGTGCCGTGAGGGGTGTCCTGTGATCTTGGTCTTGCAATCATGAGCGATGTCAGTGATGAGATCCTCCGATTCGTCCAATCCGAGTTGTCGGATGGCTCGTTCCCGGTGACAGCTGAGACGGATCTGCTGCAGGAGGAGATAATCGACTCGCTGGGCGTATTCACCCTGATCGGGTTTCTCGAGCAGCGCTTCGGCGTCAAGATCGATCCTTCGGAGGTGGACCTGGACAATTTCCGCACCGTGTCCGCGGTCGAGCAGTTGATGGAGCGCTCCAGATGACCGACGCCCAGTCCCTCGGCGGCATGGACCCATTCCGGATCGCGGTGGCCGATGCCCCCGACACCGCAGCCGCGCTTCTCCCTCCAGACGCCGCCGAGCGTCTCGCCGAGCGAATCCACCGGCTGAGGGGCTCGGCGCCGGGGGTCGAGGTGGTGAAGCTCCCTGATGTCGGAGTCGACCGTCTCGACCCTGCCACCATCACCGGGAGCGGCGCCCACGCCGTCGTCCTGTCTATCGCCTCGGAGATCGAGCACTCCACCGCCACCAAGTTCGCCGCCGCCGCCGACAATCTCATCTCGGCGTTGCGTGCCAAGGCCGGGCCTCATATTCTCTGGTTCACCGCATCCACGGTCGACCCGGAGGGCGGCGACGCCTACCGCACCCGTCCGGAGCGATTTTCCCTTCGGGCACTGCGGCTCGATGCCGAGCTCGTCAGGCTCTCCCGGTCTCGCGGGGTTGCGCTT
>DATADW010000110.1:0-3949 GCA_036258335.1 Acidimicrobiia bacterium
GACCACCGCCTGCAGGGCCTCCGGGAAGGGGACGTCCCTGATCCAGAGGGCAACCATGAGCACTAGCGCCGTCGGGACCGCAAGGGCGAGCAGGGCGAGGATGAGCCGGCCCAGCCCCACCTGGAAGGGGGATGCCGAAGGTCGGAACGCTCGGGCGGTCCCCGCCACCTGTTCGGCGTAACTCTCGCTCCCTACGGCGGTCACCGTGGCGAGCCCGCTACCGTCGACGACGAACGAGCCGGAGCGCACGGCTTCGCCGGTGGTGCGTCTCACCGACTCCGACTCACCGGTCAGAACTGATTCATCGAGCTCGAGCTGGTCCTCCGATAGCACCGTTCCGTCCGCCACCACCTGGTCCCCCGGTTGAAGATGGACCAGGTCGCCCTCCACCACCTCGGCCGCGGCGATCTGGCGCTCCAACCCGGAGCGCACCACACGGGCAAACGGCCGGACAAGTGCGGATAGCCGCTCGAGGGCATGCTTGGCCCGAATCTCCTGGACCGACCCGAGGACGGCATTGAGAAGGACAATGCCCAGGAAGAGGGCGTCGGCGGCCTCTCCAACCGCCAGGGTCAACGCCCCAAGTGCCCCAAGCACGATGTTGGGCAGGTTGAAGGTGTTGGCCGAGATGATCGAGGCGTACGACCGGCCGCTTCGGGAACTGCTCCGGCCGCGGCGCCCCAGCCTCTCCGCGGCCTCGGCCTCGGTGAGACCGCTCGGTCCCAAGGTCGGCGCGGCCATGGGCCGGGCAGGCTAGCCAGGCCCTACCTGGTTGGGAGACCCATAGACTCGCCCGCCGCATGGCACTGATCCGTCGCCTCCGATACCTCGATGGGGCGGCCGCAGCGAGCGGGGCCACCGTGGTGATCGATGTCTTCCGCGCCTTCACCACGGCCGCCTTCGCCCTGGACGCCGGAGCCGACCGGGTGGTGCTCGCCGCCGGCGTCGACGAGGCCCGCTCGCTCGCCCACTCAATAGCGGGCTCGTTGCTCGCAGGCGAGGTCGACGGGGCGCGACCCCGTGGATTCGACCTGGGCAATTCTCCGGCCGAGGTGATGCAACTCGGCCCGCTCGACGGGCGGACCATGGTGTTACGTAGCAGCGCTGGTACGAGGGCGTTGCTGGCAGCCCGTGTCGGCGGGGCGGAATCGGTCCTTGCCGGCTCGCTGGTAGTGGCATCCGCCACCGCGGGTGCACTGGCCGGCAAACCGGACGTGACCCTGGTGGTTTCGGGGTGGAACGGTGTGGAGCCGGCAGAAGAGGACGAGGCCTGTGCGGACCTGATCCTTCTGGTGCTCGGGGGTGATCGACCGAACCTGGCTCAGGTCAGGAGCAGAGCCGCCGAGGGGGATGGCGCCCGCCGGGTGGCTTCCGCTGCGTGGGCAGACCCGGACGATCTCGAGCTGTGTCTGGAAATCGACCGCTTCGACTTCTTCATGCCGTCGGTGACCGACGGCGACCGGGTGGCGCTCATAGCCAAGCAGTGAGACGGAAGACGGAAGACGGAAGACGCAAGACGCAAGATGCACGACGGAAGCAAGGATCTGTCCCCCCTGTCGGAGACGGATTCATACTGCCGTCTGCCGTCTGCCGTCTGCCGTCTGCCGTCTGCCGTCTGCCGTCTGCCGTCTGCCGTCTGCCGTCTGCCGTCTGCCGTCCTTCTTTTGTCTTGCTTCTTGTACCGTCACCATATGGCCCGCCTTCTCCTGATCTCCACATACGAGTTGGGGCACCAGCCGCTACATCTGGCGTCGCCGGCGGCGGCGCTGCGATCGGCAGGGCACGAGGTCCGCTGTCTCGACCTCTCGGTGGAGGATTTCGACGAGGGTGCCTCCGCCTGGGCCGATGGAGTCGCCTTCTCGGTCCCGATGCACACCGCGATGAGACTCGCCGTCCCCGTTGCCGAAAGGGTGCGCGCCGAGCGGCCCGATGTGTCGGTCGCCTTCTACGGCTTGTACGCCGCAGTGGGGAGTGATCGCACGGTCGGGTCCCTGGCCGACCGCGCCGTTGCGGGCGAGTACCAACCTGGCCTCCTGGCGTGGGCGAGCGAACTCGGGGATGGCCAACGCCCTTCACCGACGGTCATCAGAGACGTAGCGAACGGGACCTTTCTTCCCCCCGACCGCTCGTCGCTGCCGCCGCTCGACCGGTACGCCCGGCTGGCGGTGGATGGTGAGTTGCGTCTTGCCGGCTATGTCGAGGCGAGCCACGGGTGCAGGCACCGATGCGCCCATTGTCCGATACCGGTGGTTTACGACGGCCGCTTCCGGGTGGTCCAGCCCGAGGTGGTCCTGGAGGATGTTGCCCAACTGGTGCAAATGGGTGCCCGTCACATCACCTTGGGCGACCCGGATTTCCTCAATGGACCGGCTCACGCCAGGCGGGTGCTGCACCAGGCTCACTCCGCCTTCCCCGATCTCACCTGGGATGTCACCGTCAAGGTCGAGCACGTGCTGGCCAGTCGAGACATCTGGCCCGAACTGAGGTCGCTCGGCGTCTTCTTCGTGGTCTCGGCATTCGAGTGCGTCGACGACGCCACACTCGCGCTGCTCGACAAGGGCCACACGATCGCCGACATGGCGGAGGCGTGCCAGGTGCTGGCCGACGCCGGCATTGCCGTGAGGCCGTCCTGGCTCCCCTTCACCCCTTGGACCGATCCCTCATCGCTGGAAGCGCTTGTCGGTTTCCTCGACACAAACCGGCTGTGGGGGGCGATCGACCCGATCCAATTGACCATCAGACTGCTCATCCCCGACGGCAGCCTGGTGCTCGGTATCCCGGGGATCGATGACATCTTGCGCGGCTATCACCCCGAGGAACTCGGCCACCGGTGGGTGTCACCCCGTCCAGAGATGGACCGTCTCCAGCTCCACCTGACCGGTTTGGTTGATCGAGCCGAAGGCGCCGGCCAGGATCCGATCGAGACAATGGCAGAGATCCGATCCGAGATCGGATCGGCCATGGGGCTCCGTGTCGGGGCGTTCCCCGACGTCCCGACGGCAGTTCCCCGGCTCACCGAGTCGTGGTTCTGCTGTTCGGAGCCGGCATCCTGGGACCCGGGCCGGCTCGCCGCCACCATCCCCGCCTGAGGGGTTCTGCTGGCCGGGCTGATCAGCGTCTCCGAATGCCCCGAGGGCGGCGAGGGGATGTCGACTCCCTGATCTCTAACGGGTAGCCGACTGATCGAGCAGGGCGACCACCTCGTGGTCACTCGTTTGGGAAAAGTCGCGGTACCACTGACCCACGGCCCACAGCTCGGTGGGGCGGAGGAGAGAGACAACTTCGTCGGCAGCCGTCTCCATCGAAGCCAGCGACTCGGCCGCGCCGACGGGAACAGCGAGCACCACCCGGGCGGCGCGGCGACGTCGAACGTCCTCCAGGGCGGCACGAGCCGTCGATCCGGTGGCGATGCCGTCGTCCACCACGATCACGGTCCGATTTGCGAGGTCGAGCGCGGGGCGGTCGCCCCGGAAGGCAGCAAGACGTCTCGCCATCTCCGCCTCTTCACGTAGGCGGACCGCATCGAGGTCGGAGCGGCCTATGCCGAGACGGCGGACCAGGTCGTCGTTGAGCACCATCGTCCCCCCCTCGGCCAGCGCCCCCATGGCCAGCTCCTCGTGACCCGGGACTCCCAGCTTGCGTACCACGATCAGATCGAGCGGCGCTTCCAGCGCCTTCGCCACCTCGGCGGCGACGACCACTCCACCTCGGGGTAAACCGA
Organism: Acidimicrobiia bacterium; assembly: GCA_036258335.1. Classification (GTDB taxonomy): domain Bacteria; phylum Actinomycetota; class Acidimicrobiia; order Spongiisociales; family DATADW01; genus DATADW01. The sequence continues at coordinate 3,722 of DATADW010000110.1, forward strand.
GCACCACGGGGTGCTCGCCGGTGAGATGGGACAGGGCGGCCCCAAGCCGCCTTCCAGCATCCTCACGGTTGATGAACTGCAGCAGTGCCTCCACTTCAAGCTTCATCGGAGGACACGTGATGTGCAAGAGTCACAGTTCGATTCTCACGATCGTCAGAGGAGTGTCATCGATGCCCGAAGTGGTGCTGGATGCCCGGGGGCTGAGGAAGCGCTTCGGCGACTTGGTGG
>DATADW010000111.1:0-7960 GCA_036258335.1 Acidimicrobiia bacterium
AACCGCACCGGTCGCCAGCAGAGCAGCAACGGCCTCACCGCCTTCCTGCCATACCAGGATTCCGAGCACGATGCCGCCCATTCCCAGGACCGAGAGGACCGAACCGACGGGGTCGACGCCACGAGGTCCTGTGTAGGGAACGTCACGAACGAGTCCCAGGCCGGACAGCACGATGGCGATCACAACTACCTCGAGCGCAAACGCGACTCGGTACGACAGGTAGGTGGTGATGAAGCCCCCGATCAGCGGTCCCACGGCAGCGGCAATAGCAGCCGCCGCCCCCACCAGGGCGTAAACCCTCTTCTGAGCGGCGCCTTCGAAGTTGCCATGGATGAGGGACTGCATCGATGGCAGCAGGAGCGAGGCGCCCAGCCCACCCACGATCGCCCAGAAGATGATGATCGTGGTGAGGTCCTGAGCCAGCGTCATTGCCAAGGCGCCCACGGCGTAGCCAAGCAGGCCCAACACATAGGCCCGCTTGCGACCGAAGAGATCCCCAACCTTGCTCCCGATCAGGATGAAGGCGGCAGACACAAGCGCCTCGAGCGCGATTGCCGATTGGACGCCGCTGACGGTCGTGCCGAGATCCTCCACCACCGCTGAGATCGAGACGTTCATCAGCGAGGTATCGACGACGAGCACGAACATCGCCATTGCCAGCAGGAGGCCGAGCCGCCGATCGCCGGACGCTTCCTCAGGAACGACGGCTTCCGCTCCTTCGGTCATATGTCGCTGCTCGCCCTTGGCACGCCGGAGATGCTAGGACTCCTGGGCTGCACAACGGCGTTCTTGCCTCCGCCGGATGGCGGCATCGCTCGCCGGCTCATGCCCAATCGCATCCTTATGCGAGGAGCGCCCCTACGCCGAGGACGACCAGGGTGAGAACAGCCAGCATCGCCAGCAACGGCCAGACCCAACGCAGATAGCGGCCATACGGAACACGGGCGATGGCAAGACCACCCATCACCACCGCGGATGTCGGGATGAACAAGTTCATCAACCCAGAAGCGCTCTGGTAGGCGGTCACCACCAGGCTGGCGGGCACATCCACAAACCCCGCCAATGGCGCCATGATCGGCATCGCTACCGTCGCCAACCCCGACGTGGAGGGAATCAAGAACGAGAGGGGGAGGAACAACAGGTACATCACGATGGCAAACGCCGCCTGACCAACACCTTCCAAGGCGACCTCGGCCCAATGGAGCACGGTGTCGGTGATCTGGCCATTGTTCATTATCACCGTGATTCCCCGGGCGATCCCGATGATGAGGGCCACGCCAAGAAGTTCGCCCGCGCCGGTGACGAACGTCGAGGTCAGGTCGCCCTCGCGCATCCGACCGATCAGGCCGATCACGACGGAGAACAGCAGGAAAGAAGCCGTCATCTCCGGGAACCACCACCACAGCGTCGGTAGCCCAATCCCGAGGTCCTCCCAGGGGATGACGCCGTAGATCATCACCAGGAAGGCGAGCCCGAACACGACCAAGACCACCTTTTGAGTGCCGGTCATCACCGTGGGGCCGTCTCCCTGGTCCGCCGCTCGGAACCGCCGCTCGTTCTCCTCCTTCATGTCGGCGACCATCGAACGCGACGGGTCGTTCTTGACCCGGGCGGCGTACCGCATCACGAAGAAGATCCCGATAGCGAGGCCCACGATCAGGATGACCAGTCGCCCGATGAGTCCATCGCTGATCGGAATGCCGGCGAATCCGGATGCGATGCCGGTGGCGAACGGGTTGATGGTGGAACCCAGTACCCCGATGCCGCACCCCAGCAGGAGGATCGCGGCGCCGGTGAGAGCGTCGTAGCCGGCTGCGATCATCACCGTGATCACCAGCGCGTAAAAGGCGAGGCTCTCCTCCGCCATTCCGAAGGTGGTGCCCCCGATGGCGAAGACGGTCATAAGGAGCGGGATCATCCATCTCTCCCGGCCCCGCAGCTTCGCCACCAGCCTGCCGATTCCCGCCTGGATCGCCCCGGTCTTCATGGTGACGCCGAGGAAGCCTCCGATCACAATGATGAACAAAGCGACATCGATGGCCCCAAAGAGCGTCCCGCTGTTGTAGTAGTTGATGTTCCCCGTCTCGTCCTCGATCCCGTAGAGCCCGTTGATCGGAGCGGTGATCGAGTCGACGAGGATCCGCTGCGGGTTCGCCTCCACCTCGTGGTAGGTGCCCGGGATCGGCTCGCCCTCTTCGGTGATGTCGTAGTCGCCTGCGGGGACGATCCAGGTGGCGATGGCGGCGAGGACGATGAGTGCGAACAGGATCGTGTAGGCGGAGGGAAGGGTGAAGCGTCCCCTCTTCGGTGCTTCCGTTCCTGGGTCGACTGTCGTCCCGTTACTCATGGGAGCCTCCCTCGTGTGGGTCGATTGATGTCGGGGAGGTAGCGGTCTCGCCCTCGGGCGCTGACGGCTGAAGCTGCGGGACCTTGAACCCGACGTACCCATAGATCACATCGAGGATCGGGCTCAGGATGTTGAAGAAGCAGAAGGGGAGGTAGGCGGCCGTGGGGACCCCCAGAACTCCGGAGATGTAGGCACCGCACGTGTTCCACGGGACCAGCACCGAAGTCACCGTTCCCGAGTCCTCCACCGCCCTGGAGAGCACCTGAGGCGCCAGACCGCGCCGCGCGAATTCCTCGCGGAACATCCGGCTGGGCAGGACATCGGCGACGTACTGATCGCCTGCGATCACGTTCAAGCCGATTCCACTGGCATTGACCGCCAGGATCAGGCTGCCCCTCGACCTGGCCCGGGAAACGATGGGGGCCAACAGCCTATGGAGAAACCCGGCGCGCTCCATGATCGCGGCGAACGACAGCGCGGCGAGGACGAGCCAGATCGTGGTGAGCAGGCTCGCCATACCACCACGTGAGAAGAGCTGGTCCACGGCGGGGACTCCGGTGACGCTCACGTAGCCGGTGGCCATGGCGGCGTAGATCGCCTCGATGCCTGTTGCGACCGGTCCGAGCGCCGGATCTCCCACGAATGCCTCGACCGATTCCCTCTGCGTGAAGACGGCGAGAATGCCGGCGAAGAGAGCCGATCCCACGATGGCTAGAAACGGCGGCGCTTTCCTGACCGAGAAGAAGACAAGGAGGAGCAAGGGCAAGAGGGCTACCACGGAGATGTTGAAGCTGGCTTCGAGGGCGTCCACCGCGACCTGAGGGCTCGCCTCGCCCTGGGGGACCGCGGTCAAACCCAGCACCAGGAAGATGACGAGGCTGATCCCGATAGCCGGTCCGGCGGTCCAGAACATGTTGCGGACGTGTTCGCCGACGGTGAGACCACCACCCACCAGCTTCGGCACCAGGATTGTCGTCTCCGACAGAGGGGTCATCTTGTCGCCGAAGTACGCCCCGCAGATGACCGCCCCGGCGGCTATCGCCTCGGACAGGCCGAGCACCCGCGCCATGGCGACGAAGGCGACCCCGAGCGTCCCCGCGGTGGTCCATGAGCTTCCGGTGACCATGCCGACCAGCGCACAGATCACCGCCGTCGCCAGGTAGAACCACTCCGGGCTCATGATGCTGATCCCATAGGTGACCACGGTTGGAATCGTCCCTGCCATGTTCCAGGTCCCGATCAGCGCACCAACCGCCAGAAGGATGAAAATGGCGCTCATCGCCGAGGAGACCCCGCCGATGATGGCCTCGGTGACCTCGGCCACGGTATACCCGTTCTTGAAGGCGACCAGGCTGGCAAAGGCGGCGCTCAACAACAGGGCCACCTGCAACGGCCCGTCGGTTGCACCGACACCGAAGAGCGCGATGGTCAGCGCGATCAGGCCGATGAGAACGACGATCGGCGCCAGGGCGTCGAGGAGGCTCGGCTCTCGAACGCCGGCCGGCGGGGTGGGACCTGGTTCCGCCGCCGGTGGCGGCTGGTCAGCCACCTCTTCCGCCGGCGGCGAGCACGCTGACAACGCTGGTGGCCGAGGTCCCGACGTCGTCGCCGCGCTGGTGGACGCGTCCCCGGGCGAATACCACCAGACCCAGGACCAGCACCACCGCCACGATGATGATGACCCACCTCACGGTATCGCTCATCTCGTTGCCTCCTCTCCGCTCGGCGTCCTCCCTCAGATCGGGTCGCGTTCCAGGGGACAGGTCATGCAGTGGCCCCCACCCCTGCCCTTCCCCAACTCGAATCCCTCGATGGTGACCACCTCGACCCCGGCGCGGCGCATGGCATCGATGGTGTAGGTGTTCCGCTCGTAGGCGACGACCACGCCGGGCTCGAGGGCGACGACGTTGTTCCCGTCGTCCCACTGCTCGCGCTCCTGCTGGTACTCGTTACCCCCGGTCTCGACCACCTGGAGGTCGGTCACGCCGAGGGCATCGGCGACCGCAGGGAGGAAGCCCTCCTCCTCGGTGACATGGAACTTGCCCGGCTCGGTTCCGGGGCGCAGGCTGATCGCCCGGACCTGGCTCATGACCCTTGGATAGACGGTGACCTTGTCGCGGTCGAGCAGCGTGAACACCGTGTCAAGGTGCATGTGCGCCCGGTCCTTGGTCATCACGACTGCGATGACCCGCTCCGCCGCCCCCTTGGCAAAGAGCGCTCGGGCGATCTGCTCGATCATCCGTGCCTGGGTCCGCTCGCTGAGCCCGATCAGCACCGTCCCGTTCCCGATCGGCTGCACGTCACCGCCCTCGAGCGAGGCCCGCCCGAAGTCGGCCGCCTGGAAACGCCCATCGTCACCCAGTTCCGGATACCAGTACTCGAAATCGGCGTCGGCGAACATCGGGTGGTAGCGGTAGATGGCGGCGACGTTGTAGGCCTCGAGACGTCGCGCCGGCCAGTACATGGGGTTGACCGACACCCCCCCATACATCCAGCAGGACGAATCCCGGGTGAACAGCGTGTTGGGCAGCGGTGGAAGGATGAACGCGCTGGTGTCGTCCAGCGCCGCCGCACCGAGCGACGAGCCTCCCAGCTTGTCGAGGTCGAGGTCGGCTTCGGCGACCGTCATGCCGCCGATGAGGTGCCTGGCGAGGTCTTCCGGCTTGAGCGCCCACAGCACGGCGCGCACATCGTCGACCAGCGAGGTGCCCACGGTGTACTCCGACACCGCCAGCTCGATCAGGCGGCGGCGTCCCTCTTCGCTGGCAGCCAGCGCCTCGGCGAGCAGCTCGCGGAGGATGAACACCTCGACACCACGCTCGCGCATCTTCGCCACGAACTGGTCGTGCTCGTATTGGGCACGCTCCACCCAGAGCACATCGTCGAAGAGCAACTCGTCGTGGTTGGAGGGTGTCAACCGCTGCAGGCTCAGCTCTGGTCTGTGGACCATCACCCTCCGAAGCTTCCCGACCTCGGAGTGCACCCCGAATGCGCTCATCGCCGGCTCCTTCCTGGACGAGTCATCGAGGCACCACCTGGGTCCCCGCCGCGCCGTCCACGATCTGTTCTATTTGCTCCAGACTCCCGATCGCCGCACCCTTCCCGGTGCGCTCGACGAACCGGCTCGACGCCTCGACCTTGGGGCCCATCGATCCGGCGGCGAAGTCCATCGCTCGCAACTCGCCCGGCGTGATCCGGTCGAGGCGGCGTTGCGCCTCGGTGCCCCAATCGGCATAGACGCCGTCGACGTCGGTCACCATCACCAGCAGGTCGGCTTCGACCTCCCTGGCGAGCAGCTCGCTGGCCAGGTCCTTGTCGATCACGGCCTCGACGCCGACCAGCGTCCGCTCGGCGTCTGGGTCGTACATGGTCGGGATGCCGCCGCCGCCGGCACAGATCACGACGACGCCCCTCTCCAACAGCCAGCGAATGGGCCGGATCTCGAAGATCCTCAGCGGTTCGGGGGAGGGGACCACCCGGCGCCAGCGGTCTCCGTCCGCCTTGACTACCCAACCCTTCTCGGCGGCAAGCTGGTCGGCCTCCTGCTTCTCGTACACGGGCCCCACGAACTTGGTCGGGTCCTCGAAGGCGGGATCCGCCGGGTCCACCTCGATCATGGTGAGGATGGTGGCGAAGGGGACCTCGAAGGGCAGCCGATTCCCCAGTTCCTGCTCGAGGAAATAACCGATCATGCCCTCGGTCTGGGCGCCGAGCACGTCGAGCGGGTAGGCCTCGACCTCCTCGTAGGCCGCCGACTGGAGGGCGAGCAGCCCGACCTGCGGTCCGTTGCCGTGCGACAAGACCAGTTGGTGTTTCTCGGCCACCGCGGCGAGCGCGGGGGCGGCCGTCCTCACGTTTTCCCGCTGCACCTCGGCAGTCATCGGCTCGCCCCGCTTCAACAGGGCGTTTCCTCCGAGCGCGACCACCACTCTCATGCCGGCTCCGGTCAGTCGCCCAGCGTGGCCACCATCACTGCCTTGATGGTGTGCATCCGGTTCTCGGCCTGGTCGAAGACGATCGAGTACTGCGACTCGAACACATCGTCGGTGACCTCCATGCCTTCGAGGCCGTACTTCTCGTAGATCTCCTCGCCGACCTTGGTCTCGCGGTTGTGGAAGGCGGGGAGGCAGTGCATGAACTTGACCGCTGGGTTCTCGGTCCTGCGGACGACGTCCGCGTTCACCTGGTACGGCTTCAGGAGCTCGATCCGCTCTTCCCACACACCGGGGTCCTCACCCATTGACACCCAGACGTCCGTGTAGAGGTAGTCGACACCTCGCACCCCCTCGTCAACATCCTCGGTGAGGGTGAGCCTCGCGCCGGTCTCCTCGGCGATCTCCCGGCAGGTCTTCACCAGACCTTCCTCCGGCCAGAGGTGCTCAGGGGCGCACAACCGGACATCCATCCCGAACTTGCACCCGCCGACCATGAGCGAGTTGCCCATGTTGTTGCGAGCATCGCCCAGATAGCAGAAGGCGATCTCCGACAGGTGCTTGTCGGAGTGCTCCGTCATCGTCAGCACATCGGCCAGGATCTGTGTGGGGTGGAACTCGGTGGTGAGCCCGTTCCAGACCGGCACACCGGCATGCTCTGCCAGCGTCTCGACGGTCTCCTGCCCGAAGCCGCGGTACTCGATGCCGTCGAAGGTGCGACCGAGGACGCGGGCCGTGTCCTTCATCGACTCCTTGTGCCCGATCTGCGAGCCCGAAGGCTCCAGATAGGTGACGTGGGCTCCCTGGTCGTGAGCCGCCACCTCGAAGGCGGTCCTCGTCCGGGTGGATGTCTTCTCGAAGATCAGCGCGATGTTCTTCCCGGCCAGTCGCTGCTGCTCGAAGCCGCCGTATTTGGCAGCCTTCAAATCCGCCGAAAGGCTCAGCAGGAATCGCATCTCCTGCGGGGTGAAGTCGAGCTCCTTTACAAAGCTCCGGTTCCTCAGATTGAAGGCCATTGCGGCTTTCCTCCTAACTCACGGCAACTGCATGACGTGGCGCCCCTTGGGCGGGCTCTCTTCGTCGGATCACCAGCTTGATCAGCTCCTCGATGACGACGAGGGTCGCCGCCAACCCGACGCACACGGACCATTGGGAGAGGCTGAGATCAACGGTTCCAACTATCCGCTGCAGGAAGCCGATTGTCGTGACCGCGATGATCGCCAAGAGCGCGATGCCGTAACGTCGGAGTTGCGTCGCTCCAGGCAACAGGCGCCGGTCGAAGATCGTGTTTCGCTGGTCGCGCGCCAGGTACCCGGCGGCGAGGTGGAAAATGGACAGCGTGGTGAGCAGCATGGTGTTGGCTATGGCTGGCCCGAACCTCGGTTCGGCCCACTGGTAGGCGACCAGCGAGCCCACCGTCATCACCAACCCCTGGACGCAGAGTCGAACCCAGTCGGTCCTCGAAAGGACCGGTGCGCCGACCGGACGGGGAGCACGATCCATAAGCCCGATGGAGGGCACGTCGAAACCGAGCGCGATGGCGATCGGGATGTCGACGACCATGTTCAGCCACAAGATCTGCAGCGGGTTGAGTGGGATCCCGCCGGCTATGGCGAAAACGCCGGCAGCGATGAAGAGGGCGATGTAGGCGACCAGGGTCGACATCTGAAAACGCAGGTAC
>DATADW010000112.1:0-6563 GCA_036258335.1 Acidimicrobiia bacterium
CCTGGTCAACGCCTGCACCGGTGACGCTCCCTCCCTCAAACCGGCGTCTAGTACCGAACGAAGTTGGCCCATGATGGCGGCGGCAGCGATCCCCTTGCCGACGACGTCGCCCACGGACAGCGCCATCTGATCCGGCGCGACGCGAATGGCGTCGTACCAATCGCCGCCGGCTGCGGTCCTCTCCTGAGCAGGGATGTACCGGGCGTGCAACCGCAGCCAGGGCACCCGGGGGAGCATCCGAGGCAACAGGCTCTGTTGGAGCGTTTGGGCCGCTTCGTGCTCCTGCTCGTACCGCCGTGCCCGCTCCATCGACCGGGCGGTCACTGCGGCCAACGCCGCCAGATATGAGCGGTCCTCGGTCGAGAACGTGGCGCGGTGGGCGAATCCGGCGGCGAGAGCGCCCACGGTCCCGGGTCCGAGGTTGATGGGCACGACGGCGATGGACGAGAAGACCGAGGGGATGGGCGACAGCCCGTCAGGGAAGCGGCGCGTCAACAAGTCGGCATCGGGATACCAGAGGGGGCGGCCGGTGCGGACCACATAGGCGAACGGGTGCTGGGGCGGAAATTGACGCCTCCCCGCAGTCGGTTGCTTGGTCTCTCCCCCCCACCACTTCTCATGGAGCAGCTCGACTCCGTCAGTCGACGGCACCGCCACCCACCCGGCGACGGCGCCGAGTGCCGCCAACCCGGAGTCGACTGCGTTGTCGAGAACCTCTTCCACGGTCAGCGCCTGGGCGGCGCCGGCCGTAGCCTGCTGCAACACCTCGAGCCGTCCGCCGGTCATCTCGGCCTGACGCCTTGCCTCCCCAGCCGCCTCGAACAGCATGGCGTTGTCGGTCATGAGACCGAGCCTGTCGGCAAGCTCCTGGAAGCGGGAGAGGTCGTCCTGGTCGAACCGCCTCCCCGACTCCGCCATCGCCAGCAACAGGCAGCCGACGACCCGGCCGCGAGCGTGCATCGGCACGATCAGCTGGGACCGAGGCGCGATTTCGGCGACCAGATCGGCCAAGTCGGGTTTGCCCTCCCTCGCCGCGTCCATGTACGCGTCGAGTGCGACGCGGGGTTCGACATGGCCGATGCCCGTCCGCATCACGTGATAGATCGTGCCCGGTAGATCAGGCGTGACCGGCCAGTCGGCGAGCAGCTTCTCGGCAATCGCTTGGCGATCGGGGTCCTCGTGACGCACCGCCACCACACGAGGTGGGTCGGCCAAGGCGACGACGCAGTAGTCGGCCGTGCCTGGAACCATCAGGCTGGCTACGGCCGACAGCCCTTCTTCCACCTCGAGCGTCCGGTCCAGGATGACCCCCACCTCGGAGGCGAGCCGTGCCTGGTCCTCGGCCGCCCGGCGGGTGGTGATGTCAGCAAACACGACCACCGCCCCCCCGATCTCTCCGACCTCTGCGTAGTAAGGGGCCGAACTGGTGCGGATGATCCGGCGACTCCCATCGGAGCGGAGCAGCTCGATCTCTTCGCCCTGAACGACCTGGTCGCCCCGAAGCGATCGGAGCAGTGCCGATTCCGCTACCGATGCCCGCTGCCCATCGGTCGTGTGCCCGGTCATGAAGCGGGCATCGGTAAGGAGATCTGTGCCCTCGACCGCGGTGCCAAGTATGTCGGTCGCCTTGTCGTTGGCGAGGATGACGCGGCCCGTCCTGTCCACCACGATCAGCCCATTCGGCATGGCGTCGAGCGCAGACCCGAAGCGGCGGCGCTGGCCCTCGCTCTCACTCAGGGCCCCGGCGATCCCTCGCCGTGCCCTCGCCAGGCCCCAGCCGAGCGTGACCACCACCGACCCGATGAGCAGGTAGGCGCCTATCAGCAGCCAGCTGTTCGGGGTGAGTTGCAGGTACCCGCTCCCTGGCTCGATGAGGACCGGACAGGCAGCGCCGGTGATGAGGAGCGTGACCACTCCCGGCCCCGGACCGAGCAGCCACACCGACACCACCACGGAAAGCAGCATCGACATGAACAGCGTGCTTCCGGTCACATCCTCGAGCCACATGGCTACGGCGATACCGGCAGCCGCGATCAGCGATGCCAATGAGTAGGCGAGAATCCGGCCGGGGACGGCCCGTTCTACCGGGGTGGCTCTCGGTTGTGCCTCCCCCCCGCCGCCTTCCGTCACCGCAAACACCCCAGCAAGGTGCGCTCCGTCTTGGTGATCCGAATGCTAGGGATGCGAGCGGTGGGGCGTCGTCGCTTGGAGTGCGCCGTGTAGCCCTACCCTTTGCCGATGTGTCGCAACATCACAACGCTGCGCGGCCTCGAGCCGGAGGCCACAGATGACGAGATCGAAGCTGCGGCCCGCCAATACGTGCGGAAGGTGAGCGGAGTGCAAAAGACCTCCCCTCACACCGAGGAGGCCTTCGAGCACGCCGTCGCCGGTATCGCCCATTTGACCCTTGATCTGCTGCGCCAGCTTCCACCGCGCAAACAACCACCGCCGGTGGTCCCACCCGGCCGCCGCATCTCGTCCCGGCAGACCGCCGCCAGCTGAGAACCCACGCCCTTCAGGTGGCGGGTGGCTCATCGGCGAGAACCACCCTCTCCAAGGGCTCGACCGCCGGTCCGTGTAGGACGCTGCCGTCAGCGGCGAAGCGCGAGCCATGACATGGACAGTCCCAGCTCTCCTCCGCGGTGTTCCATCCGACGATGCACCCCAGATGGGTGCAGGTTGCGTCGACCAAGTCCAGGTGCCCGGTCAGGTCACGATGCGCCGCCACCCGCCGATCCATGATCGTGCCGACGGCAGCTCCCCCGGGCGGTATGGCATCGAGTTCGAGGTGATGTGACCCGCCCACTCGATCGCCGACGAACCTGCCGCCAACCTCGGCATTGAAACGGAGGATCGTGGGGAACGCGCCCCACACACGGCGCGCCGACAGCCCGGCTAGCTCGGGCCACGGATGCGGCCGGCCCGACACGAGCTCGCCGATGATTCGGGCAGCGACCGTGCCGTTGGTCATTCCCCACTTGGCGAACCCGGTCGCGGCGAACAGGGGAACTCCAATCGATGGGATCCTGCCGACAGATGGCAGCCGGGTTGCCGGGATGTAGTCCTGCGCCGACCACCGATGCGTCACCGACAAGACTGGGAACACGCCGCGGGTCCACTGTTCCAGGGTCTCCAACCGACGGTGGCTGTCCGGGTCGCGGCCGGTCACGTGAGCGCCGCCACCCACGATGATCGAATCGGTGGTGAGGGGCCGGACCGAGTGGCCGTCAGCACCGACACCGAGATACATGCCCACTGGCGGGTCACCCTCGACCGTCGCCGCCATGGCGTACGAGGTGCTTGGCTGGGTGGCTGCGAAGTGTCCTCCCCGGTTGAGGAGAGGGAGTTGGGTGGCGAGGACGATGGCGCCGGCGCGGATGGTGCCCTGGCTCGTCTCGAGCAGCCCATTGCTTTTGACCTCGAGCACCGGGCACTCCGTGCTCACCGTCACGCCCCCAGAGGTGAGGAGACGAGTGATCCCGAGGCTGTAACGACGGGGATGGAACATCCCCTGATCGGCCAGTCTCACCGCGGCCGACACTGGAAACGGGAGGCCGACGTCTCCTGACTCGTGCGTGACGGGGAGCCCTGACTCTTGGGCCGCGGCCACCTCTCGCTCGATCACCTCGAGCTGGGCGGGATCGTTGGTATAGGTGTATGCGGGCGCTGAGACCCAATCGCAATCGACCTCTGCGGCGAGACGTGCCACCTCGGCCACGGCCCATTGGTTGGCGGCGGCGTAGGCCCTTGCGACGTCGCGCCCCTGGTCGGCGAGGAGCCCGTGATACGCCGCGCCGTGAAGCGACGTGACCTTGGCCGTCGTGTGGCCGGTGGTCCCCCCTGCCACCCGATCCCTCTCCAGCAAGGCGACCGATAGCCCCTGGTCGGCAAGACGGAGAGCTGTCGTTAGCCCGACTATTCCGGCGCCGACGACGGCCACGTCGACCGGGCCCTCTGGGAGCGATGACGACGGAGGATCCTCCCCTGATGTGGAGTCCATCCAGTAGGACCGTTGCCAGCGTTCCTTGCTCAAAGCCATTGAGAGGCCATCGTTCCCACTCACCTCCAACGAGAAACCAACGGATCAAGAAGTCAGGGCCGGCGCGGTTGGTCTGTGGCTTCGATCCTGAACCAGCGGTGATCGAACCCCTGAAGGTCGATCTCGAGCCTATTCCTCCGCTGTCGCACGTCGCTGAGCCCAGGTGACAACAGGTCATCCAACCGGTAGTCAGCCGGTAGCCGGCCGAGGTCGACCCGCGTGGTCGTCGGACTCGAGCTGAAGTTATGTACGACGAGGACCGATCGCCCCTCCCAGTCGCAACGGTGGGCGAGCACCGCGTTTTCGTCGGTATCGCACACGGTGAGAGCCCCCCACCCCAACTCGGGGGTCTCGCGGCGGCGCCGGATCATCCGCTCCATCCAGATGAGCATCGAATCTGGGTCCCGCTCCTGGTCGGCCACGTTCACCCCCATCGGCCCGAACCTCCCGGATGGGGGCTGGCGCCTCAGCCGACTCGGGGGCGCCGAAGAGAACCCGCCGTTCCGGTCGCTCGACCACTGCATCGGCGTCCGCACGCTTAGCCTCCCCGGCACGGACAAATTCTCGCCCATTCCGATCTCCTCTCCGTAGAAGAGCACCGGCGTACCCGGGAGGGAGAGCAGGAGGCTGTAGGTCATCCGCATCCGCTCGGGGTTACCGTCGAGCATCGGGGGAAGACGCCGCCGCAAGCCGCGACCGAACAGCTGCATGTCCTCATCCGGGCCGAAGACGTCGGCGACCTCGCCCTGCTGGTTTTCGGTCAGCTGGTCGAGGGTGAGCTCGTCATGGTTGCGGACGAAGTTGGCCCATTGACACTCGGGTGGGATTTTCGGCAACAGTTTGAGCTGCCGTGCCAGCGGCCGGGCATCCTCGCGAGCCAAGGCGAGATACATCCGCTGCATCACCGGGAAGTTGAACAGCATGTGGAGCTGGTCGCCGGGATGCCCCCCGAAGAACTTGATCAGCGGTCTCGGCGGCAGGTTGACCTCGCCGAGCAAGACGGCCCCGCCGTTGCGTCGCGAGATGAAAGACCGGAGGTCCTTGAGGAGCTCGTGCGGGTCGAGGCCCACATCCTGTGCTCCTTCCTCGACCAGGAAGGGGACGGCGTCGATGCGGAAACCGTCCACACCGAGCTCCATCCAGAAGCCGGCGATCTTGTCGATTTCGGCACGCACCACCGGATTGGCGTAGTTGAGGTCGGGCTGATGTGCGTAGAAGTGGTGTAGGTACCACTGCCCGGCCCGTTCATCCCAGCTCCAGATGCTGTCCTCGGCATCGGGGAAAACGATGTTGGGAGAAGGGCCAGGCGGTGGCTCGTCGCGCCACACGTAGTAATCGCGAAAAGGCGAAGACCGGCTGGCGCGGGCTTGCCTGAACCAGGGATGGCGATCGGAAGTGTGATTCACCACCAGGTCGATGATGACCCGGAGCCCCCTGTCCTTGGCGGTGCGGATGAGGACGACGAAGTCCCCCAGCGTCCCCAACGACGTGTCCACTCCATAGAAGTCGGCGATGTCGTACCCATCGTCGCGGCCGGGCGATGGGTAGAAGGGCATCAACCAGAGACAGGTGACCCCGAGATCGGCGAGGTATTCGATTCGCTCGATCAGACCGGTCAAGTCGCCCCACCCGTCGCCGTTGCTGTCGTAGAAGGTCTCGATGTCCAGGCAATAGATGACAGCGTTCTTCCACCACAGGTCGCTCATCTGGGCGCGGCTCATCGCGCCACCTCGTCGAGCACGTGGTCACCGAAGGTCTCGACAAACCGCTCCTGGTCAGGTCCGACCTGGTGGAGATAGAGGCCGTCGAACCCGAGGTCGCACAACTCGGTGAGCCAGGCGGCATGGCGGCCGAGGTCGCAGGAGACGAGGATGCTCCGGGTCACGTCCTCGGGACGAACGAACCGGGCGGCTTCGTCGAACTGTGCCGGTGTCTCAAGCTCCCATGAAAGCGCGGCGCCGAAAGTGTTCGTGGCCCATTGCTCGTGGGCGACGTGAAGGGCATCGGCCTCGGATTCAGCCCACGAAAGGTGTACTTGGAGGTAGGCCGGCTTCCCCTCTCCGCCACCGCCCCGGAACGCGTCGAGAACCCGCTTGAGGTCGTCGGTCGGTTGGAGCACCGTGATCAGACCGTCCGCCCAACTGCCGACGCTCTTGGCGGTGGCGGCGCTGACGGCTGCACCGACCAGATCGGGCAGCTTGGCTGGCAGGCTCCAAACCCGTGCCCGGTCGACCTCGACAAGACCGACGTGGTCCACCTCTTCTCCACGGAGCAGACGGCGAATCACCGAGACACACTCCAGCAGCCGTTGATCGCGCAGCGGCTTGGTCATCCAGGGGTCGCCCGTGACGTGCTCGTTGATCGCCTCGCCCGAACCGAGCGCCGCCCAGAACCGACCGGGGAACATCTCGGCGAGCGTGGCGATGGCCTGAGCCACTATCACCGGGTGGTACCGCTGCCCGGGGGCATTGACGACCCCGAAGGGCAGGGAGGTGGCCTGAAGGGCCGCGCCCAGCCATGACCA
>DATADW010000113.1:0-3340 GCA_036258335.1 Acidimicrobiia bacterium
GGTCCCCGAAATCGACTTCCCGCACCGAGCTGTCAGGTGCCTTCGGGGCACGGAGAATCATCGGGCGGCTCCATTGGCTCGTGCCGGGGGAACTCGGCGTCCTCGGGTACGATCCCGGCCTCCTGCACCAGGTCGAAGACAGGACGCTCCCCCTCGATCCACTCCTCGGTCAGGTATGCGCACCCATGTTTGTCGGCGTTGGTCTGCGCTGCGGGGTATCACCCGGCGGGAAGTGACTCCCGTAGGCTGCGCTCGATCTCGACCAATCCGTCGAGATAGCTGTCCAGGTCCTCTCTGAGCACCTTGACCTGATCGGATGCCCGCTGCTCGGCGCCGCTCCCCGGTGCGCCCAGCGCCAGACCTGCGGTCTTGACGGCCAGGGTGTCGATCCCGGTGATCGTTGTCGCCACCTGGGCCAACGTTTCGTTGCGCCGCGTCCTCACCGTCTCCACCACTTCCAGCTGCTCGCGCAGTTCGGCGGCCACCGCCGAGCCGGGGTCGATCGCCTCGAGACGCTGGTCGAGTCCCTGGGCGCCAACCGTGTGGAGGAACTCGTCCGCCTTCTGCGACCACAGCACCGAGTCGTAGAGCTGACGGCAAACGTCGTCAACCCGGACCTTCATCCCGGCGATCCCGGTGTCGCCGGGCAGGTCGCTCGTCGCTTCTCCCAGTCGGTCGCGTGCCGCCAGAGCTGAGGCCATATAGCGGAGGTGCTCCTCGTCGAGCACGGTGAGGTCGCGGTCGAACTGGGGTGCCAACAGCGAGCCGACCAGCTTGGGGTCACGGAGATGGAGGATCACCGAGGTGATCCACGCCGCGACCCCGGCGGCGATCGCCCACGGCAGCGTCACGATGCCGGTCAGCAGCCCGAGCGCAGCCAGCGCTCCCCCGGTGACCAGGCCGGTGGGTGAGACGGTCGCCTTGGCCAGGATCCTGCCCCGGCGTACCCGGGGGTCGTTGCGGAAGACGGTGGAGAATCGCTCGCTCAAAAGTTCGAGATGACCGACTGGAAGACGCGCTCGATGGTGAGCGGGTCGGTGGCCAGGTAGAGGCGGGCCGACGTGGCGTCGGCGATCGCCTGAAGTGCTTCCACATCGGCGTCCTCGCCGTATGCGACAGGAAAGACCCTCACCGTCTCGCGCTCGCTCGACCCGAGGAACTGGAGAAGCGGATCGAGTTCGCATCCGGGCGGGTCGTCCTCGCACATCCCGTCGCTGAGGAGGACCACGGCGTTGATCTTGCTCGGGTCGAGCCCGTCACGCACCGCCTGCACCGTCGCCGCGGTGGAGTCGTACAGCCCCGTCCCGCCATCCGCAATGAGCGATTGCACCGATTGCTCGATATCACTCCGCGTGTCGCGCAGCGGCCCAGGAGGGACCAGTTCGATGTAGTCACGCTCCCCGTCGAGGAAGGTGGAGAAAACCCAGAGTCCCACCTCATCCTGCGGCTGGAACTCGTCAAGGCTCCCGAGGACCGCTTCTTTTGCCAGATCGAGCTTGGTGAACCCCTCACCCCCGAGGTCGCCCATCGAGCCGCTCACGTCGAGGAGCATGATGACCCGCGCCCTCTTGCGGTATTGCTCCCAGCTGTCGATCAGGCCGACCAGCACCTCGGGTGCGGGAAGCTCGAGCTCTGTCTCGGGCTGCGACGGGTTGAGACCGTTGGCGCTGTTGATCGGATCGCCCACGGGAACAGCGGGATTCCCTGGACGGAAGCCAAACTCGAGCACCTTCGCTTGGTTCTCCGGGTCGTCCACAACTGATTGTCGGAAGGCGAGCGCCGCCTCGCGCTGCACCTCGTCGACCCAGGGAGCGTCGAGCACGTATGCCGGGTTGTCAGAGAAGAGAGTCCCTTCCTTGGGATACACCGCCACCAGTGGCACATTCGGCGGCTGGAGGCCCTCGTCCCCGGTGTCTGCTGGATCGCCGCGGTTGTAGGCGAGGATGCTGACCTCCTCGACGGCCACCGCCGATACATAGCTCAGGGGTCTCCCGGCCAGATCCTCGCGAAGCATGTTGTCGAGGAAAGTGAGAGTGGTGTCCCCGTAGTGGACAACCGACTCTTCGACCCCGGTGACGAACTCCCTCACCTGGGTCGACCCAACGTCATCCAGTGTGAGCCCCGATGTCTTTCCGGTGGCGCCGTAGAAGGTGGCGACCGTGGCCGACAGACCCGACGTCGAGAAGTTGGGATTGGTCTTACCGAGACGGAATGGCCCCCACTCCGGGTGGCCGAACGCACCCCAGCCATCGGGGTCTCTAGACAGCTCGAGGACGTCTCCCCATCCAATCTCGGCCTCGGGCCAGCCGAGCGCCTCCGCCATCGGGCGGGGCATCCCAAGGACCAGCGGGGTGAGCATGATCCGCTCGAAATCGTTGGCGATTGGTTCTTCGCCCGCCTCGCTCAGCCTCTGGTTGACGATCGAACCCCAACTCGAGGCGGCGGGGCTCCACAACACGGGGGGCGGTCCTTCGGGGATGCCCTCAGGCCACCCGGCCGACAGGAGGTTCGCCGCTACACCCGACGAGACCCGGTACACGGTGACGGACACACACGTCCCGTCCACCTCGAACCCTGTCGCGTTGAACTCGGCGGCGAGATCGGTGAGAAGGGTGAACTTCTCCGGTGAGGTGGCGACCGGGACCTCGACGCAGCCGGCGGCGACTGTCGGGCCCGGGCCCCCCGAGATGGTTGTGTCGCTGGAACCGGCGGTACAGGCGCCCATGAGCAGGAGGGCGACAAGGGAAAGGGTGAATCTCCTCATTGCGCAGTCATTGTGTCAGGTCCGACCAACTGTCGAGAAGCGCCTGCCTTGTGGCGTCGTCGAGTGGGGGCGACTGAGCGCCTGGCTGCCCGAGTCCTTCGGGAAGCTCACCAGGCTCGCCGCTGGGCGATCGAAGCCCGGCTGGCCCGAGCAACGCGGCGATATCGGGTTCGAGCAGACGCTCAGCGGTTCGCTGTGCGTCGGACCCTTCCCCGGGTGCCACCACGTAGCTCACCCACGGGGCGGGGTCGGGGTAGGTGACCACCAAGCGGCCGCCACGACCGGGTGCGTTGGCCAGTTGCGAGGCGATAGCCACCTCGGTGGTCACCGCGGCATCGGCGCGGCTCGGCCCGAAGAGCACCATGTCGGCCATCAGCCGGCCATCGTCGGCGGCAACGAGGCGCAGGCTGTCCGCCAGCCCGTCGGGCGTCCCGTCTCCAGCCAAGGTGCTCCACCCAGCAAAGCCGGCCTCGGTGAGCGTTGCATCGGCCAACCCGAGCTTGAAGATCCCCCAACTGTCGCTCCCCCCCAGCTCCGACCAAGTCTGCCCCAGAGCGCCTTCCACGCAGGTCAGGT
>DATADW010000114.1:0-14050 GCA_036258335.1 Acidimicrobiia bacterium
ATGCAATGCCACATCGATGAAGAACAGGAGATCTCGAAAATGAAACGATCGATCTGGATTACCGGAGGGCTGCTGATAGCCACGGTCCCGCTGGTGGCGGCTACAGCACCTCAGCCCGACCCGATCCCGCTCACCGCCGCCAGCGTGATCGTCGAGATCAACGCCACCGACGGAGACGCCGGCTTGCAACCGTTCCTAGATGGGGAAGCCTGGAAGAGGGTCACCGTGTACCGCCCCGACGGGCGCAAACTGTTCGACGTGCGGACCCGAGGCAATCTCACGCAGTACGGGCTCACCGAACTGTTCTCAGAGTCAAGCGAACCGCCATTCACCGAGTTCCCGCTCGAGGAGTTCAAGAAGCTGTTCCCCGAAGGCGAGTACCGCTTCGAGGCCACTTCGATCTCCGGGGAGCGGATGGTCGGCAGCGACACCCTCACCCACGACTTCCCCGCGGGACCGGTGATCGTCTCCCCGAGGTCCGGCGCAACTGTCGACTCCGATCGGTTGGTGGTTCGCTGGAAGCCGGTCACCAAGCCCGACGGGATCGATATGGTCGGCTACCAGGTGCTAGTCGAGCGAGAGGATCCGCTCCGGGTCTTCTCCGCCGACCTGCCCGCCACCGCCACTCGGGTGCGCATCCCACGCCAGTTCCTCGAACCGGGAACCGAGTACAAAGTGGAGGTGCTCGCCATCGAAGTTAGCGGCAACCAAACCCTCACCGAAGTCGACTTCACCGCCGGGTGACACCGGGGTCCGCGACTTCGCTTACACGCCGCTTCGAACGTGAGGCCGCCTAGTGCTGCTCCCTCACCCATCGCTGGAGACGGATCGTGCCTCTTCCCCATCTGGTCGGACGCCACCGCCGCGGCGGTGTTGATGTCATCCTCAGCGACCGTGGCCCTCGCCATCGGCTCGCCGGAGCTGCGAAGCGAGCGCTAGTCGGGCAGAGGCCGGCGCACGGTTCCGAGAACGGATTCGGGTGCAAGCGGTGTCACGGATGAGACGGTTCTCATTCTTGGGCCGCGTTTGGGCCGCGAGAGGTCAAGAAACAATGCGAAATGATGCGAGACGTTGAGAACACATTTGCCGTGACCCAGCGACCCTTTCTGATTGTTTTCCCCATGGTCAGGGGGTCGGGCGGTTCTGCTCTCGCACGGAAGAAGTCAGGGGTTCAAATCCCATCACCTCCACCGAAAGGGCCTGGTCACGGGCTTTTCGGCCCGGCCCGAAGTGGTAGTTCTGGCGGAGGTAGAGGATCTTGCCCACCACCTCGGCTGAGGTGGCGTTTTGGCTGTGGTGGGGACGGCTCGACCGGTCACGAAGCCCCTCGGCGCCCTTCTCTTGGTAGCGGCACAGCCAGGTGTAGAAGGTCGGCCGGCTGATCCCGAAGTAGCGGCAGGTGTGGGCCACGTTGCCGGTCACCTCCTCGGCGTGGCGAAGCACCGCCAGACGATGGTTCACCAACCGCTGCTGTTCTCTCTCGGTCATCGCTCTCCTCGTCCCATCCGGAGAGCCCGAGATGCAAGCAATGTCCGTCAGTTCCAGACTTCGCCATCGAACTAGTGGTTTCCCTCAGCCATACTCACAGAATGACCCGGCGGGTCGCGGCCAGGGTGGTGGCGATGGTGGGGCTGCTCCTCGTCGCCGTCCCGGCTCTGGCCCAAGAGGGGCCGTCGGTGCTGGTGGCCCGGGTCGCGGGACCCATCACCCCGGTGGTCGCCAACGAACTCGCCGACGCCCTGGCACAGGCGGAGAGCGGCGGCGCCGGGATGCTGCTGGTGGAGCTCGACACACCGGGTGGGCTCGACACCTCGATGCGACAGATCGTGCAGAGTTTCCTCAATTCCCCGTTGCCGGTGGTGGTGTACGTGTCGCCTTCGGGTGCCAGGGCAGCCTCGGCGGGAGCGATCGTCACCCAGGCGGCGCATGTGGCGGCCATGGCGCCGGGAACCACGATCGGCGCCGCCACCCCGGTCGACCCGCAAGGCGCCGAGGTCACCGACAAGATCATCAACGACGCCGCCTCATACGCCATCGCCATCGCCCAACAGCGCGGCCGCGATGCCGAGTTCGCCGAAGAGATGGTGCGTCGGGGAACCTCGATCACCGACACCGAGGCGCTGGAGCGGGGGGTGGTCGACCTGTTGGCCGCAAGCCGGACCGACCTGCTGGAGCAGCTCGACGGACGGGTGGTCGAGGTGAACGACGCCGATGTGGTGCTCGACACCGCCGGTGCCGTGGTCGAGGAGCACCAGATCGGGTTCTTCCGAGGGCTGCTCTCCTGGCTTGCCGACCCCACCCTGGCCTTTCTCTTCCTCTCGATCGGGACCCTGGCGATCCTCTACGAGCTGTCGACGCCGGGGACCGGGCTGGGTGGTGCCGTCGGGGTCGTCTTGCTGGTGCTGGCGCTGTTCTCGTTGTCGGTGCTCCCGGTAAACCTGGCCGGGGCGGCGCTGGTGCTGCTCGGCATCGGGCTGCTGGTTGCCGAGCTCTTCGTCCCCGGGATCGGGGTCCTCGCAGTCGGGGGAGGCATCGCCCTCGTCATCGGCGGGATCTTCCTCTTCGAGGGGTCGCTCGGGGTGACCCCGTGGGTGTTGGTGCCGGCGGCCGCGGTGCTGGTCGTGGCGGCGATCGTCGCCGGCCGGGTGGGCCTACGGGCCCGGCGGCTACCGGTGGTGAGCGGCTCCGAGTCATACCTGGGGCGGACGCTGACGATCCGCAGCGCTCGCGGCAACCGGGGGTGGGCCCACTTCGAGGGAGCTTGGTGGACGGTGGAGAGCCGCGGCGCCCCGCTGCACGTGGGGACAGCGGCCCGGGTGGTAGGGGTGGACGGACTGAACCTCGTCGTCGAACCGGAGGAGTCCAGCTCATGAGCCTCGAATCGGTGATCGGCATCGTCCTGGTGGTGGGGGTGGCTGCGCTGATCCTCGGCGCTGCCATCAAGGTCGTGCCCGAGTACGAGCGCGGGGTGATCTTCCGCCTCGGCCGGGTGATCGGCGCCAAGGGGCCCGGGCTGTTCGTCATCATCCCGGTGGTCGACCGTATGGTTCGGGTCAGCCTCAGGACCACAACCCTCGACGTCCCGGCCCAGGACATCATCACCCGCGACAACGTCACGGTGCGGGTCAACGCAGTGACCTTCTTCAACGTGGTCGACCCGGTGAAGTCGGTGGTGTCCATCGAGGACTACAGGTTCGGCACGCTGCAGATCGCCCAGACCACGCTGCGGTCCATCGTCGGTCAGGGACATCTCGACGAGCTCCTGACCAGCCGCGACGAGATCAACCAGCAGCTGCAGCAGGTCATCGACGAGCTGAGCCACCCGTGGGGGGTCAAGGTAACCATCGTGGAGATCAAGGACGTCGAGCTGCCCGACACCATGCGCCGCGCCATGGCGCGGCAGGCGGAGGCGGAGCGGGAACGGCGGGCCAAGGTGATTCACGCCCAGGGCGAGCACGAGGCCGCTGAGCAGCTCGGGCGGGCGGCGAGCATCCTGGAGGAGCATCCCGCGGCACTGCAGCTGAGGACCCTGTCGACGATGATCGAGGTGGCGGCCGAGAAGAACTCGACGTTGATCTTCCCGCTCCCCATGGAGTTCCTGCGGCTAGCGGAGGCAGTTGCGCGCCGCGCCGATGAGGAGGGGGCGGCGGGTTGACCCCGATCCGTTCTGGCTTGACTGAGTACCGGGAGCCGGGCGCCAGCCAGGCGGAATGGAATAGAGGAAGGCGGGCGTACTACTGGGCCCTCCCCTCGAAAGGAGCCCTCGTGGCCGTTACCTCGACAATGCTCCCGCTGGGAACCTCGGCCCCGATTTTGAAGCTGCCCGACGTGGTGACGGGTGCGAAGTACCGAGTGACTGCAGCTCCCAGCGTGCAGCGGCCTCTGGCGCGGGGAGACGGTTGGGAGACTGAGACCAATTCTCGTTCTTGGGCCGCCTTGGGCCGCAAGAGGTTGAGAGACAGTGCGAAATGATGCGAGATGTTGAGAGCATGTTTCCCCAGATCAGCGCCGCTTCCGGCTCTTTCCCTGGTCACGGGATCGCGCTGGTCCTCTCTCGCACGGAAGAAGCCAGGGGTTCAAATCCCCCTCACCTCCACCGAAGAGACGCCCTGGTCACAGGGTCTCTCTCGTTGTTATCTGTGTTTTCGCGCCGTCGGTCAAGGCGCGGCGACCAACAGAATTTTGCGTTCATCCCCTGAGAGTGCCTTGGGCGGCGACCCCGCGGCGGCTGTTGTGTACGCCCAATCTCGAGTCCCGTGAATGAGCCGAGGCGGCGCGCAAGCCGACACCCTGTGCGCCACGCCGTCCAGCGGAATGGGTTCGCGGCGCCACCGCATCGTCGGTGGATACGTGGCCACCCCGCTGCCGACTTGTCCCCCCGACATCGAACTTCTTTTAGGCCGGGGGAGGGCTTGGAGGATTCTCTTCCCGGAGTGTCAGCCACGCCCTCCTCGTCCTCCGGTGAGAGTGTTGGTGTCGACGAGGAGGTCCAGCACCTCGCCGATGGTGCGTTCCCGGCTGATGGCTTCTCGCAGCGGGAGATGTGTCTGGATCTGGTAGCGGTTTCTACGGCCGTCCTTCTCCTCCCTTTCCTTGACGATGTAGCCGCCTTCGGTGAGGTCGGTGACGATGCCGTAGGCGCTGCGCTCGGTGATTCCTAGGGTGGTGGCGATGTCGCGCAGGCGCACCCCGGGGTCGTGGGCGATGCAGAGCAGAACCCGGGCATGGTTGGTGAGAAAGCTCCAGTTCGCCATGCCCAGCATCATAGTCCACATTTTCAGGCAATAATTTGCTAGTTGTCTGTGACTGGGTTATGATGCGTTCAGGCCATCGAGGCTGAACGGTCGCTGACCGCCGGCACTCGATGGTCAACCGAAGGGACCAAGCCATGTTGATGCGATTCGAAACACTGCGCGAGTACGACCGGGTCACCGAGGAGCTGCTCAGCCAGCGCCGGATCCGGCAGATCCCGGTGGACGCCTACCGTCGGGGCGACGAGTTCAAGGTGCTTCTCGACGTTCCCGGCGCCGATGCCGGCTCCATAGAGCTCACCGTCGAGAAGGATGTCCTCACCGTGCGAGCGGCGCGCACCTGGGTGCCAGCCGAGGGCGATCAGATCCAGATGACGGAGCGGGCCCAAGGTGACTTCAGCCGTCACCTGTTCCTCGGGGAGAGCCTGGACCGCGAGCACATCACCGCCGCATACGAGAACGGCGTGCTCACGGTGACCATCCCCGTGGCCGAAGAAGCCAAACCCCGCAAGGTCGAGATCACACTCCCAGGAGAAGAGATGCCGGCCCTCACGGCGAGCACCGTCGCCGCGTAAACAGCCGGCTCCCCGGCACAAGGAAGCGGCTCCATCCGGGAGCCGCTTCACCGCGGCACTCGACGCGCTGCTGATCTGAGAACCAGCTCGATAACAGACAGTTCAAGGGCGCCGATCCCCGTGCATCCAGATACCTCGGGATCGCGAGTCGAACACCATTGCCATCCTGCTTGCGGGAGCCGACGCTTCTGCGTGCACCTTCGCCGGGGTGATGGGTGAGGCGAGTTTGGATGCGGTGCTCTTGCAGCCGGCGATCGACTGGATCGTCCTCTCCAGCGACGATGCGGGCCAGGGTCTGCTGGGGAGCTTCAGTGTCCCCGCCAACAGCGGCTGTCGGGCGGCGGCCCCGCCAGCATCTGAGGACCCGCGTCTACAACGACCTGGGAATTTGGTTCGCACCGTCCACCGATCGCATCGGCAATTCGGCAAGGCCTCCTGGAACTGACTCGGGTCCCGACGCTCTCCTGCTGGCTGCCGACAAGCCGGCCGGTGTCACCTTGACCACCATGGGATACCCCGGGCGTCTAAGCGGGTCAGCGCGGCGGAGCGGAGCGGAGCCGTTGCAGCTCCTGGTGTTCGACGATGGACTTCCTCCGCCGCGACCGAACCGCCAGCCCGATCAGCTCGTCGATCACGATGGTGAGGATCACGGTCGCTCCGAGCACCGCGACCAGCGGGATTTGGCCGGTCCAAGTCAGGAAGTTGATGGTGACCGACTGGGTGTTCTGGGCGAGGAACACGATGAGCGGGATGGACAGGATGATCCCGAGGATCAGCCCCCAGCGCAGACCAGTCCCGGTGGGCACCCGCTCCACCACCCGGTCGGGCGGTGCGGGTTGACTGACCTCGAGTTCATCTGGGGGTGTGGCTGCAGCGTCGGCGTCGACTGGGGGGATCGGGGCTCCGGTGACCGGTTGATCCGAGCGATCATTCATGACGATATCGTACCCGAGGAACTCGGGACTGAACCCCACCGGATTCGTGCGTGTGGTTCATGGTCCGTCGCCGGAAGGGCAGAGTCGGTCGGACGGTCGGTCGGCCACCGACCGATGTACGCGAAACACCAGCTCTGAATCCACGGTCACCTACCCGTCTCCCCCAAGGAACCGCACGTTCCTTCCCGGTCTCGGGCTCGACACCGCCACCGCATACCAGCGTTCACCCTTGGGAGCTACATGGCTTCATCCCCGCCTCCTTCCTAGCTGTCGGGGGAAAGGCGAAGGGTGCTACGAGGAGGGATGTTCTTTGGGTTGGCGAGCTGGTCACGAGTAAAGGGAAGCCGGCGAGCCGGGCGCTCGGGCTAGCTGTTGAGTGCGGATGCCGCTTGGAGCAGGGCCGAGTGGGTCAAGGCTTGCGGATAGTTGCCTAGGTGTTGGAGATTGCTGGGATCTATCTCTTCTGCGTATAGGCCTAGGGCGGTGCCGAGATCCAGAAGGTCTTCGAATACGGCTTCTGCTTGTGAACGCTGGCCCGTCCGAACTAGGGCATGGACGAGCCAGAAGGAACACGGAAGGAAGGCGCCTTCGTCCCCGGTGAGTCCGTCGGCGTTGCGGTATCGATACAGGAGCGGACCGCCAGCCCCCAGGCGCTCTCGGATCGCCTTAATGGTGCTGACGATCCGTGGTGAGTCGTGGGGTTCGATACCGATCCAGGGGACGAGAAGCAGGGCAGCGTCGAGGTCGTCTGATCCGTAGGCGGCCGTGTAAGAACCTATATCGGGATTGAAGCCGCGGCTTCTGACCTGGTGACCGAGGATTTCGACCGTGTCGCGCCATTGAGGAAGCCTGCGTGGGGTGCCGCCTCGCTTTCCGGCGATCCGCAGCGCGCGGTCCAAGGCCAACCATGCCATGAGTTTGGAGTGAACGTGATGAAGGGGACGGTCCCGGCGTTCCCAGATCCCGGCGTCGGGCGCCATCCAGGTTCGGGTGACGTGGTTGGTGAACGCTCGCATCGTTCGCCAAGACTCGGTGTCGAGGCGATGACCTGTTCGGGTCAGCTGCCAGGCAGCGTCGAGTACCCACCCGTAACCGTCCAGCTGGTGTTGGGCTCGGGCTCCGTTGCCGACACGCACCGGTCTGCTGTCGGCGTAGCCCGGCCACTCGGCCAGCTCCCGTTCGTGGGGTACGGGCCGGCCGTCGAGGGTGAACATGGCGGGGAGCCTCGGGCGGTCGAGGCGGCTGGCGTGGAGGAGCCAGGCGAGAAACCCGAGGGCTTCCCGATCCTTCCCGGCGGCGAGGAAGGAGTTGATCCCCATGGATGCGTCTCTAGGCCAGGCGTACCGGTAGTCCCAATTGCGGCGGCCACCGACCGCTTCGGGGAGGGAAGTGGTCGGGGCGGCGACGGGAGCTCCCGAGGGCGAGTAGGTGAGGAGCTTGAGGGTGATGAGGCTGCGGATCAGGATCCGGCGGTGGTGGGGTCCGGTGATGAGAGTGTCGGCCCAGCGTTGCCATCGGGTCTCGTCTCGACCTGCTTCCTCGGCGGCTACCGATGGAGGCACCAAGAAGAGCGGGCGACGGTATGCCGCGGACATGACCACGGTCACGGGCTGACCGGGTGTGACTTCCATGATGGTGGGGCGGTCCGGAGCCAGCAGCTCGGGAGCGTCGCTGGTCACTGCGAGGGAGAGGTCGCCGTGATCGATGATCAGGGTGCCTTGATGGCGTCGAATCCGTCGAGCCGGTCGCCTGTCGTAGCCGAAGCGGGGAGCGAGTTTGACTCTGATCTGGATAGGCCGCCCCTGGATGGAGATGCGCCGCACCAGCATGTTGACGGGGAGCATGCTTCCCGCGACTTCTCCCACCATCGAGTCGGCGAGGACGAGACGGCCGCCGTCGACTGCCCACGTCCGCTCCAGCGTTGTCGTGTCACCTCTATAGCGACTGTCGACGAGGGTGGCGGGCTCGTCGGGGCCGATCATGAAACACCCTGCCTCGTCCCCACCGACGAGCCGGCCGAAGATGGGTGGTGAGTCGAAGCGGGGCAGGCACATCCAGTCGATGCTGCCGTCGGTGCCGACCAAGGCCGCGGTTCGGGTATCGCCGATGAGCCCGTAGTCGCCGATGGGGACTCTCCGTTGCGATTTCACGGCACCTGGAGGAGCAGACCCAGGACCGCCCCGTAGACGGCGTGGGCGGCGACCATGACCAGCGGTGTGCTCCACCCGTAGTTGAGCGCCAACAGACCCGGAGGCTCGAGGATGGTGGTCGAGGTCGGTCCGGCCCGTTCGGTGGCCATCCGGGGATGAATAGTGGAAAGCAGGGGCAACAGCACGGCACCGGCCACCGCGGCGTGCACTACACCGAACGTTGCCCCCAGCCACCAGGTGGAGACCCCCAGTTCGGTGAAGCCGGCGGCGTAGAACAGGGCGAAGAACTGGCCCATGGTCAGATGGAGGAAGAACCCGAAGAACCTGGCTCGATCCGGGTCCCGGGTGAGAAGGGTGCCCAGCATTAGGGGGATGTCGAGGCGGGTGAGTCCGGCCAGCTGAGCCGCGACAATGACCGCTGTGAGGACCACCGTGGCCACCACCCCGAAGGTTGCCCAACCGCTCCAATCCAACTATCGGCTCCCTTGTCGCAGACCCATTATTCGACCAGGTTCGGCATCGTGGGCGGGTTCGGGACCTCACCGGCCTATCACACCGATAAGGGTGGGGTGCGCCTGCTCTCACCAAGAGCACGGCATTGGGTTGGGCCAAGGAGGGTGTCAGGGTGAATTCGGTCCATCCCGGGTTCGTGGAGACGCCGATCCTCGGCGACACCGACCCCGACTTTGCTGGCGAACATAACCCCGATGGGGCCTCGCCCAACCCGAGGAGATCGCCGCGGTCATCATCTTCCTGGCGAGCGACGAGGCCTCCTTCGTCACCGGTGCCGAGTTCGTGGTGGACGGCGGATACACCGCCAACTGAACCGGTCGGAGTGCTCACAGCGGGCGGAGCTGCCGCGGGATCGCCGGCGACGCCTTCTGATCCGCCTCTGTTCACCCAGGGTGAATAGGTTGGGTCGTTCGATCCTCATCGGCCCCGGCCCCAAACCCGAACGAGGTGACAAGATGACGACACCGGCTCGTGAGCCGATCCGGCTCCTGGTCTTTTCCGCATCGATGAGAACGGGGTCCCTCAATACGAAGCTGGCCGAACTCGCCGTCGAGACGATCGCAGCCAACGGCGGAGCGCCGATCTGGCGTCGATGGAGGAGTTCGACTCACCGTCGTTCGATGCCGACGACGAAACTAAGGTCGGCCTGCCGCCCGGCGCCCAGAACCTCAGGGAACGACTAGACGCGTCCGACGGCTTCGTCGTCTCATCGCCGGAGTACAACGGCTCCATGCCCGGAACGCTCAAGAACGTCATCGATTGGGTGTCGCGGGCCCGGCCTCAGCCCTTCAACGAGCGCCATGGGCTGTTGCTGTCCGCCTCCCCATCGATGGCGGGTGGCAACCGCGGCCTATGGGCGCTCAGAGTTCCCTTCGAGCATCTGGGCGCCAGGATCTATCCGGACATGTTTTCGCTGGCCCGGGCGCATCAGGCGTTCAGCAACGGACGGATCGCCGATTCGGTGCTCCAGGACCGCTTTGACGCCAACCTCGCCAACTTCATGGACCTGGTCGAGGCAGCCACCCACTATCGGTGCGTGAAACGGGCCTGGGTCGAATACCTCGGTGAGGGTCCCGACCCGGTGTACGACCGGGTCGAAATGGCGACCGGCCACTAGCGGCATCATTGGGCCGGTCGGCTCTCTCGGATCGTCTGGGCAAGGCTCCACGGTGGAGACGCGCTCTCCGATCTCGACAGCAAGTCTACGCCCCAGCCGCCCTGCACAGCGGCAGCGGCGTAGGTGCTGGTGAGGAAACGATCGAGCACAGCGTCGGGACCTTCGGCCATGCGAACGGCCCGGTAGGGAAGGATGTACTCGCCCAGGCCGGTCGAAAACTCGGCGTCTGGACCGACCGGTTGGAGCCGATAGTCGGTGGGTTCAGGGTAGGCATAGGCGTAGAAAATCCCCTCTTCTGCTCCCCCCGGCCAGTATCCGGCACTGCTCACCTCACGCGAATAGGCCTCATGCATGACCCAGTCGGGGCAGTTGACCATCCCTCCGGGGTGGAGAGGCGCGGCGCGACCTGAGAAGAAGGTGACAGAAAGGTCGAACGATCCCCAGAAGAAGTGGACCGGGCTCGCCTTACCCGCGAAGCGTGAGCGCAACCGGACAGCACCCGGTGGGCATGGACCAGGACCGGAAGAACCTCTTTACGGCGGCCGGGTCGTAGTCGGCATGATGATGATCGTCGGGAAACGGGGTGTTGTCCTCTAGTTCGACCGGCCGAGCGTAGGCGGGGCCCTCGATGCCCAACTCGTACAGCCGGGCGACCGTCTCGTCATAGAAGTCGGCTACCGACCTGGGTTCGAGTCGTACCACCCTTTGGCGGCCGTCGACATGTCGGATCCGGACCCGGTCGTCGAGGAAGTCGAAATCGATCTCGAAGCCGCCCGAGGCATGCGGCACCAGCGAGGCCGCGTGACGTTACGTAGAGGGCTACATGCCACCAGTGGTTGAGAGGGGGCGCATGTCGCAGGCGCACCTTCCCCACGATCTGGGACCAGAGGTGCAGGGTGTCTCTCGTTGGCTCCCACTCCTTGACCGCCACCTCCGGCCAGCGTCCCTGGGTGAGGCCGGCCTCGGATTCGGGCATCCGGCTACTGCTCATAGTGCTCGACCGTGTCTTCGTCCCGAATCCGGGCCTGGCCGGGATCCGAGCCGAACTCGCGCAGGGCGCGCCTCTGGTTGAGGAGGTCCCAGCACTGATCGAGCTCGATCGAGATCTCTAGGCGTTCGACGTCCTGCTTTACGGGCGGCGACCGACCATCGCTGGTGCGTAGCTGCTTATCCTGATCCACCAACTCTCCGATTCGGGACAGCACGCCTGGATCCTGCATCGCCTTTAACTTCTTCGGTTCTCGGGTCCACTGTATGCATAACCCGATTCCAGCTCGTCTCCTCCTCGGGGCGAGGAGGAGAACAGAGCAAAGCTCTTCGGTGGAGTATCGATCTCGGCGGCGACCGGACCTCCTCGACCGGGCGGTTTCGGAATCATTCGTTCCCGGGGAGGTTGACGAAAGCGTGAAGAAGATCGGATTCCTGTCCTTCGGCCACTGGGCCCCCGTTACCGGCTCGCAGACGCGCTCGGCTTCCGACGCCCTCTTGCAGTCGATCGAACTGGCGGTCGCCGCCGAGGAGCTGGGCGCCGACGGCGCCTACTTCCGTGTGCATCACTTCGCCCGCCAGCTCGGCTCGCCGTTCCCCCTGCTGGCGGCGGTGGGGGCGAAGACGTCGCGGATCGAGATCGGCACCGCTGTCATCGACATGCGCTATGAGAACCCCATGTATTTCGTCGAGGATGCCGGCGCCGCCGACGTGATCTCGGGCGGGCGCCTCCAGCTCGGCATCAGCCGCGGGTCTCCCGAGCAGGTGGTGGACGGCTGGCGCTACTTCGGCTACCAGCCGGCGGAGGGCGACACCGACGCCGACATGGCTCGCAAACGCACCGAGTTGGTACTCGAGGTGCTGGAGGGCCGCGGTTTCGCCGAGCCGAACCCCCAGCCCATGTTCGCCAACCCGCCCGGCCTGCTGCGGATCGAGCCGCACTCCGAGGGGCTGCGGGACCGTATCTGGTGGGGGTCGGGCTCGAACGCCACCGGGGTTTGGGCGGCCCGGCTGGGCATGAACCTGCAGTCATCCACGCTCAAGTTCGATGAGTCGGGCGAGCCGCTGCATGTCCAGCAGCGCAAACAGATCGAGGCCTATCGCCAGGCCTGGCAGGAGGCCGGTCACACCCGCCAGCCCCGGGTGTCGGTGAGCCGCAGCATCTTCGCCCTGACCACCGACCTGGACCAGGCCTACTTCGGCCACGACCGCCAGTCCAGCGACCAGGTCGGCATGATCGACGAGAACACCAGGGCCATCTTCGGGCGCTCCTACGCCGCCGAACCCGACGTGCTAGTGGACCAGCTCGCCAAGGACGAGGCGATCCAGGCGGCGGACACCCTGCTGTTGACAGTGCCGAACCAGCTCGGAGTGGACTACAACGCCCACGTTCTCGAGGGCATCCTGACCCACGTGGCCCCCTCGCTCGGCTGGCGCTGAAACCGGTCGTTCCCGGTCACCTCCTGGGCATGGTGAATCACCGCCAGTCGATGGGTCACCGGTCGATGCTGCTCTAGCTTTGGGCTGGGTTCCGACAGTCGCCGCGCTCGGTCAGCCGTGGCTCGCCTGGCGGAAGTAAGAAGCAACGGGCTCACCGTGACGGACCGGTTTGTACCCTGGCTTTCCCTCAGCCGCGATCACCGGCTCGACACGTTCCAGGAAGAAGTCGGCAACCACCGATGGATTATCCCAGACGTTGACCGCACTGATGGTGCCGTCGTCATTGCCCCAAGCGATTGAGGCAAACAATGCAACGGGCGGGTCAGTAAACAGCCGAAGAGGATCGGTCCAGTGATGCCACACCTCGCCTGGAGGGTAACGGTCTCGACGAACATGATGATCCGCTCCTGTCTCCCTCGGTCCGCTCAAGTACTCCGGAGAACGGACGCTGAAGGTCCTGCAGTTCCTTGCTGTCCCGCTGTTCAGCCGGCGACCTCCTCGTTGACGAGGAGCAACGGGATGTACTTCTCCCAGAGGTTCAGATTTGCCCGATCCGTGCGGTTGTTACTAGCCGAAGTGTCCTCGAGGTGGCGTAACAAGGCCAAGAGACATACTCACCGCAACCATTGGCTAAGGAGTTCCGGCCGGTGGTGCTCCATGGCCACTGCTGGCGCCGCTCGACGCCTCATTGGCCCGGTCGTGCCCTTCGGCGGCGTTGTCTGCTCCGACGCTGCTGGCGCCGCTCGACGCCTCGTTGGCCCGGTCCTGCCCTGTTGCGGCGTTGTCCGGTCCGGCGCTGCTGGCGCCGCTTGACGCTTCATCGCCGCGGTCTTGACCCTCGGCGGCGTTGTCTGCTCCGGCACCTTTCTCCTCGTCGGCCGGCTCGCCTTCGTCATCGGCATCCTCGACGCAATGCGAGATGTCGGGCTCACCTTCGAAATCCTGGGCGGCGTGGGCCACCGCGGCCCCGAACTCGCAGCCCGACAGCTCGGCGTCGCGCTGCCGAAGACAAGCCGGAGACAAAGGTCAAGGGGGCGTGTTTCGGCGAGGTGACCTGCTTTTTGGCGCCGAGTCGCGAGGGGTGACGCCGCTCAGTCGGAAACCACGGCCATCTCCGCTCTCCTCCGAAACGTATCCTTGGACCGACACCCATGCCCGCCGACAGCGACGCGCAGCCGCCCCCACCCGAGCTGCCTGAGGGTCACGGGTTCACCTTCGCGCCGGTGGACACTGCCGACGGAGAGGGCAGGGTGATGTTTGGCGGCGACCTCGGGCCGGCAACGCTGGTCGCCGCCTATCGCGCCGGGATCTTTCCGATGCGCCAGGGGGACGGACGGCTGGCATGGTGGTCTCCCGACCCGCGAGCGGTTATCGCCCCGGACCGTTTCCATGTGACTAGGTCGCTTCGCCAGTCGAGCCGCCGGTTCAGGACGACGGTCGACGCCGCGTTCGAAGCGGTCGTTGAAGGGTGCGCCGACCGTCCCGAGGGCGCGTATCACTGGATCACTCCCGAAATACGCCACGCTTACCTGAACCTCCATCGGCTGGGATGGGCACACAGCGTCGAGACGTGGACGGTCGC
>DATADW010000115.1:0-2900 GCA_036258335.1 Acidimicrobiia bacterium
TGGCTGATCGCCGGGGCACTGGTGGTCGCAGCGCTGGCCGCAGTGGCGGCTCGTGCCGTCTGGCGGCCGGCGCCGGACTCGCTCGAGGTGACGGTTACCCCCGATGACACCGTCGGCCGGCCGGCTCCAACCACTGGTGCCCCGCAGCCGACCGAAGCCCAGTCGGACACCACGAGCGTGGCCGCTTCAGACCAGCTTGTCTGGACGGAGGCCGACCTGCGCGCCGCTCCGGCAACAGGAGGGCAGCTCGCCACCGTGGCCGGGGCCGAGTGGCTGGTAACGGAGTTGTTCACCGATGACGGAGCGCCCGGCGGCGGAGCAGCCGTACGCCGTCTCCTCCCCCGCGGACTCTCCCTCCCGCCCCTGCCCCACGACAGCCCCGGCCCGGCGTCGTACGTCGAGTGGGCCCGTGCCACTGCGGTGGAGCCGATAACCGGGTCCGATGCGGTCCGTGTCGAGGTGACGTTTCGCCGCCTGGTCAGCGATGGTGAAGCCGAGTGGCGCCGTATACCGGTGGAGGCGGTGGCGGTGCTGGTCGATGCCCAGGGGAGGGTGCTCGATCTGCCCTCCCCTGTTCCACTGGCCTCCCGTCGCGCCGCGGCGGCGCGGTTGATCGAAGCCGATCCTCCAGCCCGATTGCGTTCTGTGGCGCTGGAATTGGTGGGGAGATGGGGCACAGGACCCCGGTTGATGGGCGCCTGGCAGGCGGGGAGCGCGTGGAGGCTCGTGGTCGAGGCGGAGGATGAAGCTGGTGCGGTCTGGCCGATGACCTTGTGGCTCGACGGCGATGGGGCACCCGTAGCCCCGCCACCGTGAGGTCAAGCTTCGAAGTGGCTCTCTAGGATCTCCACCGCCTGTGGGGCGATGTTCCCCCAATCGGCCTCGTTGTCCTTGGTGAGCGTTACAAAGTCGGCGGTCATGAACATGCTGGTGATGCCGGGTATGGCGAGCAGGGCTCCGGCCAGGGGGTCGTCGGTGACGGCGCCGGCGGCAAAGGTGGTGGGTCCCCCCACCGGCACGCCGACGGTGAACTTGAGCGCATTGGGGTTGGGGGAGGGCTCGGGGACGATCGCCATGGGCTCGCTCGACGATCGTAGCCAGGTGTGATCCTCGGGGTGGATGTAGGGGGTACCTTCACCGACCTGGTCCGCTGGGACGGGGAGCGTCTCCACACAGCCAAGGTCACGACTACGCCCGACCAGAGCGACGGAGTGGTCGACGGGTCTTCCCTGCTCGGCGCCGAGACCGCCGAATTGCTCCACGGCACCACCGTTGCCACCAATGCCTTGTTGGAGCGAAAGGGCGTCACGACAGCCCTGGTCACCGACGCCGGTTTTACCGATGTGATCGAGATTGGTCGACAGGATCGACCGTCCCTGTACGACCCATTTGCAGACCGGCCCGAGCCACTCGTCCCCCGCGGGCTGCGGATGACGGCTCCGGACCGTGGAGATTTCACCGCCACCGAGGCTCTCCTCGAGCGGCTCACCGCCGCGGGCGCAGAGGCGGTGGCGGTGAGCCTGCTCTACTCGTATCGCGACCCGTCGCACGAGCGAGAGCTGGGGGCGGCGCTGGCGGCGCATGGTGTCCAGGCCATCTCGCTGAGCAGTGATGTGGCACCCGAGTTCCGCGAGTTCGAGCGGACGTCGACCACGGTGCTCAATGCATATCTGGTCCCGATCGTGTCCGCATACCTGGACCGTCTCACCGCCGCCTTCAAGACGGCGGTGATGCGAAGCTCAGGCGGTCTCATCGCCGCTGATGAAGCGGCGCGGCTTCCGGCTTCGATCCTTCTCTCCGGGCCGGCGGGTGGGGTGATGGCCGCCGCGGCCCTAGGCGGAGCGCTCGAACATGATTCGCTGATCGCATTCGACATGGGGGGTACCTCGTCGGATGTCTGCCGGATCGAGGAGTGCCGGCCCGCAGTCGCCTACGAGCGCACAGTGGCTGGTTACCCATGCCGGTTCCCAGCTGTGGCCGTCCACACCGTCGGTGCCGGAGGTGGGAGTATTGGGTGGATCGACCCCGGCGGGGCGCTGCGCGTTGGGCCCAACAGCGCAGGTGCCCGCCCCGGACCGGCGGCGTACGGAAGAGGTGGCAACCAGCCAACGGTCACCGATGCCAACCTCATGCTGGGGCGGCTCGCCCCCGGCGGAAAGCTCGCCGGGGACGTCGAGCTCGATTTCGATCTGGCCGTGACCGCCCTCGCCCGACTCGGTGAGGAGATCGGGGTGTCCGCCATCCAGGTGGCGTTGGGGATGGTCACCGTGGTGGAGGCTGAGATGGAGCGTGCCGTCCGAGCCGTCACCGTCGCCGAGGGCGCCGATCCGCGCCGGGCCGTGCTCGCTGCCTACGGGGGCGCCGGAGGGCTCCATGGCAGCGCCTTGGCGCGCCGGCTCGAGATGCAGCGGATGGTGGTGCCGCCGCATGCCGGCGTCTTCTCTGCGGTCGGGCTCATCCTCAGCCCGCCCCGGGGCGATGCCGCCCGCAGCGTGCTGCTGGTCCCACCGGACAACGATCGGCTCAATCGGGCTGTGGAAGAGGTGGCGCGGGCGGTTCGGCGCCCCGGCCGGGCGGTGCGCGCCCTGGTCGACGCCCGCTATGTCGGTCAGTCGCACGAGACCACCGTCGAGTGGTCGCTGGGCGACGGTTGGGATCGGCTCATCGAGAGCTTCCACAACGAACACAGGGTGCGCAACGGGTTCTCCCGTATCGGCGACCCGGTCGAGGTGGTGACGGTGAGGGCCGAGGCGGTGGGGGCTCCGGCGGCGGAGTGGGACGATCTGCCCGATTGGCGCCCCGAGGGCGACCCCGGCCGAGGCGAGCGACCCGTGATCACCGATGCGGGAGAGACCACCGCATCGGTGTGGTGGCGCCCGGCGCTCTCCGTCGGCGCCGAG